>NZ_JBJQJO010000033.1:0-30962 GCF_046487395.1 Escherichia sp. WS1450
GCCGGGCGACAACATCAAAATGGTTGTTACCCTGATCCACCCGATCGCGATGGACGACGGTCTGCGTTTCGCAATCCGTGAAGGCGGCCGTACCGTTGGCGCGGGCGTTGTAGCAAAAGTTCTGAGCTAATTGCCGATAACATTTGACGCAATGCGCACTAAAAGGGCATCATTTGATGCCCTTTTTGCACGCTTTCGTACCAGAACCTGGCTCATCAGTGATTTTCTTTGTCATAATCATTGCTGAGACAGGCTCTGTTGAGGGCGTATAATCCGAAAAGCTAATACGCGTTTCGATTTGGTTTGCCTCGCGATCGCGGGGTGAAAATGTTTGTAGAATACTTCTGACAGGTTGGTTTATGAGTGCGAATACCGAAGCTCAAGGAAGCGGGCGCGGCCTGGAAGCGATGAAGTGGGTCGTTGTGGTGGCATTGCTCCTGGTGGCGATTGTCGGCAACTACCTTTATCGCGACATTATGCTGCCGCTGCGTGCGCTGGCCGTAGTAATTCTGATTGCTGCAGCGGGTGGTGTCGCGCTGTTAACGACAAAAGGTAAAGCTACCGTTGCTTTTGCCCGTGAAGCGCGTACCGAAGTCCGTAAGGTCATTTGGCCGACTCGCCAGGAAACATTGCACACCACGCTGATTGTGGCTGCGGTTACCGCAGTAATGTCACTGATCCTGTGGGGACTGGATGGTATTCTGGTTCGCCTGGTATCCTTTATCACTGGCCTGAGGTTCTGAGATGTCTGAAGCTCCTAAAAAGCGCTGGTACGTCGTTCAGGCGTTTTCCGGTTTTGAAGGCCGCGTAGCAACGTCGCTACGTGAGCATATCAAATTACACAACATGGAAGATTTGTTTGGTGAAGTCATGGTACCAACCGAAGAAGTGGTTGAAATCCGTGGCGGTCAGCGTCGCAAAAGCGAACGTAAATTCTTCCCTGGCTACGTCCTCGTTCAGATGGTGATGAACGACGCGAGCTGGCACCTGGTGCGCAGCGTACCGCGTGTGATGGGCTTCATCGGCGGTACTTCCGATCGTCCTGCGCCAATCAGCGATAAAGAAGTCGATGCGATTATGAACCGCCTGCAGCAGGTTGGTGATAAGCCGCGTCCGAAAACGTTGTTTGAACCGGGTGAAATGGTCCGTGTTAATGATGGTCCGTTCGCTGACTTCAACGGTGTTGTTGAAGAAGTGGATTACGAGAAATCTCGTCTGAAAGTGTCTGTTTCTATCTTCGGTCGTGCGACCCCAGTAGAGCTGGACTTCAGCCAGGTTGAAAAAGCCTAACCCAGCGATCAAAAAAGCGGCGATTTAATCGTTGCACAAGGCGCGAGATTGGAATACAATTTCGCGCCTTTTGTTTTTATGGGCCTTGCCCGTAAAACTATTTTTTATATCACGGGGAGCCTCTCAGAGGCGTTATTACCCAACTTGAGGAATTTATAATGGCTAAGAAAGTACAAGCCTATGTCAAGCTGCAGGTTGCAGCTGGTATGGCTAACCCGAGTCCGCCAGTAGGTCCGGCTCTGGGTCAGCAGGGCGTAAACATCATGGAATTCTGCAAAGCGTTCAACGCAAAAACTGATTCCATCGAAAAAGGTCTGCCGATTCCGGTAGTAATCACCGTTTACGCTGACCGTTCTTTCACTTTCGTTACCAAGACTCCGCCGGCAGCAGTTCTGCTGAAAAAAGCGGCTGGTATCAAGTCTGGTTCCGGTAAGCCGAACAAAGACAAAGTGGGTAAAATTTCCCGCGCTCAGCTGCAGGAAATCGCGCAGACCAAAGCTGCCGACATGACTGGTGCCGACATTGAAGCGATGACTCGCTCCATCGAAGGTACTGCACGTTCCATGGGCCTGGTAGTGGAGGACTAAGAAATGGCTAAACTGACCAAGCGCATGCGTGTTATCCGCGAGAAAGTTGATGCAACCAAACAGTACGACATCAACGAAGCTATCGCTCTGCTGAAAGAGCTGGCGACTGCTAAATTCGTAGAAAGCGTGGACGTAGCTGTTAACCTCGGCATCGACGCTCGTAAATCTGACCAGAACGTACGTGGTGCAACTGTACTGCCGCACGGTACTGGCCGTTCCGTTCGCGTAGCTGTATTTACCCAGGGTGCAAACGCTGAAGCTGCTAAAGCTGCAGGTGCTGAACTGGTAGGTATGGAAGATCTGGCTGACCAGATCAAGAAAGGCGAAATGAACTTTGACGTTGTTATTGCTTCTCCGGACGCAATGCGCGTTGTTGGCCAGCTGGGCCAGGTTCTGGGGCCGCGCGGCCTGATGCCAAACCCGAAAGTGGGTACTGTAACGCCGAACGTTGCTGAAGCGGTTAAAAACGCTAAAGCTGGCCAGGTTCGTTACCGTAACGACAAAAACGGCATCATCCACACCACCATCGGTAAAGTGGACTTTGACGCTGACAAACTGAAAGAAAACCTGGAAGCTCTGCTGGTTGCGCTGAAAAAAGCAAAACCGACTCAGGCGAAAGGCGTGTACATCAAGAAAGTTAGCATCTCCACCACCATGGGTGCAGGTGTTGCAGTTGACCAGGCTGGCCTGAGCGCTTCTGTAAACTAATGCCTTTACGTGGGCGGTGATTTTGTCTACAATCTTACCCCCACGTATGCTAACGAAAGTTAGCAGCTAAAAAGATTTGTTCGTTGGAGCCTGGCCTATCCAGGCCTCCGTCGAAGACCGCAGGAGTTTCGCAAGAAACTTAATCCCCTGCGTAGACGGTGACAGAACGCTAAGATTATTCTTTTATATTCTGGCTTGTTTCTGCTCACCGTAATTAAGACGCTCTCTCCGTTTGGAGGAGTGAAGTGAGTT
Source organism: Escherichia sp. WS1450 (assembly GCF_046487395.1). Lineage (NCBI taxonomy): Bacteria > Pseudomonadati > Pseudomonadota > Gammaproteobacteria > Enterobacterales > Enterobacteriaceae > Escherichia > Escherichia sp. WS1450. The sequence continues at coordinate 2,838 of NZ_JBJQJO010000033.1, forward strand.
CCAGAGATTTTCTCTGGCAAACATCCAGGAGCAAAGCTAATGGCTTTAAATCTTCAAGACAAACAAGCGATTGTTGCTGAAGTCAGCGAAGTAGCCAAAGGCGCGCTGTCTGCAGTAGTTGCGGATTCCCGTGGCGTAACTGTAGATAAAATGACTGAACTGCGTAAAGCAGGTCGCGAAGCTGGCGTATACATGCGTGTTGTTCGTAACACCCTGCTGCGCCGTGCTGTTGAAGGTACTCCGTTCGAGTGCCTGAAAGACGCGTTTGTTGGTCCGACCCTGATTGCATACTCTATGGAACACCCGGGCGCTGCTGCTCGTCTGTTCAAAGAGTTCGCGAAAGCGAATGCAAAATTTGAGGTCAAAGCCGCTGCCTTTGAAGGTGAGCTGATCCCGGCGTCTCAGATCGACCGCCTGGCAACTCTGCCGACCTACGAAGAAGCAATTGCACGCCTGATGGCAACCATGAAAGAAGCTTCGGCTGGCAAACTGGTTCGTACTCTGGCTGCTGTACGCGATGCGAAAGAAGCTGCTTAATCGCAGTTATCTTTTTAACGCATTCGCTTACGTATAAACTTATTCTGATATTCAGGAACAATTTAAATGTCTATCACTAAAGATCAAATCATTGAAGCAGTTGCAGCTATGTCTGTAATGGACGTTGTAGAACTGATCTCTGCAATGGAAGAAAAATTCGGTGTTTCCGCTGCTGCTGCTGTAGCTGTAGCTGCTGGCCCGGTTGAAGCTGCTGAAGAAAAAACTGAATTCGACGTAATTCTGAAAGCTGCTGGCGCTAACAAAGTTGCTGTTATCAAAGCAGTACGTGGCGCAACTGGCCTGGGTCTGAAAGAAGCTAAAGACCTGGTAGAATCTGCACCGGCTGCTCTGAAAGAAGGCGTGAGCAAAGACGACGCAGAAGCACTGAAAAAAGCTCTGGAAGAAGCTGGCGCTGAAGTTGAAGTTAAATAAGCCAACCCTTCCGGTTGCAGCCTGAGAAATCAGGCTGATGGCTGGTGACTTTTTAGTCACCAGCCTTTTTGCGCTGTAAGGCGCCAGTAGCGTTTCACACTGTTTGACTACTGCTGTGCCTTTCAATGCTTGTTTCTATCGACGACTTAATATACTGCGACAGGACGTCCGTTCTGTGTAAATCGCAATGAAATGGTTTAAGCGTGATAGCAACAGGCATTGCGGAAAGTGTTCCATTTTCCGGTCAACAAAATAGTGTTGCACAAACTGTCCGCTCAATGGACAGATGGGTCGACTTGTCAGCGAGCTGAGGAACCCTATGGTTTACTCCTATACCGAGAAAAAACGTATTCGTAAGGATTTTGGTAAACGTCCACAAGTTCTGGATGTACCTTATCTCCTTTCTATCCAGCTTGACTCGTTTCAGAAATTTATCGAGCAAGATCCTGAAGGGCAGTATGGTCTGGAAGCTGCTTTCCGTTCCGTATTCCCGATTCAGAGCTACAGCGGTAATTCCGAGCTGCAATACGTCAGCTACCGCCTTGGCGAACCGGTGTTTGACGTCCAGGAATGTCAAATCCGTGGCGTGACCTATTCCGCACCGCTGCGCGTTAAACTGCGTCTGGTGATCTATGAGCGCGAAGCGCCGGAAGGCACCGTAAAAGACATTAAAGAACAAGAAGTCTACATGGGCGAAATTCCGCTCATGACAGACAACGGTACCTTTGTTATCAACGGTACTGAGCGTGTTATCGTTTCCCAGCTGCACCGTAGTCCGGGCGTCTTCTTTGACTCCGACAAAGGTAAAACCCACTCTTCGGGTAAAGTGCTGTATAACGCGCGTATCATCCCTTACCGTGGTTCCTGGCTGGACTTCGAATTCGATCCGAAGGACAACCTGTTCGTACGTATTGACCGTCGCCGTAAACTGCCTGCGACCATCATTCTGCGTGCCCTGAACTACACCACAGAGCAGATCCTCGACCTGTTCTTTGAAAAAGTTATCTTTGAAATCCGTGATAACAAGCTGCAGATGGAACTGGTGCCGGAACGCCTGCGTGGTGAAACCGCATCTTTCGACATCGAAGCTAACGGTAAAGTGTACGTAGAAAAAGGCCGCCGTATCACTGCGCGCCACATTCGCCAGCTGGAAAAAGACGACGTCAAACTGATCGAAGTCCCGGTTGAGTACATCGCAGGTAAAGTGGTTGCTAAAGACTATATTGATGAGTCTACCGGCGAGCTGATCTGTGCTGCGAACATGGAGCTGAGCCTGGATCTGCTGGCTAAGCTGAGCCAGTCTGGTCACAAGCGTATCGAAACGCTGTTCACCAACGATCTGGATCACGGCCCATATATCTCTGAAACCTTACGTGTCGACCCAACTAACGACCGTCTGAGCGCACTGGTAGAAATCTACCGCATGATGCGTCCTGGCGAGCCGCCGACTCGTGAAGCAGCTGAAAGCCTGTTCGAGAACCTGTTCTTCTCCGAAGACCGTTATGACTTGTCTGCGGTTGGTCGTATGAAGTTCAACCGTTCTCTGCTGCGCGAAGAAATCGAAGGTTCCGGTATCCTGAGCAAAGACGACATCATTGATGTTATGAAAAAGCTCATCGATATCCGTAACGGTAAAGGCGAAGTCGATGATATCGACCACCTCGGCAACCGTCGTATCCGTTCCGTTGGTGAAATGGCGGAAAACCAGTTCCGTGTTGGCCTGGTACGTGTAGAGCGTGCGGTGAAAGAGCGTCTGTCTCTGGGCGATCTGGATACCCTGATGCCTCAGGATATGATCAACGCCAAGCCGATTTCCGCAGCAGTGAAAGAGTTCTTCGGTTCCAGCCAGCTGTCTCAGTTTATGGACCAGAACAACCCGCTGTCTGAGATTACGCACAAACGTCGTATCTCCGCACTCGGCCCAGGCGGTCTGACCCGTGAACGTGCAGGCTTCGAAGTTCGAGACGTACACCCGACTCACTACGGTCGCGTATGTCCAATCGAAACCCCTGAAGGTCCGAACATCGGTCTGATCAACTCTCTGTCCGTGTACGCACAGACTAACGAATACGGCTTCCTTGAGACTCCGTATCGTAAAGTGACCGACGGTGTTGTAACTGACGAAATTCACTACCTGTCTGCTATCGAAGAAGGCAACTACGTTATCGCCCAGGCGAACTCCAACCTGGATGAAGAAGGCCACTTCGTAGAAGACCTGGTAACTTGCCGTAGCAAAGGCGAATCCAGCTTGTTCAGCCGCGACCAGGTTGACTACATGGACGTATCCACCCAGCAGGTGGTATCCGTCGGTGCGTCCCTGATCCCGTTCCTTGAACACGATGACGCCAACCGTGCATTGATGGGTGCGAACATGCAACGTCAGGCCGTTCCGACTCTGCGTGCTGATAAGCCGCTGGTTGGTACTGGTATGGAACGTGCTGTTGCCGTTGACTCCGGTGTAACTGCGGTTGCTAAACGTGGTGGTGTCGTTCAGTACGTGGATGCTTCCCGTATCGTTATCAAAGTTAACGAAGACGAGATGTATCCGGGTGAAGCAGGTATCGACATCTACAACCTGACCAAATACACCCGTTCTAACCAGAACACCTGTATCAACCAGATGCCGTGTGTGTCTCTGGGTGAACCGGTTGAACGTGGCGACGTGCTGGCAGACGGTCCGTCCACCGACCTCGGTGAACTGGCGCTTGGTCAGAACATGCGCGTAGCGTTCATGCCGTGGAATGGTTACAACTTCGAAGACTCCATCCTCGTATCCGAGCGTGTTGTTCAGGAAGACCGTTTCACCACCATCCACATTCAGGAACTGGCGTGTGTGTCCCGTGACACCAAGCTGGGGCCAGAAGAGATCACCGCTGACATCCCGAACGTGGGTGAAGCTGCGCTCTCCAAACTGGATGAATCCGGTATCGTTTACATTGGTGCGGAAGTGACCGGTGGCGACATTCTGGTTGGTAAGGTTACGCCAAAAGGTGAAACTCAGCTGACCCCAGAAGAAAAATTGCTGCGTGCGATCTTCGGTGAGAAAGCGTCTGACGTTAAAGACTCTTCTCTGCGCGTACCAAACGGTGTATCCGGTACGGTTATCGACGTTCAGGTCTTTACTCGCGATGGCGTAGAAAAAGACAAACGTGCGCTGGAAATCGAAGAAATGCAGCTCAAACAGGCGAAGAAAGACCTGTCTGAAGAACTGCAGATCCTCGAAGCGGGTCTGTTCAGCCGTATCCGTGCTGTGCTGGTAGCCGGTGGCGTTGAAGCTGAGAAGCTCGACAAACTACCGCGCGATCGCTGGCTGGAGCTGGGCCTGACCGACGAAGAGAAACAAAATCAGCTGGAACAGCTGGCTGAGCAGTATGACGAACTGAAACACGAGTTCGAGAAGAAACTCGAAGCGAAACGCCGCAAAATCACCCAGGGCGACGATCTGGCACCGGGCGTGCTGAAGATTGTTAAGGTATATCTGGCGGTTAAACGCCGTATCCAGCCTGGTGACAAGATGGCAGGTCGTCACGGTAACAAGGGTGTAATTTCTAAGATCAACCCGATCGAAGATATGCCTTACGATGAAAACGGTACGCCGGTAGACATCGTACTGAACCCGCTGGGCGTACCGTCTCGTATGAACATCGGTCAGATCCTCGAAACCCACCTGGGTATGGCTGCGAAAGGTATCGGCGACAAGATCAACGCCATGCTGAAACAGCAGCAAGAAGTCGCGAAACTGCGCGAATTCATCCAGCGTGCTTACGATCTGGGCGCTGACGTTCGTCAGAAAGTTGACCTGAGTACCTTCAGCGATGAAGAAGTTATGCGTCTGGCTGAAAACCTGCGCAAAGGTATGCCAATCGCAACGCCGGTGTTCGACGGTGCGAAAGAAGCAGAAATTAAAGAGCTGCTGAAACTTGGCGACCTGCCGACTTCTGGTCAGATCCGCCTGTACGACGGTCGCACTGGTGAACAGTTCGAACGTCCGGTAACCGTTGGTTACATGTACATGCTGAAACTGAACCACCTGGTCGACGACAAGATGCACGCGCGTTCCACCGGTTCTTACAGCCTGGTTACTCAGCAGCCGCTGGGTGGTAAGGCACAGTTCGGTGGTCAGCGTTTCGGGGAGATGGAAGTGTGGGCGCTGGAAGCATACGGCGCAGCATACACCCTGCAGGAAATGCTCACCGTTAAGTCTGATGACGTGAACGGTCGTACTAAGATGTATAAAAACATCGTGGACGGCAACCATCAGATGGAGCCGGGCATGCCAGAATCCTTCAACGTATTGTTGAAAGAGATTCGTTCGCTGGGTATCAACATCGAACTGGAAGACGAGTAATTCTCGCTCAAACAGGTCACTGCTGTCGGGGTAAAACCCGGCAGCGGATTGTGCTAACTCCGACGGGAGCAAATCCGTGAAAGATTTATTAAAGTTTCTGAAAGCGCAGACTAAAACCGAAGAGTTTGATGCGATCAAAATTGCTCTGGCTTCGCCAGACATGATCCGTTCATGGTCTTTCGGTGAAGTTAAAAAGCCGGAAACCATCAACTACCGTACGTTCAAACCAGAACGTGACGGCCTTTTCTGCGCCCGTATCTTTGGGCCGGTAAAAGATTACGAGTGCCTGTGCGGTAAGTACAAGCGCCTGAAACACCGTGGCGTCATCTGTGAGAAGTGCGGCGTTGAAGTGACCCAGACTAAAGTACGCCGTGAGCGTATGGGCCACATCGAACTGGCTTCCCCGACTGCGCACATCTGGTTCCTGAAATCGCTGCCGTCCCGTATCGGCCTGCTGCTCGATATGCCGCTGCGCGATATCGAACGCGTACTGTACTTTGAATCCTATGTGGTTATTGAAGGCGGTATGACCAACCTGGAGCGTCAGCAGATCCTGACTGAAGAGCAGTATCTGGACGCGCTGGAAGAGTTCGGTGACGAATTCGACGCGAAGATGGGTGCGGAAGCAATCCAGGCCCTGCTGAAGAGCATGGATCTGGAGCAAGAGTGTGAACAGCTGCGTGAAGAGCTGAACGAAACCAACTCCGAAACCAAGCGTAAAAAGCTGACCAAGCGTATCAAACTGCTGGAAGCGTTCGTTCAGTCTGGTAACAAACCAGAGTGGATGATCCTGACCGTTCTGCCGGTACTGCCGCCAGATCTGCGTCCGCTGGTTCCGCTGGATGGTGGTCGTTTCGCGACTTCTGACCTGAACGATCTGTATCGTCGCGTCATTAACCGTAACAACCGTCTGAAGCGTCTGCTGGATCTGGCTGCGCCGGACATCATCGTACGTAACGAAAAACGTATGCTGCAGGAAGCGGTTGACGCCCTGTTGGATAACGGTCGTCGCGGTCGTGCGATCACCGGTTCTAACAAACGTCCTCTGAAATCTTTGGCCGACATGATCAAAGGTAAACAGGGTCGTTTCCGTCAGAACCTGCTCGGTAAGCGTGTTGACTACTCCGGTCGTTCTGTAATCACCGTAGGTCCATACCTGCGTCTGCATCAGTGCGGTCTGCCGAAGAAAATGGCGCTGGAGCTGTTCAAACCGTTCATCTACGGCAAGCTGGAACTGCGTGGTCTTGCTACCACCATTAAAGCTGCGAAGAAAATGGTTGAGCGCGAAGAAGCTGTCGTTTGGGATATCCTGGACGAAGTTATCCGCGAACACCCGGTACTGCTGAACCGTGCACCGACTCTGCACCGCCTGGGTATCCAGGCATTTGAACCGGTACTGATCGAAGGTAAAGCTATCCAGCTGCACCCGCTGGTTTGTGCGGCATATAACGCCGACTTCGATGGTGACCAGATGGCAGTTCACGTACCGCTGACGCTGGAAGCCCAGCTGGAAGCGCGTGCGCTGATGATGTCTACCAACAACATCCTTTCCCCGGCGAACGGCGAACCAATCATCGTTCCGTCTCAGGACGTTGTACTGGGTCTGTACTACATGACCCGTGACTGTGTTAACGCCAAAGGCGAAGGCATGGTGCTGACTGGCCCGAAAGAAGCAGAACGTCTGTATCGCTCTGGTCTGGCTTCTCTGCATGCGCGCGTTAAAGTGCGTATCACCGAGTATGAAAAAGATGCTAACGGTGAATTAGTAGCGAAAACCAGCCTGAAAGACACGACTGTTGGCCGTGCCATTCTGTGGATGATTGTACCGAAAGGTCTGCCTTACTCCATCGTCAACCAGGCGCTGGGTAAAAAAGCAATCTCCAAAATGCTGAACACCTGCTACCGCATTCTCGGTCTGAAACCGACCGTTATTTTTGCGGACCAGATCATGTACACCGGCTTCGCCTATGCAGCGCGTTCTGGTGCATCTGTTGGTATCGATGACATGGTCATCCCGGAGAAGAAACACGAAATCATCTCCGAGGCAGAAGCAGAAGTTGCTGAAATTCAGGAGCAGTTCCAGTCTGGTCTGGTAACTGCGGGCGAACGCTACAACAAAGTTATCGATATCTGGGCTGCGGCGAACGATCGTGTATCCAAAGCGATGATGGATAACCTGCAAACTGAAACCGTGATTAACCGTGACGGTCAGGAAGAGAAGCAGGTTTCCTTCAACAGCATCTACATGATGGCCGACTCCGGTGCGCGTGGTTCTGCGGCACAGATTCGTCAGCTCGCTGGTATGCGTGGTCTGATGGCGAAGCCGGATGGCTCCATCATCGAAACGCCAATCACCGCGAACTTCCGTGAAGGTCTGAACGTACTCCAGTACTTCATCTCCACCCACGGTGCTCGTAAAGGTCTGGCGGATACCGCACTGAAAACTGCGAACTCCGGTTACCTGACTCGTCGTCTGGTTGACGTGGCGCAGGACCTGGTGGTTACCGAAGACGATTGTGGTACTCATGAAGGTATCATGATGACTCCGGTTATCGAAGGTGGTGACGTTAAAGAGCCGCTGCGCGATCGCGTACTGGGTCGTGTAACTGCTGAAGACGTTCTGAAGCCGGGTACTGCTGATATCCTCGTTCCGCGCAACACGCTGCTGCACGAACAGTGGTGTGACCTGCTGGAAGAGAACTCTGTCGACGCGGTTAAAGTACGTTCTGTTGTATCTTGTGACACCGACTTTGGTGTATGTGCGCACTGCTACGGTCGTGACCTGGCGCGTGGCCACATCATCAACAAAGGTGAAGCAATCGGTGTTATCGCGGCACAGTCCATCGGTGAACCGGGTACACAGCTGACCATGCGTACGTTCCACATCGGTGGTGCGGCATCTCGTGCGGCTGCTGAATCCAGCATCCAGGTGAAAAACAAAGGTAGCATCAAGCTCAGCAACGTGAAGTCGGTTGTGAACTCCAGCGGTAAACTGGTTATCACTTCCCGTAACACCGAACTGAAACTGATCGACGAATTCGGTCGTACCAAAGAAAGCTACAAAGTACCTTACGGTGCGGTACTGGCGAAAGGCGATGGCGAACAGGTTGCTGGCGGCGAAACCGTTGCAAACTGGGACCCGCACACCATGCCGGTTATCACCGAAGTAAGCGGTTTTGTACGCTTTACTGACATGATCGACGGTCAGACCATTACGCGTCAGACCGACGAATTGACCGGTCTGTCTTCGCTGGTGGTTCTGGATTCCGCAGAACGTACCGCAGGTGGTAAAGATCTGCGTCCGGCACTGAAAATCGTTGATGCTCAGGGTAACGACGTTCTGATCCCGGGTACCGATATGCCAGCGCAGTACTTCCTGCCGGGTAAAGCGATTGTTCAGCTGGAAGATGGCGTACAGATCAGCTCTGGTGACACCCTGGCGCGTATTCCGCAGGAATCCGGCGGTACCAAGGACATCACCGGTGGTCTGCCGCGCGTTGCGGACCTGTTCGAAGCACGTCGTCCGAAAGAGCCGGCAATCCTGGCTGAAATCAGCGGTATCGTTTCCTTCGGTAAAGAAACCAAAGGTAAACGTCGTCTGGTTATCACCCCGGTAGATGGTAGCGATCCGTACGAAGAGATGATTCCGAAATGGCGTCAGCTCAACGTGTTCGAAGGTGAACGTGTAGAACGTGGTGACGTAATTTCCGACGGTCCGGAAGCGCCGCACGACATTCTGCGTCTGCGTGGTGTTCATGCTGTTACTCGTTACATCGTTAACGAAGTACAGGACGTATACCGTCTGCAGGGCGTTAAGATTAACGATAAACACATCGAAGTTATCGTTCGTCAGATGCTGCGTAAAGCTACCATCGTTAACGCGGGCAGCTCCGACTTCCTGGAAGGCGAACAGGTTGAATACTCTCGCGTCAAGATCGCAAACCGCGAACTGGAAGCGAACGGCAAAGTGGGTGCAACTTACTCCCGCGATCTGCTGGGTATCACCAAAGCGTCTCTGGCAACCGAGTCCTTCATCTCCGCGGCATCGTTCCAGGAGACCACTCGCGTGCTGACCGAAGCAGCCGTTGCGGGCAAACGCGACGAACTGCGCGGCCTGAAAGAGAACGTTATCGTGGGTCGTCTGATCCCGGCTGGTACCGGTTACGCGTATCACCAGGATCGTATGCGTCGCCGTGCTGCGGGTGAAGCTCCGGCTGCACCGCAGGTGACTGCAGAAGACGCATCTGCCAGCCTGGCAGAACTGCTGAACGCAGGTCTGGGCGGTTCTGATAACGAGTAATCGTTAATCCGCAAATAACGTAAAAACCCGCTTCGGCGGGTTTTTTTTATGGGGGTAGTTTAGGGAAAGAGCATTTGTCAGAATATTTAATGAATTTCTGGATACTCATAATCAATGTAGAGATGACTAATATCCTGAAACTGACTGAACTAATTGAGTCAAGCTCGGCAAGAATTCGATACTATTCCTGTGTGACTTTCTTAAGGAACGATAATGAAACAGGAAGTGGAGAAGTGGCGACCTTTTGGACATCCGGATGGTGATATTCGTGATTTATCATTTCTTGATGCTCATCAGGCTGTCTACGTTCAGCATCATGAGGGCAAAGAGCCTTTAGAGTATCGCTTCTGGGTTACCTACTCTCTTCACTGCTTCACAAAAGATTATGAACATCAGACTAACGAAGAAAAACAATCGTTAATGTACCACGCGCCTAAAGAATCTCGTCCCTTCTGCCAGCACCGTTATAACTTAGCGCGCATACACTTAAAAAGAATCATTTTGGCGCTGCCAGAAAGCAACGTTATTCATGCTGGGTATGGTAGCTATGCCGTGATTGAAGTGGATTTAAACGGAAGAGACAAGGCATTTTACTTTGTTGCGTTCAGGGCTTTCAGGGAAAAGAAAAAACTTCGTTTGCATGTAACTAGCGCTTATCCCATTTCTGAAAAACAGAAAGGTAAATCAGTGAAATTTTTCACCATTGCCTACAACTTATTGAGAAATAAGCAGCTTCCTCAGCCCTCAAAATAACAAAACCCACCTTAAGGTGGGTTTCGCCAGAGAATTATCTCTGGTATTCAGAACGCCATTACCGGACTTTGCCTTGACCTTGCGATAATCGCAGGTTGCGGGATGTCTGAATTTCTTCAGTCTGCTGCATCCTGGAAGATGAGAACATGTGTTCTTATTTTCGTCTCTATCATAGTTGAGTATTTACTCTCTTACAATCAGATCTCTTTCATTGCTCAACAGGCGATGGCTTCAGACTTTGCATTACGGAATTTTTAAGAAAGGCAGGGCGAAACGAGGAAGAAGCTTTTCGCCCTGGACAACATTCCTGCTGACGGCACTACCATAAAAAAACACAACGCTTTCAACAACCTTGCGTTTTTCATCTTCCGTAGCGGCTCGGAATAAATTTACGTTCTTACATTCCGTCTCATGGCCTTTGCGAGGCGCGTCCCAGATAGCTGTCCCAGTCTTTCCATACCGGCTGCAAACCCTGAGCGGTTAACGCGGCAGCAACCGCTTCCGGTCTGCGATCGTCGTGTGGTGAGAACTGTTCCAGCTCGGGGTGATTGTCGGCATAGCCACCTGGCTGCGTTTTCGAGAAAGCGCTGACGTTATTAATTGCCAGCGGAATCACGCGATCGCGAAACCACGGTGATTCCCGCGTGGAGAGTGACAGTTCAATCTCCGGTGCAAGCAGCCGGAAGGCGCAGATGGTTTGCACTAACTGGCGTTCATCCATAATCGACGCAGGCTCAATGCCGCCAGTACATGGACGCAGGCGTGGGAAGGAGACAGAGTAGCGGCTTTGCCAGTAATGCTGTTGCAGCCATAGCAAATGTTCTGCAACCATATAGCAGTCAACGCGCCAGCTGTCGGAAAGGCCAATTAGCGCGCCGAGGCCTATCTTATCAATCCCCGCACGGCCCAGCCGATCCGGCGTTTCCAGCCGCCAGAAGAAGTCCTGTTTTTTGCCTTTCAGATGGTGGCGGGCATAAGTCGCCTCGTGATATGTCTCCTGATAAACCATCACGCCATCCAGACCAAGTTGCTTTAACTCGGCGTATTCCGTCTCCGCCAGCGGCTGTACTTCCATCTGTAGTGAAGAGAACTGTTCACGCAGGGCAGGGAGATGACGACGAAAGTAATCCATCCCCACTTTCGCCTGATGTTCACCAGTGACTAAAAGCAGATGTTCAAAGCCCATCTCCCGTATAGCGGCGCTTTCCCTGGCAATATCCGCTTCATCCAGCGTTTTGCGCTTGATGCGGTTGCTCATAGAGAATCCGCAGTACGTGCAGTCGTTAGCGCAAAGATTGGAAAGATAAAGCGGGACGTAGAAGCTAACAGTGTTGCCAAATCGTTGACGGGTCAGACGCTGCGCCCGTTGGGCCAGTGGTTCCAGATAGCCACTGGCGGCTGGCGATAACAGCGCCATCATATCGTCGCGGGTGAGTTGCGAGGCATTTAGCGCCCGCTCTACGTCAGCAGCCGTTTTGCTGTTGATACGCAGGCGGATGTCGTCCCAGTCCAGTTGTCGCCAGCGATCGCTGAAGGTTTTCATGCCGATGCCTCCAGAAATCCGGTCAGCGGGCTGGTGGCATGAGCAAAATGACTGCGGCTGCCCGGTCCGGACTGACGTGCCAGCAGGCCTGCTTCTACTGCCAGACGAAATGCCTTCGCCATGTTGACGGGATCGTCCGCGATGGCAATCGCCGTATTCACTAACACCGCGTCGGCCCCCATTTCCAGCGCCTGCGCGGCATGGCTGGGAACGCCGATGCCAGCGTCGACAACCACCGGAACCGTGGCTTGCTGGATAATAATCTCCAGCATGGCACGGGTTTCCAGTCCCTGATTCGAGCCAATCGGCGCGCCGAGCGGCATCACCGCTGCACAGCCGACTTCTTCCAGACGTTTACACAATACCGGATCGGCCCCGCAGTAAGGCAGCACGACAAATCCCTGTTGTACCAGCGTTTCGGCGGCTTTCAGGGTTTCGATGGGATCGGGCAACAGCCAGCGGGCGTCAGGGTGAATCTCTAATTTTAGCCAGTTTGTGCCTAATGCTTCACGTGCCAGATGGGCGGCGAAAATGGCTTCTTCCGCTGTTTTCGCCCCGGATGTATTCGGTAGCAGGGTCACACCCGCCGCGATAAGCGGTTCGAGGATAGCGTCGTTGTGCTGGCGCAAGTCGACACGTTTCATCGCCAGCGTCACCAGTTGGCTGCCGGAAGCGCGAATAGACTCCACCATCAGTTGTGATGAGGCGAATTTCCCGGTGCCGGTAAACAGATGTGAATCAAACGTTTTGTCCGCAATACGTAACATCTCAACCCCCTGCAATAACCTGAAAAAGCAGGATCTGGTCGCCATCCTGCACGATATGTTGCGCCCACTGCTCACGCGGGACGATTTGCTGATTAATCGCCAGAGCCGCGCCCGCTTGTCGTTGGTCGAGTTGCTCCAGTAGTTCGTGAACCGTTTGCCCGGCGGCGCACTGCATCGGTTGATCGTTAAACAGGATCTGCATTGCTTCCTCCGCATACCGGGCAACCTGTAGCGCGGCGCAGCGCCAGGCTGCGCCACTGGCTAGACTTACCGTCGAACAGTCGGAGTTCTCCCGCAGGCGTCTCTATACCGCTTAACAACTTAATGGCTTCCAGTGCCTGCAAAGTGCCCATAACCCCGACCACCGGGCCAACCACGCCCGCCGTGCGGCAGTTGCGTTCTGGATCCTGGGTATCTGGCCACAGGCAGCGGTAACACCCCTGCTCCCAGGGCGGCGTCAGTACCATCAACTGACCGCCAAATCCGACCGCGCTGGCGGTGATAAGCGGCGTGTTGAGTGCCACGCAGGCGGTATTAATCTCCTGACGAGTCGCCATATTGTCGGTACAGTCGAGCACCACATCGGCCCGTGCTACCGCATCTTTTAACGCCTCACCCGTTAACCGTTGTTGTAATGCTGTCAGTTGAATATCGGGATTCAACTGTGTCAGTCGCTGATGGCTGACCTGCGATTTCGGGCGATCGATATCTTCAGTGGTAAAGAGGATTTGTCGTTGCAGATTGCTTAAATGCACATCGTCGTCATCTGCCAGTACCAGCGTCCCGACGCCAGCGCCCGCCAGGTATAGCGCAGCAGGTGTACCCAGCCCGCCAAGACCAATAATCAGCACCTGGCTGTCGAGCAGTTTTTGCTGCCCGTCAAGAGCGATATCGTCGAGCAGGATTTGGCGGCTATAACGCATAAAGTCACGGTCATTCATCGCCAACTCCTGCAATTTCCAGCAACTGTGCCGTTGCCAAACGCCAGTCTGCGGCTTGAGTAATGGCGCTGACAACGGCGATACTGCCGACACCCGTCGCCATTACCGCAGGCGCGCGCGCCAGACTGATACCGCCAATCGCCACGGTGGGATAATCCGCCAGGCGCTCAACATGCCGTGCCAGCTGTTCCAGCCCCTGCGGTGCAGAAGGCATCTGTTTGGTTTGCGTCGGGAACACATGTCCCAGCGCGATATAAGAGGGGCGTGCTGCCAGCGCGACGTCGATCTCCATATCGTCATGGGTCGAAACGCCCAGTCGCAGACCTGCCGCGCGGATGGCGCTGAGATCGGTGGCTTGCAAATCTTCCTGCCCCAGATGGACGCCATACGCCTGATGCTTGATCGCCAGCCGCCAGTAATCGTTGATAAACAATCGCGCGTTATAGCGGCGGCCCAGCGTAATTGCCGCCACGACATCGGCTTCCACCTCTTCATCGCGCCGATCTTTGATGCGTAGCTGGAGAGTACGCACGCCTGCATCCAACAGACGTTCGATCCACTGTGCGCTGTCCACCACCGGGTACAGTCCTAAACGAAAAGGTACAGGAGGAAAATCAGGCTGATACATCACGCTTCCTCCTTACGCAGGTAGATTTCTCCGCCTCTGGCGCGGAAGTTCTCCGACATATCCGCCATTCCCACTTCAATGGTTTGCGCGGCGGCGTAATCACGCACTTCCTGGCTGATTTTCATCGAGCAGAATTTCGGCCCACACATGGAGCAAAAATGGGCGACTTTACCGGACTCTTGCGGCAGGGTTTCATCGTGATAAGCGCGGGCAGTAAACGGGTCGAGGGCCAGATTAAACTGGTCTTCCCAGCGAAATTCGAAGCGGGCTTTCGACATGGCGTTATCGCGAATTTGCGCGCCCGGATGCCCTTTCGCCAGGTCAGCGGCGTGCGCGGCAATCTTATAGGTGATAAGCCCCTGCTTAACATCTTCTTTATTAGGCAGACCCAGATGCTCTTTTGGCGTTACGTAACAGAGCATCGCGCAGCCAAACCAGCCAATCATCGCCGCACCAATCCCCGACGTGAAGTGGTCATAACCCGGCGCGATATCGGTAGTTAGCGGCCCCAGAGTGTAAAACGGCGCTTCGTGGCAGTGCTCTAACTCCTCGGTCATATTGCGGCGGATCATCTGCATCGGCACGTGGCCTGGGCCTTCAATCATCACCTGTACGTCATATTCCCAGGCGATTTTGGTCAGTTCACCCAGCGTATGCAGCTCGGCAAATTGCGCTTCATCGTTGGCGTCCTGAACAGAACCGGGGCGCAGACCGTCGCCCAGCGACAGCGAAACGTCATAAGCGGCACAGATTTCACAAATTTCGCGGAAGTGTTGATAGAGGAAATTTTCCTGATGATGGGAGAGGCACCATTTCGCCATAATCGAACCGCCGCGAGAGACGATACCAGTCAGGCGTTTCGTGGTCATCGGCACATAGCGCAGCAGTACGCCCGCATGGATAGTGAAGTAATCCACACCTTGCTCGGCCTGTTCCAGCAGCGTGTCGCGGAACGCTTCCCAGGTAAGATCTTCGGCGATCCCGTTAACCTTCTCCAGCGCCTGGTAGATCGGCACTGTACCGATCGGCACCGGGCTGTTACGCAAAATCCACTCGCGGGTTTCGTGAATATAGCGACCGGTGGAGAGATCCATCACCGTATCCGCTCCCCAGCGCGTGGACCATACCAGCTTTTCCACTTCTTCTTCGATGGAAGAGGTGACCGCCGAGTTGCCGATATTGGCGTTAACTTTTACCAGGAAATTGCGACCAATAATCATCGGCTCCGATTCCGGATGATTAATGTTGGCCGGGATAATCGCGCGTCCGGCAGCAACTTCATCACGGACAAATTCCGCAGTGATATTTTCCGGCAGACGTGCGCCAAAGCTCATTCCCGGATGCTGGTGGCGTAAAACTTCGCTACGTATGCGCTCGCGGCCCATATTCTCGCGGATGGCGATGAATTCCATTTCCGGTGTGATGATGCCCTGGCGGGCGTAGTGCAGTTGGGTGACGCGGCGTCCTGCTTTGGCGCGTTTTGGTGTTAGTACGCCGCTAAAACGCAGCTCGTCGAGGCCATCATCTGCCAGCCGCGCTTTAGTGTAATCGGAACTGCGCACGGTAAGTTCTTCGGTATCGCCGCGCGCATCGATCCACGGCTGGCGTAGTTTTGCCAGTCCTTGCTGCACGTTAATGGCGATCTGTGGATCACCATACGGGCCGGAGGTGTCGTAGACCGGAATCGCTTCGTTTTCTTCAAACTGCGGCTGTTCTTTGCTACCGCCAATTAGCGTCGGGCTAAGCTGGATCTCACGCATCGGCACGCGCACGCCGGGTTGTGTGCCAGTGATATAAATGCGTTTTGAGTTGGGAAAGGCGGTGCCTTCTAGGGTGTCGATAAAATGTTGGGCCTGGGCGCGTTGTTCGCGGCGGGTCAGTTTTGTTGCAGACATAGCTCATTCCAAAAAGTTAAGGACGTGGCTTGTCAGACGACGGATGAAGCAAGAGACGATCGCCGCAAAGGCGATGCGATAGCAGATTAACTCTTGTTCCCTTCGCAGGTATTAGCCTGATCAGGTTCCGCGGATCCCGAATAAACGGTCTCAGCCAGTTAAGGCACTCCGACAAGAAATTAGCCCCACAAACGGGGCGTTGAATGTAAATTACGCGTTAACAGCGCAGAACTCAAGCAGGATGTTTGACGCGGGCGGCGTCAAGTACCAGCAGAATCAACTTATCTTCCAGCACAAAGCGTGCTTCCAGCGCCTCGCCGATGTCAGATAAAACCTGTTGAAACTCAAGGTAATTATCATGATCGATGGCGGTTTCCAGGCTGGAATCGTAGTAATCCATAATCTGTTGGGTATTGGCTTCGAGTTGCGGCCAAATCTTCGCGGCGCGCGCGAGTTGCCCGTTGCCTTCCAGCTTATGAAGAATGCGCTCATAAATACTGAAATGTCCGGCAGACAAGTAATCGACCAGGCTCTGACAAAAATCATCAAGGGCTTTTTCGTTTAGCCTCATGTACGATTCTTTGCCAGGCTTAATGCCAACCAGATTGTAGTAAGCCACGAGCAGATGCTTACGTACATGTAGCCAGCGATCAACCAGTTTGTTACTTCCTCTGACGCGCTCCGTCAGGTTATCGAGCTGGTTAAGCATGATTGACTCCGCAAGTTTGTATTCAAAAACTGCTCAGTGAGAAATGTAAAAACCATGTTAAACATGCCAGTGATGCAAAGGTAGTGCAAGAGCTATGGATCGTATAATTGAAAAATTAGATCACGGCTGGTGGGTCGTCAGCCATGAACAAAAATTATGGTTGCCGAAGGGAGAATTGCCATATGGCGAAGCGGCAAATTTCGATCTTGTGGGTCAGCGCGCACTACAAATCGGCGAATGGCAGGGGGAACCTGTTTGGTTAATACAACAGCAGCGGCGTCACGATATGGGGTCGGTACGTCAGGTCATTGATCTCGATGTTGGGCTGTTTCAACTGGCCGGACGTGGCGTGCAACTGGCGGAGTTTTACCGATCGCATAAATACTGTGGTTACTGCGGGCATGAAATGTATCCAAGCAAAACCGAATGGGCGATGCTGTGCAGCCATTGCCGTGAGCGTTACTATCCGCAAATCGCCCCCTGCATTATTGTTGCCATCCGTCGCGATGATTCGATCCTCCTCGCCCAGCATACCCGCCATCGTAACGGTGTCCATACGGTACTTGCCGGATTCGTCGAAGTGGGCGAAACCCTCGAGCAGGCGGTCGCGCGGGAAGTGATGGAAGAGAGCGGAATTAAAGTTAAAAACTTGCGTTATGTGACTTCCCAGCCGTGGCCGTTTCCTCAGTCTTTAATGACCGCGTTTATGGCGGAATATGACAGCGGCGACATCGTGATCGACCCGAAAGAATTGCTCGAGGCGAACTGGTATCGCTATGACGATTTGCCGTTACTCCCGCCGCCCGGCACCGTAGCGCGCCGTCTGATAGAAGATACGGTGGCGATGTGTCGGGCAGAGTATGAGTGATGATACACTGACCGCCTGACGCACTAAGGAACAGCCAAAATGACCGAACTTAAAAACGATCGTTATCTGCGGGCGCTGCTGCGCCAGCCCGTTGATGTCACTCCAGTATGGATGATGCGCCAGGCGGGTCGCTATCTACCGGAATATAAAGCCACGCGCGCCCAGGCGGGCGATTTTATGTCGCTGTGCAAAAACGCCGAGCTGGCGTGCGAAGTGACTTTGCAACCGCTGCGTCGCTATCCGCTGGATGCGGCGATCCTCTTTTCCGATATCCTCACCGTGCCGGACGCGATGGGGTTAGGGCTCTATTTTGAAGCCGGAGAAGGTCCGCGTTTTACCTCGCCAGTCACCTGCAAAGCCGACGTCGATAAACTGCCAATTCCGGACCCGGAAGATGAGCTGGGTTACGTGATGAACGCGGTGCGTACCATTCGTCGCGAACTGAAAGGCGAAGTGCCGCTGATTGGTTTTTCCGGCAGCCCGTGGACGCTGGCGACCTATATGGTGGAAGGCGGCAGCAGCAAAGCGTTCACCGTGATCAAAAAAATGATGTATGCCGATCCACAGGCGCTGCACGCGCTACTCGATAAACTGGCGAAAAGCGTCACTTTGTATCTGAATGCGCAGATTAAAGCCGGTGCTCAGGCAGTGATGATTTTCGACACCTGGGGCGGCGTGCTTACCGGGCGCGATTATCAACAGTTCTCGCTTTATTACATGCATAAAATTGTTGATGGTTTACTGCGTGAAAACGACGGTCGCCGCGTACCGGTCACGCTGTTTACCAAAGGCGGCGGACAGTGGCTGGAAGCCATGGCAGAAACCGGTTGCGATGCGCTGGGCCTCGACTGGACAACGGATATCGCCGATGCACGCCGCCGCGTGGGCAATAAAGTCGCGTTGCAGGGTAATATGGATCCGTCGATGCTGTACGCGCCGCCAGCCCGCATTGAAGAAGAAGTAGCGACTATACTTGCAGGTTTCGGTCACGGCGAAGGTCATGTCTTTAACCTTGGTCACGGCATTCATCAGGATGTGCCGCCAGAACATGCTGGCGTATTTGTGGAGGCAGTGCATCGCTTGTCTGAACAATATCACCGCTAAGGAGCGATTATGGATCTCGCGTCATTACGCGCTCAACAAATTGAACTGGCTTCTTCTGTGATCCGCGAGGATCGACTCGATAAAGATCCGCCGGATCTGATCGCCGGAGCCGATGTCGGATTTGAGCAGGGCGGAGAAGTGACGCGAGCGGCGATGGTGCTGCTGAAATACCCCTCGCTTGAGCTGGTGGAGTATAAAGTGGCCCGCATCGCCACCACCATGCCTTACATTCCAGGTTTTCTCTCGTTCCGCGAATATCCTGCGCTGCTGGCAGCGTGGGAGATGCTGTCGCAAAAGCCGGATTTAGTGTTTGTCGATGGTCACGGGATCTCGCATCCTCGCCGTCTTGGCGTCGCCAGCCATTTTGGTTTGCTGGTGGATGTGCCGACCATTGGCGTAGCGAAAAAACGGCTCTGCGGTAAATTCGAACCGCTCTCCAGCGAACCGGGCGCGCTGGCCCCACTGATGGATAAAGGCGAGCAGCTGGCATGGGTCTGGCGCAGCAAAGCGCGCTGTAACCCGTTGTTTATCGCTACCGGTCATCGGGTCAGCGTGGACAGCGCGCTGGCGTGGGTACAACGCTGCATGAAAGGCTATCGTCTGCCGGAGCCAACGCGCTGGGCGGACGCGGTGGCCTCGGAACGTCCGGCGTTCGTGCGCTATACAGCAAATCAGCCCTAATTCAGGTAAACTGCGGATAATTTCCGTATTTGAGAACTCAACATGTTACAAAACCCAATTCATCTGCGTCTGGAGCGCCTGGAAAGCTGGCAGCACGTCACTTTTATGGCCTGCTTATGCGAACGCATGTACCCCAATTACGCCGTATTCTGTCAGCAAACTGGTTTTGGTGATGGGCAGATTTACCGCCGCATTCTCGATCTCATCTGGGAAACGCTGACCGTCAAAGACGCAAAAGTAAATTTCGACAGCCAACTGGAGAAATTTGAAGAAGCGATTCCTTCAGCCGACGATTTCGATCTGTACGGCGTTTATCCGGCAATCGATGCATGCGTGGCGTTAAGTGAACTGGTCCATTCGCGTTTGAGTGGTGAAACGCTCGAACACGCGGTGGAAGTGAGTAAGACCTCCATCACGACCGTTGCGATGCTGGAAATGACTCAGGCTGGTCGCGAAATGAGCGATGAAGAGCTCAAAGAAAACCCAGCTGTAGAGCAAGAATGGGACATTCAGTGGGAAATATTCCGACTTTTAGCTGAGTGCGAAGAACGCGATATCGAGCTGATAAAAGGCCTTAGGGCAGACCTGCGTGAGGCGGGTGAGAGCAATATTGGTATAATTTTTCAGCAATAAGACCAGAAAACGTGATTTAACGCCTGATTTGTCGTACCTGGAGTCTTCCCTTTCGCCCCCCGTCTGGTCTACATTTGGGGGGCGAAAAAAAGTGGCTATCGGTGCGTGTATGCAGGAGAGTGCTATTCTGGCATTTCCGTCGCACTCGATGCTTAGCAAGCGATAAACACATTGTAAGGATAACTTATGAACAAGACTCAACTGATTGATGTAATTGCAGAGAAAGCAGAACTGTCCAAAACCCAGGCTAAAGCTGCTCTGGAGTCCACTCTGGCTGCAATTACTGAGTCTCTGAAAGAAGGCGATGCTGTACAACTGGTTGGTTTCGGTACCTTCAAAGTGAACCACCGCGCTGAGCGTACTGGCCGCAACCCGCAGACCGGTAAAGAAATCAAAATTGCCGCAGCTAACGTACCGGCATTTGTTTCTGGCAAGGCACTGAAAGACGCAGTTAAGTAAGATTGCGTGGCAGTGAACAGTTTTAACGAAGGGGTGGTTTCACCCCTTTTGTCTTTCTGGCGTCGATCATTGATGCTGGCTGGCGCTCTGTTTCTCACTGCCTGTAGCCACAACTCTTCACTTCCTCCCTTTACCGCCAGTGGATTTGCTGAAGACCAGGGCGCGGTACGTATCTGGCGAAAAGACAGCGGCGATAATGTGCATCTGCTTGCCGTGTTTAGCCCGTGGCGCAGTGGCGATACCACGACGCGAGAGTATCGCTGGCAGGGCGATAACCTTACGCTCATCAATATCAATGTTTACAGCAAACCGCCGGTGAACATTCGCGCGCGTTTTGACGATCGCGGCGATCTGAGCTTTATGCAACGTGAATCCGATGGGGAAAAGCAGCAGCTTTCTAACGACCAAATCGATTTATACCGTTATCGTGCTGATCAGATCCGCCAGATTAGCGATGCCTTACGTCAGGGGAGAGTCGTGCTGCGCCAGGGGCGCTGGCATGCGATGGAGCAGACTGTGACCACCTGCGAAGGGCAAACCATTAAACCTGATTTAGATTCGCAGGCGATAGCGCATATCGAGCGCCGCCAGAGCCGCTCTTCTGTTGATGTCAGCGTGGCATGGCTGGAAGCGCCCGAAGGTTCGCAATTACTGTTAGTGGCAAACTCTGATTTCTGTCGCTGGCAACCCAACGAGAAAACGTTCTGATTTACCAGTGGCCCATACCCATATGACCGCCACCACCGCAGCCGCCGTAACCCATTCCGGTACCGCGCGGAATACCCGTTTCAGCCATCGCAATATCCCGTTTCACCCGTAACTCATCTAACGACTGACGCAAATTCTCCATCTCTTTGGCGACCGCGTTAATTTTGCTGCTATCCGGTGGGTTCGCGGCTAACAGGGCATTGTATTCATAACGCTTCGTCACCAGTTGCTGTTGCAGTGCGCTGCTTTGAGCGTAAAAGTCATTATGGATTTTCTGCCACGCTGTCTGTTGTTCGCTGGTCAAAGGCGCGGCATTTTGCTGCCACATACCGTGTCCGCCGTGAGCAAATGCAGATGTCGATCCCATCGCCATTGCTGAAAGCGCCATCATTACCAGGGCAATTTTCGTGTTCCGTTTCATGGTTAATCCTCCAGTGGTTGTCTTACTTCGGGTATTGCATCTTCCGTGCCAACGATGAAACGCTGATATGACGGGTAATCTGGCATGATAAACGAGTAAAAATGACTCGCCTGCTGCGGGTAGCGAGTCATTTTTACTCATTGAAACTTAAGCCTTTGTGTTACAGCGCAGGGTAAGCGCTGATAAAAGATGGCATGATTTCTGCTGTCAGAAAGGGATGAGCAGGCAAAGAAGAAGATGCGTTTTATGCAACGTTCTAAAGACTCCTTAGCTAAATGGTTAAGCGCGATCCTCCCCGTGGTCATTGTTGGGCTGGTAGGGTTGTTTGCGGTGACAGTGATTCGCGATTATGGGCGCGAGACTGCCGCCGCCAGACAAACGCTGCTGGAAAAAGGCAGTGTACTTATTCGCGCTCTTGAATCCGGCTCGCGCGTCGGCATGGGGATGCGCATGCATCATGCGCAGCAGCAGGCCTTACTGGAAGAAATGGCCGGGCAGCCTGGAGTACGTTGGTTTGCGGTCACGGATGAACAAGGAACAATCGTGATGCATAGCAACTCCGGCATGGTGGGAAAACAGCTTTATTCCCCGCAGGAAATGCAGCAGTTACATCCGGGAGATGAAGAAGCGTGGCGGCGGATCGATAGCGCAGACGGCGAGCCTGTTCTGGAAATTTATCGCCAGTTTCAACCGATGTTTGCTGCTGGAATGCACCGGATGCGCCATATGCAGCAATATGCCGCGACACCACAAGCAATTTTCATCGCTTTCGACGCCAGTAATATTGTGAGTGCCGAAGATCGTGAGCAGAGAAACACCCTGATTATCCTCTTCGCCCTGGCGACGGTCTTGCTGGCAAGCGTGTTGTCATTCTTCTGGTATCGTCGCTATCTGCGCTCGCGCCAGTTGTTGCAAGATGAAATGAAGCGCAAAGAGAAGCTGGTGGCACTGGGGCATCTGGCGGCAGGCGTTGCCCACGAAATCCGTAACCCACTTTCCTCGATTAAAGGGCTGGCGAAATACTTTGCCGAACGCGCGCCTGCAGGGGGAGAAGCGCATCAACTGGCGCAAGTGATGGCGAAAGAGGCTGACCGTTTAAACCGCGTGGTAAGTGAGTTGCTGGAACTGGTTAAGCCAACGCATCTGGCTTTGCAGGCGGTGGATCTCAACACTCTGATTAACCACTCATTACAGCTGGTAAGCCAGGATGCAAACAGCCGGGAGATCCAGTTACGCTTTACCGCCAACGACATGTTGCCGGAAATTCAGGCCGATCCGGACAGGCTGACTCAGGTCCTGTTGAATCTCTATCTCAATGCTATTCAGGCGATTGGTCAGCATGGCGTGATTAGCGTGACGGCCAGCGAAAGCGGCGCAGGCGTGAAAATTAGCGTTACTGATAGCGGTAAGGGAATTGCGGCGGATCAGCTTGAAGCTATCTTCACCCCGTACTTCACCACCAAAGCCGACGGCACCGGGCTGGGGCTAGCGGTCGTGCATAATATTGTTGAACAACACGGTGGTACAATTCAGGTCGCAAGCCAGGAGGGAGAAGGCGCAACGTTCACCCTCTGGCTTCCGGTCAATATTACGCGTAAGGACCCACAAGGATGACGCACGATAATATCGATATTCTGGTGGTAGATGATGACATTAGCCACTGCACTATTTTGCAGGCATTGCTGCGCGGCTGGGGCTATAACGTCGCGCTGGCGAATAGTGGGCAACAGGCGCTGGCGCAGGTGCGGGAACAGGTTTTTGATCTTGTGCTTTGCGATGTGCGAATGGCAGAGATGGACGGCATCGCCACACTAAAAGAAATCAAAGCGTTAAACCCGGCAATTCCGGTACTGATTATGACTGCGTACTCCAGCGTTGAGACGGCAGTAGAGGCGCTGAAAACCGGGGCGCTGGATTATCTCATCAAGCCGCTGGATTTCGATAACCTACAGGCGACGCTGGAAAAGGCGCTTGCGCATACGCACAGTGTTGACGCTGAAACGCCTGCGGTGTCTGCCAGCCAGTTCGGTATGGTTGGTAAAAGCCCGGCGATGCAACACCTGCTCAGTGAAATCGCCCTCGTCGCGCCATCGGAAGCCACGGTGCTGATCCACGGCGATTCCGGCACCGGTAAAGAGCTGGTCGCCAGGGCGATTCACGCCAGTAGCGCACGGAGTGAAAAACCACTGGTAACGCTCAACTGTGCGGCACTCAACGAATCCTTGCTGGAATCTGAATTGTTCGGTCACGAAAAAGGGGCGTTTACCGGAGCCGACAAACGCCGGGAAGGGCGCTTTGTTGAGGCGGACGGCGGCACGCTGTTTCTCGATGAAATTGGCGATATCTCGCCGATGATGCAGGTGCGTCTGCTGCGTGCGATTCAGGAGCGCGAAGTTCAGCGTGTCGGTAGCAACCAGACTATCTCGGTTGATGTCCGGCTGATTGCGGCGACTCATCGCGATCTTGCCGCAGAGGTGAATGCCGGACGTTTTCGCCAGGATCTCTACTATCGCCTGAACGTGGTGGCGATTGAAGTTCCGTCGCTGCGTCAGCGGCGGGAAGATATCCCTCTGCTGGCTGGCCATTTTCTGCAGCGCTTTGCCGAGCGTAATCGCAAGGCGGTAAAAGGTTTTACGCCCCAGGCGATGGATCTGCTGATTCACTACGACTGGCCGGGAAATATTCGCGAGCTGGAAAACGCGGTGGAACGGGCTGTGGTGCTACTGACCGGGGAATATATTTCCGAACGCGAGCTGCCGCTGGCGATTGCGAGTACGCCGATCCCGCTGGCGCAAAGTCAGGATATTCAGCCGCTGGTGGAAGTCGAAAAAGAAGTGATTCTGGCGGCACTGGAGAAAACGGGCGGCAACAAAACCGAAGCCGCCCGTCAGTTAGGGATCACGCGTAAAACGCTATTGGCAAAACTGTCGCGTTAGTTCTGCTCGCGCTCGATAGCGCGCCAGCCGATATCTTTCCGGCAGAAGCAGTCGTCCCAGTGGATATCGGTCATTAAGGCATAGGCGCGTTTCTGCGCTTCTGCCACGGTATGACCCAGCGCGGTGACGCACAGTACGCGCCCGCCGCTGGTCACTACCTGCTCGTCATCCGCCAGTTTTGTGCCCGCGTGGAACACTTTGCCGCCTGCCACTTCTTCCAGCGGCAGGCCGTGGATCACATCGCCGGTGCGGTAATCGCCCGGATATCCACCCGCAGCCATCACCACGCCGAGAGAAGCGCGTTCATCCCACTCGGACGTTTTCTCGTCCAGCTTGCCTTCACAGGCTGCCAGGCAGAGTTCAACCAGATCGGACTTCATGCGCAGCATAATCGGCTGGGTTTCTGGATCGCCAAAGCGGCAGTTAAATTCAATAACCTTCGGATTGCCCTGTTTGTCGATCATCAGGCCCGCGTAGAGAAAACCAGTGTAGGTGTTGCCTTCTGCCGCCATGCCTTTCACGGTTGGCCAGATGATTCGTTCCATCGTGCGCTGATGAACCTCATCGGTCACTACTGGCGCAGGGGAGTAAGCGCCCATCCCGCCGGTGTTCGGCCCGGTATCTTTATCGCCTACGCGTTTGTGATCCTGGCTGGTGGCCATCGGCAGCACATGTTCGCCGTCCACCATCACGATAAAGCTCGCTTCTTCGCCGTCGAGGAACTCTTCGATAACGATGCGATGCCCCGCGTCGCCAAAAGCGTTGCCCGCCAGCATATCGTGAACAGCCGCTTCGGCTTCTTCCAGCGTCATCGCGACGATAACGCCTTTCCCGGCAGCCAGACCGTCAGCTTTAATGACGATTGGCGCGCCCTTCTCACGCAGATACGCCACCGCAGGTTCTACCTCGGTGAAGTTCTGGTATTCCGCCGTAGGAATGTTATGGCGGGCCAGGAAATCCTTGGTAAACGCTTTCGAGCCTTCCAGCTGCGCGGCACCTGCGGTTGGGCCGAAGATTTTCAGCCCGGCGGCGCGGAAGGTATCCACCACGCCTTTCACCAGCGGCGCTTCCGGGCCGACGATGGTCAGATCGATCTTTTCGTTTTGCGCGAAATCCAGCAGCGCCGGGATATCGGTTACGCCGATAGCGACGTTTTGCAGTGTGGGTTCCAGCGCAGTGCCTGCATTACCCGGAGCAACAAAAACAGTTTCAACCAGCGGCGACTGGGCCGCTTTCCAGGCCAGCGCGTGCTCGCGCCCGCCGTTACCAATCACTAATACTTTCATCTGTCGCTCCATTAATGGCGGAAATGGCGCATGTCGGTGAAGAGCATCGCAATACCGTGCTCGTCGGCGGCGGCAATCACTTCGTCATCACGGATAGAACCGCCAGGCTGGATTACGCAGGTCACGCCCGCAGCGGCGGCGGCATCAATACCGTCGCGGAACGGGAAGAACGCGTCAGAAGCCATCGAGGAACCTTTCACTTCCAGGCCTTCATCGGCCGCTTTAATACCGGCGATTTTTGCGGAGTACACGCGGCTCATCTGGCCCGCGCCAATGCCGATGGTCATATTGTTTTTGGCATAGACAATGGCGTTGGATTTCACGAACTTCGCCACTTTCCAGCAGAACAGCGCATCACGCAGTTCCTGTTCGGTCGGCTGACGTTTGGTGACGACGCGCAGTTCTTCTGCACCGACCATGCCCAGATCGCGATCCTGAACCAGCAGACCGCCGTTAACACGTTTGAAATCAAGACCCGGAACACGCTCGCCCCACTGACCGCAGGTCAGGACGCGTACGTTCTGTTTGGCGGCGGTGATTTTCAGGGCTTCTTCGCTGGCGGACGGCGCAATAATCACTTCAACAAACTGACGAGAAATGATGGCCTGCGCGGTTTCCGCATCCAGCTCGCGGTTAAAGGCGATAATGCCGCCGAATGCGGAGGTCGGGTCGGTTTTGTACGCGCGATCGTAAGCATCAAGAATGGAATTGCCGATAGCCACGCCGCAAGGGTTGGCGTGCTTCACAATCACACATGCCGGCTCGGCGAACTCTTTCACGCACTCCAGCGCCGCATCGGTATCGGCGATGTTGTTATAAGAGAGGGCTTTACCCTGAACCTGGGTTGCGGTAGCAACGGAGGCTTCTTTCACATTCTCTTCTATATAGAAGGCAGCCTGCTGGTGGCTGTTCTCGCCGTAACGCATATCCTGCTTCTTAATGAAGTTCAGGTTCAGCGTGCGTGGGAAGCGACCGGCGGCTTCTTTGCTTTCACCGTGATAGGCTGGGACCATACTGCCGAAGTAGTTGGCAATCATGCTGTCGTAGGCGGCAGTGTGTTCGAAGGCTTTGATAGCGAGATCGAAACGGGTTGCAAGCAGAAGCGATCCTTCGTTGGCATCCATCTCTTTAATGATGGCGTCGTAGTCGCTGCTCTTCACCACGATGGCGACATCTTTATGGTTCTTGGCGGCGGAGCGCACCATCGTTGGGCCGCCGATATCGATGTTCTCAACCGCATCTTCCAGTGAGCAGCCTTCACGGGCAACGGTCTGGGCGAACGGATACAGGTTAACAACCACCATATCGATAGGCTGGATCTGATGTTCTTCCATAATGGCATCGTCCTGGCCGCGACGACCCAGAATGCCACCATGTACTTTCGGATGCAGGGTCTTCACGCGTCCATCCATCATCTCCGGGAAACCGGTGTAATCGGAAACTTCGGTTACCGGCAGACCTTTTTCTGCTAACAGACGGGCAGTGCCCCCTGTAGACAGCAGCTCCACACCGCGTGCGGAAAGTGCCTGGGCGAATTCGACGATACCGGCTTTGTCAGAAACACTGAGCAGAGCGCGGCGGACTGGACGACGTTGTTGCATGGTAAATCCCCTGGATTTGACTATTACAGAGAGCGTTAGCTGAATTTTTCGCGAAAAACTCAGCTAACGCCCCTAACGGGGCATCCTTATTTTTCGCCCGCATTGTAACGAAAACGTTTGCGCAACGCTCGCGAATTTTTCTCTTTCAATGGTGATCACAATTTTGACAGTGGTTACCGTGGGAAAAATACAGAAATTACACTGATGATTGTGGATAACTCTGTGCGTAAAAAGGTATAAAGCGGGGTTTTGCTGGGGAATGCAGCAGTCAGTCATTTTTCTGCAATTTTTCTATTGCGGCCTGCGGAGAACTCCCTATAATGCGCCTCCATCGACACGGCGGATGTGAATCACTTCACACAAACAGCCGGTTCGGTTGAAGAGAAAAATCCTGAAATTCAGGGTTGACTCTGAAAGAGGAAAGCGTAATATACGCCACCTCGCGACAGTGAGCTGAAAGCCGAGTCGCAACTGCTCTTTAACAATTTATCAGACAATCTGTGTGGGCACTCGAAGATACGGATTCTTAACGTCGCAAGACGAAAAATGAATACCAAGTCTCAAGAGTGAACACG
>NZ_JBJQJO010000034.1:0-27418 GCF_046487395.1 Escherichia sp. WS1450
CGTTAAAATTCTTTGGGCTGATGCTGATGGTCTGTGCCTGTTCACCAAACGCCTGGAGGAAGGCCAGTTTATCTGGCCTGCGGTACGTGACGGCAAGGTATCCATTACCCGTTCGCAACTGGTAATGCTCCTCGATAAGCTGGACTGGCGTCAGCCAAAAACATCCCGCCTTAACTCACTGACAATGTTGTAAAAAACGCCTGACCGCATTATAAAAACGGTCATGAGTCAGAAATACCTCATTCGCATCGCAGAGCTGGAAAGGTTGCTCTCTGAGCAGGCTGAAGCCCTCCGTCAGAAAGACCAACAACTGAGTCTGGTTGAAGAGACGGAGGCCTTCCTGCGTTCTGCGCTGGCACGTGCCGAAGAAAAGATCGAAGAAGATGAACGGGAAATAGAACATCTGCGGGCTCAGATAGAAAAACTGCGCCGGATGCTGTTCGGTACCCGTTCTGAAAAACTGCGTCGTGAAGTTGAACAGGCTGAGGCCCTGCTGAAGCAACGCGAACAGGACAGCGATCGTTACAGTGGGCGAGAGGATGACCGGCAGGTTCCCCGCCAGTTGCGACAGTCACGCCATCGTCGTCCGTTACCGGAGCATCTGCCCCGCGAAATAAACCGCCTGGAGCCTGAAGAAAGCTGTTGCCCGGAGTGTGGCGGTGAGCTGGATTATCTGGGGGAAGTCAGTGCAGAACAACTGGAACTGGTGAGCAGCGCCCTGAAAGTGATCCGCACAGAACGGGTAAAAAAAGCCTGTACAAAATGTGACTGTATCGTTGAAGCACCGGCACCATCCCGTCCGATAGAGCGTGGTATCGCGGGCCCGGGGTTACTTGCCCGCGTGTTAACGGGAAAATACTGCGAACACCTGCCACTGTATCGTCAGAGTGAAATCTTTGCCCGCCAGGGTGTCGAACTGAGCCGGGCCTTACTCTCCAACTGGGTTGACGCGTGCTGCCAGTTAATGACACCGGTGAATGATGCCCTGTACCGTTATGTAATGAACACCCGCAAGGTTCACACTGATGACACACCGGTAAAGGTACTGGCACCGGGTCAGAAAAAGGCGAAAACAGGGCGTATCTGGACGTATGTCCGGGATGATCGCAATGTGGGTTCGTCATCTCCTCCAGCGGTCTGGTTCGCGTACTCGCCGAACCGGCAGGGGAAACACCCGGAGCAACACCTCCGCCCCTTCCGGGGTATCCTGCAGGCGGATGCGTTCACAGGTTACGACAGGTTGTTCAGTGCAGAACGTGAAGGTGGTGCACTGACAGAAGTTGCGTGCTGGGCCCATGCCCGGCGAAAAATCCACGATGTATACATCAGCAGCAAAAGTGCGACGGCAGAAGAAGCCCTGAAGCGAATCAGTGAACTGTACGCCATCGAGGATGAAATACGGGGATTACCGGAGTCAGAGCGTCTTGCCGTCAGGCAGCAGCGAAGCAAAGTGTTACTGACGTCGCTGCATGAATGGATGGTGGAGAAGAATGGTACGCTGTCGAAAAAATCCAGACTGGGCGAAGCGTTCAGCTATGTACTGAATCAGTGGGATGCCCTCTGTTATTACAGTGATGACGGTCTGGCGGAGGCGGATAATAATGCTGCGGAAAGAGCGCTTCGTGCAGTCTGTCTCGGAAAGAAAAACTTTATGTTCTTTGGCAGCGATCACGGCAGCGAGCGTGGAGCACTGTTGTACGGGCTGATCGGCACCTGCCGTCTGAACGGTATCGATCCGGAAGCGTATCTGCGCCATATCCTGAGCGTACTGCCGGAATGGCCTTCCAACCGAGTTGACGAACTCCTGCCATGGAACGTAGTACTCACCAATAAATAAGCGTCAATACGGTGCTCCGTTGACGCTTACAGCCATCAAGACCTCTACTGAGAAGAAAATTCAGCAGTAGAGACTATGCAGAAAAGTTAATTCCAGGAGTGACTGCAGGATGCGAATCAATGATCGGACAATGCGAATCAGCGATCGAGTACGATGCGAATCGGCGATCGAACACGATGCGATTTTGCAACATGCCTGGCTGACGGACGTACTGACGCGCCTGCCGGAGTGGCCTGAGGACCGACTGGCTGAGTTGCTGCCTCTTGAGGGATTTACCTTATCCGGGTGACACAAGGCCTGCCGTCAGGTCTTTGCACACCGGGCCATGGCCTGCTGTCGGGCGTTGAGCGCCTGACAGCGGGTTATTGAGAAAGTCAGTCACCACGCGCCCTGGCTGACAGTCAGGGCATGCACGTCAGCCCCTCCCTTACCCTGGTCAGGACTTCACTGCCTGCCACAAACTCCCGTGTCAGTACTTCGTGGCCTGACGCGCTCACCCTACTCAGTACTTCAGAGCCCGCCTCCGGTACCTGGCAAGGCAGACGCCGGGGCGCAATAAAATAAATCAACCATCGCAGGGCGGCGATCATTCGCAAAAACCGCTGATAACGAGCCCGGAAACGTGTCAGGACGATTTCACCGGAACATGACGGCGGACCACTACCTGGTGATGTCGCGTGGCGCTATCATCCGGCAGGGCAAGGGGGAGGATATGGAGACTGATGGGGGGCGCGGTCTGGTGAGCATCTGACCGGATGGCGACAGGTTAACCTGTCGCCATTTTTAAAAACTGAATGATACCGTTATATAACGGTGAAACATTATTTGTCTTTGTCTGCGTGACAGATAAAAAGACGGGGATCCCTGCAGAACCATATTCCCAGTCCTGATCCCACAAGTGATAACAGCATAACATACCATGCTGGAGCCATCGGGGAGATTTCCGTTAACATCGTGACCACAACAGGAGTCAGTCCCCCCACCACTGCATAAGCGACATTGTAAGAGAATGAAATGCCGGTAAACCTGACCTCTGCGGGGAAAATACGCACGAGAACATAAGGGACGGCCCCGACAATGCCCACACTGAATCCCGCCAGCCCATACAGCCAGAACAACATTTCAGGATACTCACCGACAGTGTGATAGAACAGCCATCCTGAACATCCAAGCAGAATACTGCCTGATATAAAGGTTTTTCCGGCACCAAAAGAATCAATGGCCATACCGGCCAGCAGGCATCCCAGACTCAGCATAATAGTTGCAATGCTGTTAGCCTGTAAGGTGACTGTCGGCGAAAAGTCATACTGTTTCTGTAACCAGACCGGTGCCATCAGTATCACCACAATAATCCCTGCGGATATCAGCCATGTCAACAGCATGGAAATCACAACAGCTTTTTTATGTCTTAAAACGACAGCTTTTACCGGTAATTCCTGAGCCAGTTTTTTTCTGGCTTTCATTTCCAGAAATACCGGAGTTTCCTCCAGCCAGCGGCGCAGGTACATTGCTGCCAGGCCAAAAACACCACCAAGAAGGAAGGGGAATCGCCAGCCGTAATCGTAAACAATATCCTGAGACAATACTGAATTGACAAGTGTGGCAACCACTGAACCAAGCAGGATCCCGGCGGTTAAACCTGCTGTCAGTGTTCCGCATGCAATACCGGTTCGGCGCTCCGGTACATGCTCAGCAACAAAAACCCAGGCACCGGGCACTTCACCGCCAATCGCTGCGCCCTGAAGCAGACGCATCAGAAGAAGCAGCACAGGAGCCAGGGTACCCACAGAGCTGTAGGTTGGCAAAATACCGATAACAAGTGTCGGTACTGCCATAAGCAAAATACTCAGGGTGAACATTTTCTTTCGCCCAAGTATATCGCCAAAATGGGCCAGAATTATTCCGCCGAGAGGTCGTGCCAGGTACCCGGCAGCAAATATACCAAATGCCTGGAGCTGACGGAGCCATTCCGGTATATCCGGCGGGAAAAAGAGCTCAGCAATGACGGCGGCGAAAAAAACAAAAATGATGAAGTCATAGAATTCAAGTGCGCCTCCGAGCGCAGCCAGAGATAAGGTCCTGTGATCCTGTCGTGTCAGGTAGCGGTGTGCCATATAAACATACCTGTCAGTTGAATATTGAATGTGAAACCCTGTCGTCAGTATATCCGTGACTTAAGAAAACCAGAATATCCGGCAGTCACGTCAGCCAGCACTACTGCAGAGTGTTATAAGCCAGAGGCTGTAACACACATCATCATGCCGGAAAAGATCCGGCACAACAAATATTTCATGGGATCATCCAGGTGAATACCCATGCCTGGAGAGAGGTGATGACTCCCACAATACAGGTGAAGATCAGGCTGTGTTTAACAGTAAAACGAAAGAGTTCTGATTCTTTGCCAACAAGTCCGGTTGCTGCGCAGGCGATGGCAATGGACTGTGGAGAAATCATTTTGCCGGTTACTCCCCCTGTGGTGTTGGCGGCAACCATCAGAATATCGGAGACCCCGATCTGATGAGCTGCCGTTGCCTGGAGTGATGCAAATAATGCATTGGATGAGGTATCTGATCCCGTCAGAAATACGCCCAGCCAGCCCAGAAACGGTGAGAAGAACGTAAAGGCGCTGCCTGTCTGTGCCAGAGCCAGGGCAAGTGTGGATGAAAGCCCCGAATAATTAGAGATAAAGGCGAAAGCCAGCACCATGCCGATGGAATAGACGGGCAGGGCAAGTTCTTTCAGTGTACTGCCAAAGGTGCTGACAGCATCTGACGGTTTCATCTTCAGCCAGATCACAGAGAGCAATGCTGCAAACAGGATGGCGGTACCGGTGGCAGAGAACCAGTCAAACTTAAACACCGCGGCATAAGCAGTGGCTTCGCTGACTACCGGAGGCATACGTGCAATGAGTTTATCAAGATACGGCACAGGAACAGTAATCACCAGGTCATGCAGTGTACCGCCCGGTGCGAACAGTGTTTTAAAGGGAGGAAGACTCCAGAGTGTCACCGTGGCAGTCAGAAACAGAAATGGCGACCATGCCCGTATCACCTGTGAACGGCTCAGTGGTGATGAGTCCGTATTCTGGTACGGGGTGTTGTCAAAGCGAAAAATATGTACAGGCTGCCAGCGTTTCAGGAAAAGCGTCAGACAAACCAGCGACACCAGTGATGATATGATGTCCGGGAGCTCCGGGCCCAGAAAGTTGGAACTGAGAAACTGGGCTATGGCGAAGGAACCTCCGGCAACCAGAACGGCGGGCCAGGTTTCCTTAATGCCACGCAGGCCATCCATAATTGCCATGATCCAGAACAACACAATAATGGTCAGGAAGGGTAACTGACGACCAACCATCTGACCGATTTCAAAGCTGTCCAGCCCGGTAACCTGGCCTGCGACGAGAATGGGGATCCCCATCGCACCAAAGGCCACGGGAGCTGTATTGACGATCAGACACAACCCGGCCGCGTAAAGTGGTCTGAACCCAAGCACCACGAGCAGTGCTGCTGTTATGGCCACAGGTGCTCCAAAACCGGCGGCCCCTTCGAGAAAGGCACCAAAGGCAAACCCCACAATCAGCATCTGAATACGCTGATCAGGCGTAACGGACAGCACTGAAGCGCGAATGATATCGAACTGTCCGGTTTTTACAGAAATTTTATAAACAAAAACTGCGGCAATAATTATCCAGGCAATGGGCCACAGGCCATAGAAGAAACCATAGAGCACGGAAGCGAGTGCGGCTGTGAGAGGCATCTTATAAAAAAGAAGGGCCACGATGAGCGCGATAATGACAGTCCATGTGGCAGCAACATGGCCTTTAAGCTTCAGCTTAATCAGGGCAAAGAAAAAAAACAGAATGGGAAGCGATGCTGTCAGGCTGGACAGCCAGATATTTCCGACGGGATCATAGTCCTGTGACCAGATATCCATGAACAGACCTCCTGGTGAAGTATGGTGTAATACCTGTACAGCAGAGAGCGAGTGCATTGCTGACATGTCCGTCAGAGTGTCTGCATATTGTTTCAGTCCGGCAACGGGAGGAAGGTCGTAATTTCAGGATTTGTGAATTATCCGGAGTAAGGGTGTAAATCTGGTAGTACCACAATCTCATCGTCTGTTTTGTTCCGGATCTTTTTAATGAAAGGTGAAGAAGGATCTTATACGACGGTATATACGTATTGATTATATCTTTATTTATAGAAATTATAAAAAAATGAAAAAAAGCCGTACACCACAGACGTACGGCACACAAATACCCAAATTAAGGAAGTTTTCGTTACAAGGGCAGTTGCCCGTGAATGTTGTAGCGTAATAATGCCGGATTGTGAAGTGTTAATTTATCCTGTATCCGGCTGTCTGCGCCTGTTTTTCTTTGTGTGGTCTCTGTCATGTGCGGAATATCGCATTTACGCCTGAATGGGTAAGCCATGAAAATACATTCTGCCTGAACCGGAGTGTTGCAGAACAATATTTATCAGGCTAAGCAATTTACTTTATTTAATTAAATAAATGATTTTCAGGTGGTGTTTTTTGTAAAGATACCAAAATTTAAAAAAGGTGTTAAAAATGCAGTACCTGGTCGTTTTTGACGGTTTTTGTGACTTTATGTTCTGTTTTTGATGGTTGTTCTGGTTTTAAATATCGTTTCTATGCGTTATTACAGGCTCTTTCTGTTTTCCTGCGGTTGACCCGACCGGTTTTTTCAGTATTCTGCGAATAATCCGAAATATAATATTATATAAATATACTTATATCTCAGCCTGTTCTCAGTCTCCCGGGGAATAAGGGCAGGCGGTAATCAGGGGGTATCCGTGGGGATATATCACAGTCGTGTTGCCGGGATATATGACACGCCCGGAAGCATGTCAGATGCACATTTTGAAATACTTGCAGCGCTTTCTCCCGTTAACAGTAAAAAGGTTATCCTGGCGCTGAGGGATTATTTTGTTCTGGGGCTGACGCGCAGGGAAGCCTGTGAAAATCACGATGTGGCACAAGGCTATTTTTCGGTGAGTCTGCGGAAATTACTGGAAACCAACCGCCTTGTGGCGGAGCTGGCTGAGTTGTTGTCGGTCCCTTCTGAATGCAGACCATACTGGTAAACCAGTAAGGCTGTAGTGCCCGAACTGCGCTCTGTTGTCCCGGGAGCATGGAGGATATGTGCCTGGTTTACTTTGGTCAGGATGATGAATGTCGGGAGAATTCTTTTTCCAGATATTCAAGATTTCTGCTGCTGATATCAGCGGGAGAAGAAGCGCCGATCAGCGTCATGGTGACTTTCATATCTTCAGCATAAAGTCTGAGCAGGTGCTCAACGCCTTTTTTTCCCGCAGCGGCAAGTGCGTAAATATACGCTCTTCCCAGCAGCACACCTTTTGCCCCCAGAGCAAGCATCCGGACCACATCCACACCGGAACGAATACCTGAATCCGCCAGTACCGTGATGTCATCACCCACTGCATCTGCTATCGCCGGTAATGCCCTGGCCGTGGGGATGGCACCATCAAGCTGACGTCCGCCATGATTGGAGACAATGATGCCATCCGCGCCAAGCCGTACAGCATTTTTTGCATCTTCCGGAACAAGGATCCCTTTTATTATCAGTTTACCTTTCCAGCCATCACGGATCCATTCGAGATCGTTCCATGCAATAGAGGGATCAAAGTTTTTGCTGATAAAGCCCATATAGTCATCCATCGACATTTTATGCCCGGTGTACGTTTCGATGTTACCAAATGACAGAGGACGACCGGCAATTCCCACATCCAGCGCCCAGCGGGGATGAAGAACGGCCTGAAGATACTGACGCAGTGTGGCGTGGGGACCTGACATCCCTGAATGGTTATCCCTGTACCGGGAGCCCGGCACAGGCATGTCGACGGTAAATACCAGGGTTTTCATACCTGCAGTCCAGGCGCGTTCAAGTGCGTTTTGCATATAACCACGATCCCGAAGGACGTATAACTGGGACCACAGTTGCCCGTCAGCGTGTCCGGCGACCTCTTCGATCGGGCAGACGGAGACGGTTGAGAGAGTATAAGGGATGTTCATTGCTGAGGCCGCTCTGGCTGCCTGCACCTCTCCACGACGGGCGTACATGCCAGTGGCACCGACGGGGCCCAGAGCAACAGGCATGGCCCATTCTGAATCAAGGATGGTGGTGTTCAGTTCGGGGGCTCCGGCGCCACAAAGCACCTGCTGCCGGAGGCTGACCGAAGATAAAGAGGTCATATTTTCATGCATGGTTTTTTCAGTAACAGCCCCGCCGTCTATGTAATCAAAAAGAAAGCGTGGCAGTCTGTGTTTTGCGGCGTCCCTGTAATCTGCAGGTGAGGAAATAATCATTTAAATACTCCTGATATTTCTGGTGATAACAACAGACAGAGTGTGTTCTGTAATGCTGGTGTGAATGTTGTTGTAATTATTATTGTTCTGTTTATGTTATGTAAAATGAAATGCCGGAATGACTTTTATGCGTGCATGGAATGGTGCAGAGATGTTTTAAGTTTGCTTCAGAGTGCGCATTCCGATGTATTCGATCAGTGATTCGCACGAAGCTCGATCATTTATTCGCACTCCATCCCCTTACCCACAAGTTGAAAGTAAGCGTAAACCGACAGCCGTATGTAGCAATTAAGCCAGTACTGGTAACGACAGGTGCCCACCTTTTTAACTGTACTGCGCCCCAAATCTTGGACATCCTATGAAAAATGTTTAAGTCGATATTGAACCGGACTCATACCATCGAGTTTCTCTTTAATGCGATGGTGATTGTAGTATTCAATGTAATCAATTATATCTTGCTTTAGATGATGTAACTTATTGTATTTATTTAGATAGTAACATTCTGATTTTAATGTACTAAAAAAGCTTTCCATTGCTGCATTATCTAAGCAGTTACCACGTCGGGACATGCTTTGTGTTATGCCATTATCACTCAACCAACGTTGCCAACGAGGCATCTGATATTGCCACCCCTGATCACTATGCAACAAGGGCTTATCGTCTTTATTGAGTTGTTCTACCGCATCTAATAGCATGCTCTTTACCATTGATGCTAATGGGCGCTCAGTAAGGTTATATGAGACTATTTCTCCATTATACAGGTCCATGATTGGTGATAAATAGAGCTTCCTGCCATCGACCTTAAACTCAGTGACATCTGTTACCCACTTTTGATTTGGGCGGTCAGCATAAAATTGTCTCTTCAGTAAATTATTACAAGTTCGCCCCTGTTCTCCACGATAGGCACGGTACTTCTTGCGCCTGATAAGTGAGCTGATACCCAGTTCCTTCATTAACTTTCTGATGGTTTTACCATTAAGTAAAATGCCCTCGTTACGGCAGGCAAGTCTGATGCGTCGATAACCATAACGCCCTTTATGCTGATGGTATATTCTCAATATTACTTGTTTAACAAGTTGATATGGATCTGGCGCATTAAGGCGTTTCACGTGATAGTAAAATGTACTACGTGGCAAATCAGCGATAACCAGTAATTGTGATAATGGATGACATTGCCTTAACTCATTAATAATGATTACTTTTTCTTTTGTTCCAATCGTAATTTTTCCTGAGCTAAGGCTTTCAGCTTTTTTAGATAAGCGTTCTCAACTCTCAGAAACTCAAGTTCTTCCCGTTCACTGATTGTCAGTTGTGTCGAACGATTTCGTTGATAAACAGCAGGAGTTTTCGGCCTCAAATCTTCCTTTTGTCCCTTCATCGAAAAATCAACCTCACTGTATTTTTTAATCCATTTGGATATGGTGTTAAAAGCAGGGATCCCATACTTCACTGCAGCTTCCCTTATAGAAAGAGAATTATCAATAACATCTCTGACCACATTCAATCTGAAGTTATCGTCATAACGTCTTTTTTGCCCAGTCAGTGTTTTTAATCCGTGCTTACGGTAAACATAAGCCCATTTCCTTACCGTGCTGGGGTCAATATTGTACATTTTTCCAACAGACTTCAAACTCAGCTCACCTTCCAGGTATTTTTCTGATACTTCCCTTTTGAATTCTAATGAAAATTTGCTCATACGCTCCTCAGTTACAGATCTGGTGTCTAACTATTGGGGCGCACTTCATTAACCAGTGGACACCTGTTATGGGACAAAAAACATTCTTATAAAATGCGTTATGGTGACGTACAGATAAACCGTCATGATGTCAAATGAGTGGGTCAGCACATGCGCCCGTTGCTTACAAAAAGAGCTTTAAACCCCGGAGGGGAGCAGGCTACATATGCCCTGCCAAATCTGTTCGTCACTATGCTAACTCAATTTTAATATACAGGAGGTCGATAATACTTTTCCTTTATGTTTACCAGCCTGCCGGGAGATGGCCCAGCGCAGAAGCAATTGCATACGCAGCGCTACAGAGATATAACAACACAATAAAGCTCTGGAGTAGCGGATGAATAATGAGTGCAGGACACGTCCAGCCAGGTGTCAGGTCACCGTGCTGGCGCGCCCCTTTCAGTATCAGAATGGGCATAACAGACAGGACCACGCCACTGAAGACCCCCGCAAAATAAAGCGCATTTACAAACGATACCATGCCGCTATAAGCAAGAATAAACGGTGGTATGACAACGATCAGCAGTAACAGAAAGCGTCTTAGAGGCTGGCTGTCATCGCCCGGACTGAACTGGTCAACGATATTGGTCAGAAAACTGCCACCAAGTCCCCAGTAAGAAGTCAGCATCGCGCAAAGAGCAAACAGATTCGCAGAGAAAAAGGCCCACTCACCCAGCGCACGTCCCCAGGAAATGGTCGCCACATCAGAAATATTGTCCAGCCCGTTGAGTGCTATGACAGACATAGGCACCAGAGCCAGCAGAATGAAGGTAATTCCCATCCCGACCATAATTGCCTTCGGCAATTTTTCTGGTTTATCAGAAAAACCGCGCGCCATTTCCGGAACAATATATTGTGCCGAGAAACAAAATGCCACAACGTTAAAGACCGGCACCATATACAGCCAGTTGCCATCCAGCAGGTAACGCATTTGTGTTGTGTCTTTCAGCATTGTGGCGACGATAAGGATAGTGAGCATCACCACCATACCGATACTTATAAATTTTTCCCCGCGACCTATCGCTTTCAGGCCGAGATAAAGCACTCCTGCGGCGGGAATGAAAAATAACATGCTACCCAGAGCTGGAGAAATGCCCAGCAGTGAGTGCAGCAGCTTACCGCTTCCGCTCATATATGCAATCAGAGCGCCAACGCTGTTCACACAGACGGAAAGGAACATTATCAGCGCGCCACAGCGTCCGACATAACGATGTGACAATCCGCTTAACTGCAAATGTTTACGGGTACGTAAAGTCGATTCAGCCACATACAGCATGGTTATGGTGGTCAGGCTCCCGACCAGCACGAGCCAGAATAACAGCGGCAGAAAACCGGCTTTACCGGAGGCGTAGGCCACAGACAGTACACCTGCGCCAATGTTCGTGCCGACAATCATCGACACACCTTCAACGAAACTCAGGGATTTCGCCGGCGCAGCGGTATGTTTGCGGCATGACTGTTCAGGGGAAAAGGTGGCATTTTCAGACATAACAGATTCCGTATTACACCGGCGACTATTGCCGCCGGAAAAAGGTGATATCAGGAATAAATCACTCACGCCTGGCACAAACGACACGTGGGAAAGAAAGGCTTCCCTGCCGTTGTGGCAATTTTCCGTGCATATCAGGTACGCAGAATTCGGGTCAGAATATTCAGCGCTTTGCTGAACTGAGCATCCGGGATTGTTAAAGGGTAGAGAAAACGGATAACGTTACCGTAGATACCACAGTTCAACAGCAGCAGGCCGTTTTCCCGGGCTTTGTGCTGTACCTGTCGTGCATATTCCGCCGACGGCTCACCGCTTTGCGGATTGTTAAACTCCACTGCCACCATTGAACCCAGTCCACGCACATCCGCAATTGCCGGACATCCTGCCCGGGCCTGACTGAGCACCTCTTTCAGATGTTCGCCAAGTTGATCGGCACGCTGGCAGAGCTGTTCTTCTTCAATGATATCCAGCACCGCATGCGCAGCAGCTACTGCCAGCGGATTACCGGCATAAGTACCTCCCAGTCCTCCCGGAGCCGGGGCATCCATGACTTCGGCACGCCCCACAACCCCCGATAACGGGAAGCCGCCAGCCAGACTTTTCGCCATTGTTATCAGATCGGCTTTCACAGCGTAGTGCTGCATCGCAAATAGCCTGCCAGTACGGGCAAAACCGGTCTGTACTTCGTCGGCAACCAGCAGGATCCCGTGTGTATCGCACAACTCACGCAATGCCTGCATAAAAGCGGCCGGAGCGACATTGAACCCGCCTTCTCCCTGAACGGGCTCCAGTACAATCGCGGCGACCTGATCAGCAGGAATATCTGCTTTAAAGATACGATCAAGACTCCTGAGAGCATCATCAACGGAAATGCCATGGGCATCATTAGGATAGACGGCGTGGTAAACTGAGCCCGGGAACGGGCCAAACCCTGTTTTGTAGGGAGCGACTTTGCCCGTGAGTGCCATGGTCATGAATGTACGACCATGGAACCCACCGCCAAAAGTAATAATCCCCGGACGACCGGTGTATGCGCGCGCAATTTTCACCGCATTTTCAACTGCTTCGGCACCGGTGGTAAAAAATGCCGTTTTGGCAGGTCCATCGACAGGGGCGACAGCATTAATACGTTCTGCAAGCGAAACGTAACTCTCATAAGGGACAATCTGATAAGCGGTATGGGTAAACGACTGCAACTGCTGCTCTACCGCCGCCACAATTTTTGGATGCCGATGGCCGGTGTTCAGTACGGCAATACCGGCGGCAAAGTCGATAACTTCATTGCCTTCCACATCCCACAGCGTGGCGTTCTCCGCTTTCCCGACAAAGTAGTCACACATTACCCCCACACCACGGGGAGTCGCCTGCTGGCGACGATGATTCAGTTCAGAATTTTTCATTCCCGACTCTCCTGTTAAATATGTCACTTAACTGCAACAAATGAGACGCTGTGTTGTTTATTTAGGCAGGCGATGGCACTATAATCGAGTACCAATTTTGATTATCTGAGGGATCCAGTTGAGGGCATTCATAGGCGATCTGCTGCTGTTCAGAATGGGTCAGGAGCAGGATAAACTTCTGCACAAACGGCTCTATAATGCGCTTCGCTATGCTATTCTCGATGGCTCTTTACCGCCGCACAGCCGTCTCCCTGCCTCCAGGGAACTTGCAGTTGAACTTGGAATCTCAAGAAACACAGTATTAACAACTTATGAACAATTACAGGCGGAAGGATATGTGGTATCACGTCGTGGAAGCGGAACATTCGTCGCACAGACGGCTCCTGATACCTTCTTAATGGCGTTCAGTAACACGGAAAAAAGTGAAGATGCCAGGCTGAGTTCTGCTGTTTCTCACCGCGGGGATTATCTGCTCCGGCATGTCAGCGCCAGTCCGTGCCAGTGGGGGGCATTTATTCCCGGCGTCCCGGATGTCAGTGCCTTTCCCCACCCCCTGTTCAGCAGGATTCAGGCGCGTATCAGTCGCCGTCCTGAGCCGGAGCGGCTGAGCTATAGCTGTACCGGAGGGACACCGGAATTACAGCATGCACTGGTTGATTATTTACGGATTGCGCGTGGCGTACGCTGTCAGGCTGATCAGATACTTATCACCGAAGGTATCCATCAGGCGATCGATCTTGTTGCACGCATGCTGGCAGATGCCGGTGATATGGCATGGGTGGAAGAGCCGTCTTACTGGGGAATACGCCATGTACTGGCAATGAATGCTGTGCAGATCACCCCTGTTGCCGTTGATGCCAGTGGTCTGGTACCTCCCGAACGCCTGATGCCACCTCCCAGGCTGATTTTCGTCACGCCATCCCATCAATACCCTCTGGGCGTGGTGATGAGTCTTGAGCGACGGCAACGCTTGCTGGCCCTTGCCAGACAGCATGGAAGCTGGATTGTGGAAGATGATTATGACAGTGAATTTCGCTTTTCCGGTCAACCAGTTCCGGCACTACAGGGGCTTATTGACGATGCACCAGTGGTGTATATTGGTACTTTCAGCAAGACAGTGTATCCCGGACTGAGGCTGGGTTATCTGGTATTACCGCGCCCGCTGAAAGAGGCTTTAAAACGTGCCCATGCTGAGCTTTATCGTGGCGGGCATACACTGATCCAGATGGCACTGGCTGAGTTTATCAACGGAGGGCATTATTCTGCTCATATTCGCCGTATGCGGTTACTGTACAGTCGCCGTCGCGCCTTTCTTGGTGAACTGATTGAACGTCACTGTGGAACACAGGCACTGTCAGATTTCAGCGATAATGCCGGGCTGCATCTGATATTAAATTTACCGGACGATGTTGATGATGTTGCGGTTGCGGCCAGCGCCAATGCACAAAATATACTGGTGCGTCCGCTGTCGCTTTACTACCTGACAGCACAGCGTAAAAGAGGACTGTTGATGGGATTTGCGAGTCTGCCGGAAGCGCAGATGGAAGAGGCTTTCGCCACACTTCTGACCTGTTTGCGCCATCACTGCCCTCAGGTGCTGGTAAAGGTCTGAGGTGGCTGGTAACAGAGGGAACAACACTCTGGTCAGGAGTATTCACATTTCACTTTACATCGTTTCTCTGAGCAGACAGTAGTTAATCATCTTCAATGAGTTCAGCTATAGTGGTAATAATAAAGTGATGTCTTTAACACATCAGATAAAGTGGTCAACATTCCGGTTTTGATAACCGGGAGAACACATAAAAATCTTTCTGAAATAATTGATGAAAGCCTGCATTGCAGGCGTAAACTCAACATTATTACGCCATGCCAGGCCAATACTCATTGGGAAAACTTCTGATTTAGATAATGCGCGTGTTTCTATACGTTTCCCTTCAAGCGACCATGGGCGATAAACCATGTCAGAAAGAATGGTTATACCCATATCATTCGCAACCATACTTCGTACAGCTTCAATAGAATGCGTATGTAAAATTACATCTGGCATGGTA
This sequence comes from Escherichia sp. WS1450, assembly GCF_046487395.1. Classification (NCBI taxonomy): domain Bacteria; kingdom Pseudomonadati; phylum Pseudomonadota; class Gammaproteobacteria; order Enterobacterales; family Enterobacteriaceae; genus Escherichia; species Escherichia sp. WS1450. Next base: position 14,861 of record NZ_JBJQJO010000034.1, read on the forward strand.
CTGGCCGTATTCCAGTAACGTTTTGCTGTTTCCCATGCTTCATCCACATCAAGGATAATAAAAGGCTCTGAGACAATATCATTCAGGGAGAGAATTTCTTTTTCCAGCAGAGGGTGGCCGGATGGTAACCATATACGGCGCTCCGACCGTAACAGTGTTTCTGATACAATATCGGGACATGTCAGATTATCATTGATTACAATCCCAATATCATATTTTCCGCTGAGAAGTCCGGTTTCAATAATGCTTCTTTGATTTTCAAAAAGCTCCAGCTTTATATGTGGATAAATTCTTGAAAATTGTTTCAGATGAACAGGTAAAAAATATCCCATTATTGTATAAGTCGCCGCAATGGAAACTGTTCCATGCAAAGGCTTCTGAACATGCACTGTATTTATTGCCTCATCATATGTCCGGATAATATTGTAGGCATTGTATAAGAACAGTCTTCCCTCATCTGTTAAATCAACGCCAGATTTTGAGCGAATCAGTAATTTATAACCGATGTCCCTTTCAAGCCCCTGAATTGCTGTTGTTATCGCAGACTGTGAAATATTGAGTGATTTGGCTGCAGTTGATAACGATCCGGACTCCGCTGTTGATACGAAATATTTTATCTGTCTGAGTGTGATGTTCATCAAATTTTCCTGATAAAGATATTTTTGCAACAGTAATTATAAATAAATTTAATATATTACCATAGAAAAATAATAATTTACAATAAAGAAACAAATGTGCTACATGACATACTGTTACCGTATTTGTCAGACGGAGGTTTTAATGCTTCGCAGTATTGATATCAGCTCTGATATGGGGGAAAGCTTTGGAGCATGGACTCTCGGAGATATCCGGGATATTGATATTATGCCATACATCTCCTCAGCGAATATAGCGACAGGTTTTCATGCAGGTGATCCGGGGATTATGCACCGTACAATAATCAGCGCCCGTGACAGTGGTGTGTCTGTCGGTGCTCATCCCGGTTATCGTGATCTGGCTGGTTTTGGCCGGCGTCATATTCACTGCACCGCAGAGGAAATCACCAATGACATGATTTATCAGCTGGGGGCCTTGCGTGAATTTGCCACATTACACAATGTGCCTGTAAACCATGTTAAGCCTCATGGCGCGTTGTATATGCATCTTGCTCATGATCGGGATGCTGCAAAGCATTTTGTCTCAACGCTTCATAGTTATGCGCCTGAATTGAGAATATATTGCATGTATGGTAGTGCCATCTGGAAAGAAGCGACGCAAATCGGACATCCTGTTATTTGTGAGTTTTATGCCGACAGGGATTATGATCAAAGCGGTTCCATTGTATTTATACGGAGAACTGAACCTCTTAATCCTGATGATGTCGCAAAAAAAGTGCTGCGTGCCTGTCTGGAGGGAAAAGTTCGTACTGTAGAAGATCAGGATATTGACATTCATTTCTCTTCTGTCTGTGTCCATAGTGATACGCCCGGTGCCTTATCTCTTCTGATTGCAATAAATAAAGCCTTACGTGAGGCAGACATAAGTGTAAATTCTCAAAACTGATATACATGGAGGATGTTATGGCTGTTACAGAAATTCTTTCACCTTTACCTGGTGTATTTTATCGGAAACCAGCACCTGATAGTGCCCCGTTTCTGGAGAATGGTGACACTGTTCAGGAGAGTACCGTCATTGGGTTGATTGAAATAATGAAGCAGTTTAACGAAATTCATGCTGAAACAACCGGGACTAATATCCAGTTTAAGGTGGAGAATGGGGAGGAAGTGGAACCTGGTCAGGTACTGGCTACCATAGAAATAATATAAGGAACTGAGCATGAGTATTCAAAAACTGCTTATTGCCAACAGAGGTGAGATTGCATTACGAATTATACGAAGTGCAAAGAAGCTGAATATAAAAACGGTGCTGGCATGTAGCGAATCAGACATCAATTCTCTTCCGGCAAAGAGCGCCGATGAAGTTATTGTCATAGGTAAATCCCGTGCCGATGACAGTTATCTGGACGGAAAGAAGATAATTGATGCAGCCCTTCAGTCTGGCGCTCAGGCCATTCATCCCGGATATGGTTTTCTGTCGGAGAATGCGTCTTTTGCCCGTGCGGTGCTCGATGCAGGGCTTATTTTTGTTGGGCCATCTCCTCAGATTATTGAGCAAATGGGGGATAAAGCAATCGCGAGAGATTGCGCGATAAAGGCAGGTGTCCCGGTTGTACCAGGCTCAAATGGCGAGGTTATAAGCCCTGAGGAGGCATTATCAGTAGCATCGGATATTACCGGATATCCTTTATTGATAAAGGCCTCGGCCGGGGGAGGCGGGAAGGGGATACGGATTGTACATTCTCCGGAACAGCTGGTGCATGAATATACAGTAGCGCGTGCTGAAGCAAAAGCAGCTTTCGGGCACGATGGTGTATATCTGGAACGTTATATACCGGAAGCCCGTCATGTTGAAGTTCAGATCCTTGGAGACGGAAAAAACATCGTTCACCTGTTTGAACGAGAGTGTTCTCTGCAGAGAAAAAGACAAAAAGTGACAGAAGAAGCGCCATCGCCTTCTGTTTCAGCGTCACTACGTGAGGCCTTATGTCAGAGTGCACTGAATCTCGCCAGAATGCTGAATTATTCAAGCGCAGGAACTATTGAGTACCTGGTCGATGACCGGAGCGGGGAATTCTTTTTTATTGAAATGAATACGCGGATTCAGGTTGAACATCCGGTTACAGAAATGGTCACAGGCATTGATATTATCGACTGGATGCTGAGAATTGCCGGGGGCGACTCTCTGTCGTTTGGACAGGATGAGATTACGTTACAGGGAGCTGCAATTGAAATGAGGATTAATGCAGAAAATCCTTACAATGGTTTTATGCCCAGTCCCGGAACAATATCGGTATTGCAGATACCTGAAGGGCAGGGAATAAGAGTCGATACTCACATGTTTGAAGGGTATAAGATGCCTCTCTGGTATGATTCTTTACTGGCAAAACTTATTATTCATACTGACAGCAGAGAAAAAACGATAAGTCTTGCCCGGGAGACCCTTGGTAATATGCAAATAGAAGGCGTTCATACAACTATACCTCTTCATGAAGCATTATTATCAGCTGAGTTTTTCAGAAATGCTCAGTTTCATAATAAAACGCTTGAAGACTGGCTGAATACCGGTGCATTTAAATGAGGAACCTGTATGACTGATATAAATTTGCGCTATACATTTGGTGCTGATGAGCATCTTTTCATCGAAGTCAGTGAGGAAATGTCTCTTAAAGCATTTTTTCACAGCTTGTCTCTTACGAGAAAAATAGAATCATTAAATATTAATGGTGTGCTCGATATTTGCCTTGCAAATGCATCATGTCAGATAAGATTTAATCCCGACATTATACACCCTGATGATTTGTTACAACAGATACGAAATGTTAATGTGCTCTCCGGGAATGGAGAAATGACACTACAGACACGTATAATTGAAATTCCTGTATTGTATAATGATCCATGGACTCATGAAACCCTGATGCGGTTCCGGAATAATCATCAAAACCCGGCATTAACCGATCTTGAGTATGCTGCTGAAATAAACGGATATCCGGATGTTCAGACGTTTATTGAGGCCCATCATTCAAGTCCCTGGTTTGTTTCTATGGTTGGCTTCGTTGCCGGGCTGCCTTTTATGTATCAGATGGTTGACCGGAAAAAGCAAATCCAGGTTCCAAAATATCTTGTTCCCAGAACTGATACACCAAAACATTCTGTTGGTCATGGCGGGTGCTTCGGGGCTATATATCCAGTCCGGGGGGCAGGTGGGTATCAATTGTTCGGTATAACACCAGCTCCGATTTATGACACAGAACAGAAATTATCATATTTCAAAGACTCTATGGTGTTTTTCCGGGCAGGGGACATCATTAAGTTCAGGGCGATCAATACTGAACAATATAATCAATGTATAAGTGATGTGGAATCTGGTAATTTTGAATTACTTATCAGGCCTGTAAATTTTGATTTGAACGCATTTGAAGAAAATCCTGAAGATTATACTAAAAATTTACTGGGAGAACTGTATGGGAATTAAAGTATTGACGCCCGGATTATCCACGTCCGTTCAGGACGGAGGACGAGAAGGCTTTTATCATCTCGGGATCCCGCCATCCGGTGCATTAGATCGTACAGGGTTAGTTACCGCCAATTTGCTTGTCGGTAATCACCCGTTTGATGCAGCGCTGGAATGCACATTACTGGGGCCCGAACTCTTGTTTGAGCAGGATACTCTTTTTGCAGTCAGCGGTGCCCCTTTTACGGTGACCCTGGATAATCAGAGTGTTCCGGTGAATACATCCCTGTTAGCCCGGAAAGGACAGATATTAAAAATCGCATACACCACGGTGGGTGTACGCTGTTACCTTGCCATCGCGGGAGGTATTAATGTCCCTGTTATTGCCGGAAGTCGTTCTACTTACCTCCTTGGCAGTCTTGGTGGTTATAAAGGACGTCGGTTACAGGCCGGAGATGAATTACCCGTACAGGAAGCAATATGTAATAAAGGGCGTATAAATTACACTCTGCCAGATGAGTTACGTCCAGTTTTTACTAAAGAAAATGAATTACGTGTTGTACCCGGAATGTATATCCATCGCCTGAAACAGGAATCAGTTGAAAGTTTTTTTGATGATGTATGGAAGATCAGTAAGGATTCAGACAGAACAGGTTTCAGGTTTCAGGGAGGGCGCTCACTTAATTTTGTTGATCGGCACCCGCCATTTGGTGCTGGTTCAGATCCATCAAATATCGTTGATGCCTGTTATCCCGTGGGATCAATTCAGGTTCCCTCTGGAAGCACACCAATAGTTTTGCACAGGGATGCTGTATCAGGAGGGGGATATATGACAGTGGGGACAGTAGTGAGTACTGATCTCGATATTCTGGCTCAACTTGCACCCGGCTCCAGTGTGACATTTTCACAAGTCAGTATGGATAAAGCTCTGGAAATCCGTAAAGAATTTAATGAAAGACTCAACCTTCTCATTAATTCATTATCTTATGGCTCATAACAGGTGCGTCTGAAATGAAATTACCGATGAATCTTACCATAGCCCTGTTAGCAGGGCTGTCATGCCTGGCTTCATGGCCGGGGATTAATATTCCTGTGTGGGCTATATTTATTGGCTGGGCATGGTACTATGCTCTGGGAGCGACGCCTGACATATTAAAGAAAATTTATGCTTCATTACTTCCCGGTATAGCAACGTCTGTGTTATGTATTGCTGCTATAAATTACATGATATCCCTGCACATTTCTGCCATGTTGGCAATCATTATATCAGTAATAATAACAGTGTATGTTCTTCTTTTACTCCTTCAGATACCGTGCATGAACAGTAGTTTACCTGCATTCAATGCATACTCTACTGTATTTGCTGTTTATTATGGAGGATTTTATCCGGATACAGATGGTCCTGATATTTCACTTGCTGTATTATGGGCAGCAACAGGATTATGCACAGGACCTCTTCTGGGATACATTAGTATAGTGTGCTCAAGAAAATAATGGTTTTGTATGCAAATTAATATCTGCATAGCTTATGTATAATTCTGGTTAGCCCAAAGAGACTGGGCTGATATCAGGAGATGCTTTTTATTTTTTTATGTAAAACCTGTATTGATAATAGTATTCATAATAAGTTAACTGTTGAGAGCACATAGCCGACGCCACCAGATTATCCACACCGAAACAAAGCATCAGCCATGTGCTCTGTCTTATTATACCGGATTCAAGGGAAAATGTAGTGAATTAAGAATTAAATTATGTGATAATGATCTATATTCAGATTATGACTGCTGACTTTAAACAATTCTCTCGATGATTTGAGGGCCAGATAGTTACATGTAATATAGTTATGTAATGCGCCTGGATTGAAATGTTCAGAATCATATACTGTTCTGTAGTGGAGTATGGGAAAGCCGAGTTATATGTATAATTTTTTCCATTATCTCATGCCTGTTGTTCAGGTATAACAACATCACACAAATAATTATATCATGTATAGTCACATGGTGGCTCTTGCCACAGCCATCATGGTAACCGAATCAACAACAGAGCTATTACGAAATGCCTTTTGTAATTGATCTGCATTATGCTCATTTAATCCACACGTGACAAGGAACTACCATACCTGTTCCCGGTACAGCTTTTCTGTAGTAACTTCGTCCCAATAATCATTAAATCTACAACTCCTGTTGTACCAGAAATGTGAGTGTTTTTGATGTATTTCTTCAACAATATCTGCTATGCCTCCATATAGTTACATAATACAGCTTCCATGACGAACAGGGGATCCTGAATGTGCGGTTACGTCTCAGACCACAGACTGAACCGAACTTATATTACCCTCCGTCATGATACAAATACGGTTTGATATTTCGAGTGCTTCTGATTCATTATGAGTAACGATCAGGGCTGTCTGACCTGAACTACGTAACAGGTCCCGTACTTCTTTCACTAGGTATTCACTGGTTTGTTTATCCAGACTGGAAAATGGCTCATCCAGTAACAAAATATCAGGGGCCGGGGCCAGTGCTCTGGCAAGTGCAATACGTTGTTGCTGTCCACCTGAGAGTTCATGAGGATAGCGCTTTGCACAGGATAATAATTCAACCATTTTCAGAAGTTCAGTGACTCTGGCATGCTGTAGTTCATAAGGCAGATGGCGCAGACCAAAGGCTACATTTTGTGTTACTGTCAGGTGGGGAAACAGAGCATATTCCTGAAAGACCATTCCGACCCTGCGCTTTTCCGGGGGGAGATGAATTCCGGCTCCGGCTACACAGCGTTGTGATATGAATATTTCACCTTGTTGTAATCGTTCCAGGCCTGCTACAGTTCGTAATACGGTTGTTTTTCCACAACCTGAAACGCCAAGCAGACATACAAGTTCACCTTTATGAACGGACATTGAAAAACCCTGTAACACGACCTGTCTGCTTCTGGTATAAACAACATGAACATCATTAAGACTCAGGGCAATTTCTGACATGGTGGTTGGGTTCCTTTAGTGGTGACTGTTCATTTGCCTGCGTACTAATAAAATCACAGGGAGTATGCCGGCAAGTACGATTAACAGTGCAGCAATTGCGCCCTGTTCGTAGGTTCCACGTGCCGCTTCCGCATACAGGAGTGTGGACAGGGTCTCAAAGTTAACAGGTCGTAGCAGTAAGGTGGTCGGCAGTTCTTTCATCACGTCGGAGAAAACCAGCAGCGCACTGCTGATCAGAGCAGGGCGAAGTAATGGCAAATGAACTCTGACAAAAGTCCCTGCGCCATTTTCTCCCAGTAATCGTGATGCCTGTTCCAGTGACGGCGGTATGCGACCAAGGGCTGAATCAAGCGCTCCGGTTGAAATGGCCAGGAAACGAATCGCACAGCAAATAACTAACAGTATACCTGCAGACATGAGGGGAAGGCCGCTGATATTAAGAAGACCAGCGAGCCAGTGATCAACCAGCATTGCAGGCGGCAGAAAGCCGATAGCAAGAATAGTACCGGGAACAGCATATCCTGAAGATGCCAGGTGCATGACCGTTCGTCGGAATTCGATGAAACGGCTGTTCAGTACACTGTGCCGTGCGCTCCAGACCACCAGTAAACTGACCCCTGATACAATCAGGGTCGTACCGGATGCGAGAAACAATGTATTTTTCAGTGCTGACAGCAATGATGAAGATATCGTAATCCCTTCTCCGAGACGCTTTGCACTTTCCCATCCCAGGAATAATACAGGTGCGCAAAATCCCAGAATAACGGGCAGTGCTGTAATGCTGCACAGCAACCATCCACGCCAGCCATAAATCCTGATTTGTTGTATTCCCCGCATACTGCGACTACTGAATACCTGTTTTCTCCGGAACAAAAATTCAAGACCCAGAATCATGAAGACAAATGTCAGAACTATGCCGGCAATTTGTGCAGCACCGGCAAGATCAGAGCGTGATATCCATGTGGTGTAGACTGTTACTGTGATTGTCCGGATACCGAGAAATTCAGATGCACCAATGTCGTTCAGGGTTTCCAGAAGGGCCAGACTCATACCTGTCACTATTGCTGGGCGTGCCAGAGGTAGCGTTACCCGGAAAAAAGCAGAGACAGGGCCACAACCTAATGTTCGTGCTGCCTCCAGTAAGTGAGCGGACTGATTGATAAACACCGGTCGGCAGGTCAGGTAGACATAAGGATACAGTACAAGACCGAGTAATATTATCGCTCCGGGAAGGGAGCGCAAATCCGGCAGACGAAACTGACGGGGACTGTCAAATCCCGATAAAAGACGGATAAAATTTTGCAGAGGCCCCAGGGGATGCAGGAGATCGAGCCATGCAAAAGCAACAATATAGGCAGGCATGGCCAGAGGTAACACTAATGCCCAGCTGAGCATTTTTCGGCCGGGAAAATCCCAGACAGTCACTGCCCAGGCGCACCCCACACCAAGAACGCATGTCATTACAGCAACACCCGTTAACAGAATAACGGTATTCTGCAGAGCGGAAGGTAGCACAAACGTTAAAAAACCGCTCCATTGCGAACTGTCTGCATCTGTTGCCAGCCAGAATAACGTTATGACAGGTGTAAGAACACCCAGTGCGATACACAGCGAGCACAGATGTAAAGGCTTTAGCGTGGAACGTAATGCAGAAAAAAGATAACGCCACACTAAAGCCCAAAATGATTTATTGATCGAACCCAACTTTATCTACCAGTAAGCTTGCCTGTTTGCGGTTCTTTACGATGTCAGTTAACGGAATTTTATCGACATCTATTTCACCAATAGTGGTTCTGATGACAGGGTCAAGATCAACGCCTTTGAGTACCGGGTACTCAAAGTTAGCTTTGGCATATTGCTGCTGCGCCGGAACAGATATGAGATACTCCATCAGTTTTATTGCATTTTCTTTGTTCGGTGCATAACGAGCAACGGCTGCGCCGGTTATGTTGACATGGGTCCCTCCCTGCACGAAGGCTGGTTTGATTACTTTAATTGCATCTCCCCATTTGCGTGCATCTGTCCCTTCTTTGGCATTTTTCATATGACCGACGTAATAAGAATTCGCAAGTCCGATGTCACATATCCCTCCTAAAATATCGCGGGCTATGTCGCGATCGCCCCCCGTTGCTTTTCGTGACAGGTTGGTTTTAAGACCGTGTAACCACTCCTCTGCTTTTTCTTCTCCGTGGTGGGCGATCATGGCAGCAATCAATGCTGTATTATAAGGGTGCTGCCCTGAACGCATGCAGACCCTGCCTTTGTATTCAGGGCTGGCGAGTTGTTCATAATGCAGGCTGTCAATGGGGAAGTTTTTTTCTGCATACAGTACCCGGGCCCGCATGGATAAAGCAAACCAGTGGTTATTTTCTCCACGAAGATTTGCCGGAATGGCCGTTTTCAGTATTTCAGATTCAACAGGCTGAGTGACTCCCGCTTCGACTAAATCAATGAGATTTCCGGCATCGACGGTCATCAGTAGATCGGCTGGAGAATTTTTTCCTTCAGCTTTAATCCGCTCCAGCATACCGTCCTTGATATAAACCGTATTAACATTTATACCGCTGCTTTTTGTCCAGCTGTCCAGAAGTGGCTTAATCAGGCCGGGCTCTCTGGTTGTATAAAGGGTGACAATATCCTGTGAAAAAGCGGGAAATGATGCGAAAAGAAAAGTTGCTGGTATTACAGTCCGTTTGAAATAAATTTTTGTCCGCTGTTTTGAACTGAAAAGTTTCATGTTTGATGACTCACTTAATCAGGTAATCAGGGAGTACTTTATTAAATGGTAATAGAAATTATTTTCAATACGTTTTGATTGTAAATTTTTGCAATTATTTGACAATTTATGTGGGTGGAGATTCTGGCAGGAAGGTATGTAATACTGTTACCGGATTACTCACTGGCGTAATTGAATTGTGCTGAATGTTTTTCAGCGTGGTATTTGCCTGTGATTGTATCTTTTTTGTTATATATCACTGTGGGTGGTGGGTGATGCTGTGAAGGTCTCAGTTTATTGATTTAGTATGGAGGTTTCTGTTTTATATAAAATTCTTTAAATAAAAGAATAATTATTCTTCCTGTTCGGTGCGTCATCCTTCCGGTGGCGTAGTGCTCACCAGAAGGGCGGGGATAAAGTGCAGTGCGATGGAATCCATGGTCTGTTGCACGGTCATCCTGGACGGTTCGCTTTATAATTCTGTTGACAGCGGTTTCACTCATCGGCTTACGCATGACGTTTTGTCATGCGTGCAGGTCAGACGACCTGTGGTGAGATGAGACGTGTTCTTCTTTCCTGTGGGTCCTGACCATTTCATCAGACTGAGCCTGCTTACCGTTCATTCTTCGACTTTCCCGAAAAGGTCATATCCTTCCGGCTCTTCGTCTTCAATATCTGAAATTCTCTCCGGAGCGTCATCACGAATATATTTACCAAACAGCCGGTTTCCTTCAGTGCCAATGATGAACTTACCTGTTTTTCTCTCCAGATAACAACTGCAGCAAATCATCACAAAATGTCTGAATAACAGTCTGTCTTCACGGGGCAGGGCTGTTTCAGGACTGAGATCAGGTTTATAACGCGATCTGAATCTGGCGACCTCATCCGGCCGGTAATCAACCCATACTGATACACGCAGTTCATCATACCCGTTATCGGTCCAGTTAATGACAGTGGGCATTCCGTCAATATCCGTACGCATGAATCCTTTACTGTCCGTATCTTCTGATTTGCCGTTAAGGTTGATTCTCCCGGCCCGAATGGCTGCGTTGAGCGCAATCACCATGGGCTTCATCAGTATTTCCTCCTGCTCCGGGGCAGTCATTTTTTTCACGATGCACTCCATTATTGTTTACCGAAATAAAACATATAATATTGTCAAGGATAAAATAATTTCTGATGGCAATCACGGGGAAGTTGATTATCTTGTTCTTCTTTCACCGTTACGGTGTGCTGTTCATGGTGAGTGACATAACAGAACATTCTGAGCGGTTATTTACATATCTCTAATCACAGTATCTTTAATAAAACAGCGTATTACCGATGTGCCTGCCGGTGACCGGAACGGAATAAGTCCGTCATCAGACTCTGTCACGCCGGAATACAGTGATATTCTAAATAATTTCAGACAGATATCATCTCCGTGGAACCCCCGCCACCTTTCCGGTGCGCGGGGTTTTGTCTTTTTTCACCGGGAACACATATATGAATCCGTCTGATGCCATTGAGGCAATTGAAAAACCCCTATCCTCCCTGCCTTACTCACTTTCCCGCCATATTCTCGAACATCTGCGCAAACTCACCAGTCACGAACCCGTGATTGGCATTATGGGTAAAAGCGGGGCCGGTAAATCCTCACTCTGTAATGCACTGTTTCAGGGAGAAGTCACCCCGGTCAGCGATGTTCACGCCGGCACCCGGGAAGTACGGCGCTTCCGTCTGAGCGGCCACGGTTGCAGCATGGTTATCACAGACCTGCCCGGGGTGGGCGAGAGCCGTGACAGGGATGCAGAGTATGAAGCCCTGTACCGTGACATTCTGCCAGAACTGGACCTGGTGCTGTGGCTGATTAAAGCCGATGACCGTGCCCTGTCTGTGGATGAGTATTTCTGGCGACACATCCTGCAACGCGGACATCAGCAGGTGCTGTTTGTGGTGACGCAGGCCGACAAAACGGAGCCCTGCCACGAATGGGATGTGGCCGGCATTCAGCCTTCTCCCGCACAGGCACGGAATATTCGCGAGAAAACGGAGGCGGTATTCCGTCTGTTCCGGCCCGTACATCCGGTTGTTGCCGTATCGGCCCGCACCGGCTGGGAACTGGATACGCTGGTCAGTGCGCTCATGACAGCGCTTCCCGGCCATGCCGCCAGTCCCCTGATGACCCGCCTGCAGGAAGAACTGCGTACGGAGTCTGTCCGCTCTCAGGCCCGTGAACAGTTTACCGGTGCGGTGGACCGGATATTTGATACAGCGGAGAGCGTCTGTGTTGCCACTGTTGCACGCGCGGTTCTGCGTGCTGTTCGTGACACCGTGGTCTCTGTTGCCCGCGCGGTATGGAACTGGATTTTCTTCTGAAACCTGCGGTGATGTTCCTGTCTGCTGTTACATTTTTGTAACCCCATGAAAACATGGTGCAAACAGTCATGTATGCAACTCATTCTCTTGCACACTACCTTTCTGGTTAATAGAATATATCGATCGTAGCTATTTTATCGATCGTTTATATCGATCGACAAAGCAATAATCACCCTTGTAATAACCTGCAGAAAGACACGGCCGTCCATGAAATTCAGGGCAGAAAAACACCACCACAGCGTTAGCGCCTCACAGGGGCGCGGAATAACACACATGCCGGTATCCACACACTGTGGGTACCGGCTTTTTATTTACATCATTGATTAGGGAGAATGTAATGAAGGTAAGCGTACAGCCTGAACCGTCTGGTCAGAATCTGACGAATTAGACAAAGTGGTGTCCACCAAATAAGTAGTGGGAACCAAAGTGTCAGATATGCAGAAAAATGTGACTC
>NZ_JBJQJO010000035.1:0-26871 GCF_046487395.1 Escherichia sp. WS1450
TACGTCTGGCGGCAGAGCCGCAGACTGGAAGACGGGAAGTTTCGGCCCTTACGGATGCCCGGAAAACCTTAGCGTACGATTTTTTCCGAATTCTGCGGGCTCCCCTTTAAGATTTTGGCAAGCAGTAGCGTCCTCTGGTTTACCCATGAACATGGTAATACGGGAAAAACCATACCAACTTATGGTCGCTTTGATTGCTTTATATACGGCCATCCCTGTTGTTACAATAGTAATTTTATCTGGTCAGCAATCGCATAAGTTGGAACTAATTGCTGTGCATTTCATTACATTTATCACGATGGTGTTTGTTTTGCGTCGTAAGATGGGGAAACGTTGGCTGGATTTATTTGAAGAAAAATTAGCCATTTATAAACCTAATGATAAACTCGCGCTTAGCGAATTACACGAAAGCATACGTGAGAAAAATGGGCTAGACTTGCAGGATCTACAAGATTGGTACTGGAAAGAGAAGATGACATATGCGTATCACAAAGAACATAAAACAACCATAAGCTATCAAAAATTCAAGTAGCATTTTAAAATGTCAGGGGAGGGCTATTGTGATTTATTAAGTCGGCAAGGTTATTAGGTAGGGGTGTTCAATATGATAAATTCTTCGAGTGTGGTTATTTCAAGAGTTGTTCTGGTCCTTTGAGATAGCTAATTATCATTACAGACTTTATCGAAAGGTATGAATTATGAACATTACCGACAAAGAACTTAGCTCAAATACAGTGAGTCAGTATGGATGGAACTTAGGAGAGTTCAATCACTCAACGCCTTTTACATCTCATTTTATTTATATTACCGACTATCATAAAGATAATACATGGATGATTTCACTTTCGCAGGAGGATTTTAATACGACCAAAATTTCAACATCGTTAAGTCTAGATGCCTGTGTGTCCATGCTCGGAAAGATACTAAAAAAAATGTCTAACAAAATCGGTATCTCACAAACGGAAGAATCTGAATTCGCATTTCTTTTAACAAACTATATTAAACAAACTTTGACTTTTAGAGAATGGCAACGCAATGCTGAAGGAAATCAACGACTGCACTTTCTTATTAATATCTACGGTGCAAAAGAAGACGGTGGCGAAGTGGTTTTAAGACCATTTATTGTAAATCCTGATGAATTAATGCTTACTCCAGCGGATGTCGTTGAATTTAATTCGCAGGTTATCAAAGTTGATCGGCAGCGTCATCCTGAGTGGTTCCGTTAACAGGTCACAAGGGTTAAGAGCCTGAAAGGCTGCGATAGGGTATACGCAGCCTATTCTGTATAGCCGTCGCGTAATAATTGTTCTAAATGACTATCGACCGTTTCCTGATCACCAGGAATATATCGAGGCCATCCTGTTATATCGTTGGCGAGTTTCACTATGTATGGATGAAACCCAAACTGTTCGGAAGTGATGTCAATATAATATTGCACTTCTTCGAAATTCAACTCACACCAATAATGGCCAAAGCCACCACACTCTATAAATATACCGCCATCATCTGCACCGTTACCCCCACGGACAACAGCATCTAGACCTTTAGTTTTTGCTAAATAACACACAAGATAGCTTGCAAAAAGGCAAGTGCCTGCCGTCTTCTCTATGCCGCACTCCGTTAAAATTGAAAGTAGCTTTTCATGCGCCACTCTTGCAATGTCTGATACCAATTCCGGGGACATGTTAGCTCCAGTGAAATTGTTAGATCGACTTAAACAGATAATAACTCAATATTTTCATGAAGTACTTGTGGGTTCTTAAACCAATAGCCGGAACCACACATCCAAGGTTCACCTGGGAAAACAAAACCTTCTTGAATAAGGTATTTGCGGAATAGGGGAGGCAGTACATTTTCAATTTTCAAAATGTAATTTTGTTCATCTGCAATACATTTCAATTCTGCAAGAAGCGCTCTAAAAATGCCTGTGCCGGGCTCTTTAACTGAGATAGTTGAAACAACCATGACCGGATATCCCAGGACCGAACACATGCCTGCTCTTGCCCGGATGTAGAGCTCCTCGAAATGGTGTAAGCCGTGTACATGAGAAGACCTTATGGGTATCTTACCATCTGATGCCTGCGTTATAAGGTCGGCGAAAACCTTTTTGATTTTCAGCAAATCTGCCTGAAAATTTTGATCGTTCAAAGGAAAATCAGATTGAGAATTTGTCATTACATATCTTATGTTTTAAAAACTTAACTTTGATAAAGCAAAGGAATACGCTGATCGTCATGTGATCCAAATTGAGCAATGAATTTTAATTCGGAACAGCTAAAGACAAAGCAGTAGGGTGCAATAATTCAGGATGTCGATACTATAAGAAGAATAGTGGTATGAATGTAGCAATTACCTCAATATGAGGGGGGCAACTGTTGATGCTGTACATACATACAGTATTTAACATAATCTTTGTTATATGTACTTATAAATCAATGACATAAGGTTTAAAGATCGTATGATCTACGCACTAGGTCATGGCTTGTAATGAGTGAAAAAAGGTTCAAGATTTTAGAGAAATGCTCCCAAGATCAACATGGCGGCATAAGTTTTCCAGCTTGACCAATCAATCGTGGAACCAAGCAACAGATAGAATGCCAGGCCTACCAGCCCCAGCTTTACTACTATCCCAATTAATATGGTAAAGATAGACTCATCGCGTTCGCCTTTAAGTAATTTACAACGCGTAATTAGATCGTCTTTTTTCATGTAGAATCCCTTAGAGTTATTAAAGTCCTGCATTAGAAGTTGTTACCTGCCGAAGTTACCTCGTATGAGTTAACTGTGGCTCCAAACATACAAAATATAAGCTGTGCCAATTGAAAGGATTAGAAAAGCACAGTTACTAATAAAATCTACTAATGCTTGTAGCTTCTTTAGTCTCACTATTGCTGGACCGTGTTCAGTAGAGGTACTACTCAGCCCTTTTGTTCTGGCACTCTCTGCTTTTCTGAAAAAATTGTAATGCAATCCTGACCGCAAGCAAAACCATGCCAAACCAGTCGTTATTACGATATTTATGTAGAAAGCATATTGAATCATTTGTTCAGTTTCGAAGCTTTCCATTGAAAACCCTTTGTTGAAATGTTGAATAAAATTATTTTTAGTAAATGTAAGCAATAAATAGAACGAATATTAATAGTGAAAGATGCAATGCCAACATCTGCTTATGATGCCTTATGAGGATTTCTTCCTTCGCATTCATTAAATCGTACATCTCATCAATATTTTTATTGCTGGTATATTCGAGACGTTCATCACGAAGTAATTTGAACTTTACCAATACGACAAGTGATTTAATAATAAAGCTCGTAAGCATAACAGTTATAGACAAAAATAAAAAATAGGCCAAATTCATATATCACTCCATGGAGATTAATAGAAAAATTTATAATAAGTAATCTCATAGAGCATTACTTGAATCTTCTTCCCATACTAAGGACTCACCGAGAAATTTAGTTAAAGATGATTTGGCATACTGTGGTTCGGAAAAAAAACGTGGGAACCAGCCGTCAAAGCTTTGGGTACCATTGTGACGATTTTCAGGCGAGACTGATAAGCGGTACCCGTCTCCGTAAGGTGAAATGCTAAATGTGTATCCATCATCTGTCTTTGAGATCAGCGTTTTGCTTGTCATATGACTAATAGATACCGTTAACTCCTTTGGTGTTTGTATCACCGAAAGAAGAAACAATGCGCTTATGGCTGCAAAAATCCAGCAATATAATGATGCATCCATAAAACCAGCTACAACACTCGATCCCAAAAAAAACCAAAATAAACTTATTAAGATTACTGAGTTTTCATTCATGTCTGTTCCTTGTTATTACTAATTATATTATGCTTTATAGTTGACCGTCAGACTACCCACGGGTTTTGACGAACAAAGTCACGCACTCCATTTATACATGCTTTTGAGATGACTTCAAAATAAGGATGGTTTGATGGAATCATATTCCCGGTATTATCAAGAAGCATAATAGTCCCTAAAGACCGAACCAGTTGATATTCATTGAGCTTACGCTTTAGCAAAGTTTGCAATCTATAAATTGTCTCACCGGAACTGTTACCTTCGATACCTACAACAGAGACCGTACAGTTCACTTCCTGATTATCAGATTGATAATCGAACCAGTAATTTTCGTTGTAATTTCCTTTTTGCGCATGCTCAATTTTGCCAGGCCATTTTACCCATAAAGAAGAGTTGTTTTTAGATCGTAAGATCTGCTTCAGCGTTTCCAATGGATTTTTTTCATCAACCTCAGACCAGGCCGAAATAAATTCTTTCTGCATTGCCTCAGGGTCTATAACGGCAATGAAATCAAATTCCTCTTTATTGATAGAGTTGGCTCGATCTTTGAGATAAAACAGACCGAGTTTATATCCCTTTTCACTTTTCCAGTTTGCTCCCACAGGCTGATAGTCTGTATTTATAAACGGTTTGAAAGTGTGAGTGTCGGGAGAAAAAATTACTGAGGGTGCCAGCACCCGGCCTCGGTGTCGTATTGGATTTACATATATTTTTTCCCCGTCACATAACATTTCAATAATTGCTTTTGTCACAACTACTGAAATAGAAGGTCTACATGTATTTTGATTTATTTCCCCGAGGTGCGCCAAACTTCCATCCTCACTCTTCAACACCTTTGTAAGGCAAGTCGGGCAATACTGTTGATCTCTATAATAAACAGGCATGGTTAGACGACCGGAATCGTTTAGTACCAACTGAAGTAACGGATGAGGCTCTTTCATCATGGTTATTTCTTCTCTTTCACCTTTCTGGGCTTTTCGTTTGCCTGTCTCCACTGCCATGGTGGGACAGGGTTGGTGTCTGCCCATAACCCTTTTGCCTCCTTTTGTGCTGCGGATTCATATTTGATATAGCCAGGGACAATGGCGTTATCTTCGAACCGATAAACCCACGCATATCCACTGTCCACCATAGAGGCATTGATATCATATCCATCTAACCAGATGGTACCTAACATACGGCCATAGATATCCGTACCATGGTCTATCACGGTAACGATTTTAGTTGCTATAGCTGTGGTTAAGGCCTGTTTTGCTTTTTGGCCAAAAGCCTGTTTAGATTCAGGAGCGTCTATACCATACATCCGTATTTTGATGGTTGTGTTTTGAGCATCCAACGCAGTTATGGTGTCACCGTCAACAATCTTAACCACCTTTGCCTCAAAAGTTGTTGAGTTCCCCCAGGACGCCACTGGGAATACAACAATCATGATGGGCAAAAGTAACTTTGTTAAAAAAAACATCATTTCACCTTGATTTGTTGAGTACAGACATGTATCCACAAGCCTATTTACAGGCAGTATTTTAACAAGTCATTATTTCATGGGCGGGCTTAAAACCAATCTTTTTGTAACTTAAAGGCAGAATAATCACAATAAATTTAGAACCTGAACCAAAAAATAATCCAAATTAAGCGTGTTAATCTATCTCAAAGATATTATTCCTGAGAGAGTTTGGATGAAACGTTACACTCATGATCTTGAGACAGACCTGAATGATGTGGATAAAACACCATCTCTGATCCACAAAACTTTGTTAACAGCTTCGACCATTTATGACCTGAAATATCTGGCTCAGGTATTAAATGATGAAAATGGCAGTAATTGGTCCCGTGCATCCCTTAAACGTCAGGTTACATGCATACCTGAGCATTGTGAGCTGAGTATCGCAGATGGACGCTATCTACAGACTTTAATACCTTCACGACCTGCTGATTATGAGGACAGGCACTTTAGCTTTATCGATCTGTTTGCAGGGATAGGTGGACTGCGAAGCGGATTTGATGCCATCGGTGGTAAATGTCTTTTCACGAGCGAATGGAATACTTATTCCAGCCGTACTTACCGGGCGAACTGGTATTGCGATGAGAACGAGCACCGCTTCAATTCAGACATCCGTGACATCACTCTTAGCAACCGGCCCGAGGTTACTGATGACGAGGCATACAAATTTATCGATGCCTCTATCCCGGATCATGATGTTCTTCTTGCGGGATTTCCATGCCAGCCATTCAGCATCGCCGGTGTCAGTAAAAAGAACTCTATGGGTCGCAAACACGGTTTCGAGTGCGACACTCAGGGTACGCTCTTCTTTGATGTGGCCAGGATCATCCGGGCAAAACAACCTGCAATTTTTGTTCTGGAAAACGTAAAAAATCTGAAGAGTCACGATAAGGGTAATACCTTTAACATCATCATGAAAACGCTCGATGAGCTTGGCTACGACGTCGCAAACAGCGAAAGCACGGGCGCGGATGATCCTAAAGTCATCGATGGCCGTCATTTCCGACCCCAGCACCGTGAACGTATCGTCCTTATTGGTTTTCGCCGCGACCTACGTCTGAAAGACGGTTTTACTCTGAGAGACATTAAAGACTTTTATCCGGACAAGCGCCCTTCTCTCTCAGATTTACTGGATCCGAGCGTAGATAGTAAATACATCCTCTCCCCTAAACTCTGGGAGTACTTATACAACTATGCAAAGAAACATGCGGCAAAAGGCAATGGTTTTGGTTTTGGACTAGTAGATCCTTCCAATGTTAATAGTGTCACCAGAACCCTCTCAAGCCGCTATATGAAAGACGGATCTGAAATTCTTATTGATCGGGGCTGGTCTCATGAACTGGGAGAAACTGATTTCCATAACACATACAACATGGACCGTCGGCCACGCATGCTAACGCCACGTGAATGCAGCAGGCTAATGGGCTTCGATAAACCCGGGGAAAGTGTTTTCCGTATCCCTGTGTCCAATACACAGGCTTACAGACAGTTTGGGAACTCCGTGGTCGTTGATGTCTTTGCGGCCGTCGCCAAACTGCTGAAGTCACGAATTGAATTTGCAGCCTCCCAGCGCTTGCGGCAGTTTTACGACGAAGTCAGCTGACCTGAGCTCCTTCATCAATTTAAATGCTTAAGATTGTTGTAATAATGTCAGAGGTCAACCATGACGTATTTCGAATCAGCTGAAGGTGAGACGGTATCTAAAGAACGAGCATTACAAGAACTGTCCAGGCATTGCGTTCCCGAAACAGATTTCGAAGAATTCTTTAGCGACATGGGCGTAAAGGAACAGTATGACGCTCAGGAAGTGTTGCTCTGGTTGGGATATTAAACTTTCTGTTTAGGAGACTACTATGAGCCAAAAATTCGCAGTGATGATTGCTTACGACGACGATCCAAACGTCAAAAGGTATTCACCTGACTTTCAAACGCAGGATGAGTTTGCTAAAGGGTGGCAGTCGGCTCTTAAAAAGGCACACCACACCTCAGGTCAAAAATCAGTCATCACCTGCGGATGTCGTGGAAAAGGAGAAAAGCGACTTTATGTTCGTGCTTTACCGAACGGTGATGCCTTTATTCTCGTCAAAGCCGCTAACACGGGCATTGAGCATGATCCTTCCTGTGTATTCTTCTCCCTTGATGCCCGGCATACCGGCCTGAAAGGATATGCGAGTGGTGTGGTCCGGATTACAACCGAAGGTGATATGGCTGTAAGGCTCGGTATCGGTATGACAGAGAAAGATCCTCCTGAAAAATCAGAAGTGCCTCCCCTGCCCCATGTTCAGCGACCAGAAGGAGGTCAGGCCTCAATGACCCTCCTGGGCTTGCTTAGTCTTTTGTGGACAGAGTCTGGTCTGAATGTCTGGTACCCGAAAATGGCAGGGAAACGTAACGATTCACTGGTACGGTATCGTCTGCTTGAAACCGCTAAACAAATTCGTACCGGCAGAGCCTGCATAGGTGACCATTTATTCATTGGTGTACCTGACCCGAAACAACCTGTCGCTCAGTCGCAAATTCAGCGTCTTTCATCACAGGCGATGAGTGATAAACGTCTCATGCTCCTGTCAGTTTTACCTCGCTACGATGCTGAAAAGCATGAGAAGCCACTTAAATTTTTACCCCTGCGGAATTTTGGGGGGCTACCGCTGATTTTTTTCAATTCAGAAGTCCATTGGGATAGCGTAAAGAAACGATTTTCATCGGAGTACGCAGCATGGAAATCCGGGGCGAAAATAGTTGTCTTTGCGTTGACGTCACCAGCTGCGGTAACCGGCAGAGGCCCTTCTGTAAGAGCTCATCAAATTGTGCTGATGCACGTTAGCGAGAACTGGATACCTCTGGACTCCTCCTATGAGGCGGTTGTTGCAGAAAAGCTGGATGCAGAGCACCGGCAGTACGTTAAGCCCATGCGTTATGATGCGAGTATTAGTGAGGTGTTCCCTGACTTCTACCTGCTCGACACAAAAAGCGATAAGCCGTTCCCGATGGAAGTATTTGGTATGGCCACTCCTGCTTATCTGGCCCGAAAGCAACTCAAAAAAGATTATTACAACCGTGAATATGGGCCTTATGGATGGTGGCACTGGGATGCGACCACAGCATCTGAAACTATGGTGCTGCCTCATTTTCCAGAATCACGCAAACCTCTTTCAACTGACACACCTGCTTAAAATGGAGAAAAAATGTCCTACATGCTTTCGCTAAGCGAACAGACAAAACTGAACGCTTTCCTGTCAGGGATCCTAGATGATTACAAGACTGGGGTTATCACTCAGATACAAGCTGTTGGTAGAATCGGTAACGTGTTTTCTGCTCTGGAAAGTGGAGACTCAAAAAAGGTAGTGCATTTGTTGACTGAAGGACGAAAACTCCTGCGGACGGGCTGAATGTCCGCAGAAGTTCTTATGTGCCAGGGGATGCAGAGAAGTGTATCAACCTGGCTTCATTTATCATGATGTTTTTCTGCTACGCGGCTGTTTTGACTTTCCAGTACCTCCCCCTGCCATTGCACCAGTTAATGTATCAATGGTGCCTTTTAGGGATTCTGAGATTGTTTTCTCCGCCTCCAGGGTAGCTTCCAGCTTCATTACTTTGGCCTGGAGCGTTTTGAGTTCATTGCTTTGTTCAGCCACTTCCGCTTCATAGCCCTGGCTGACCAAAGTTACTTTATTCAGGTCGGCGCTCAGCGACTCGTTTAGTTTATGGAGTTCAGTAAGCTCGGCATTCACCGCCACCAGGTCACCCTCTTTCCCGGACAGTGCACTTTTCAGCTCAGTACAAAGGTTCTGTGCAGCAATCAATTCCTGTTCAAACCTGTCCCTCTCTGCCTTTGTATCTGACACAGTCTGACTTAACTGGTCGCATTGTCTGGAAAGACCGGCGTTATCAGAACGCTGCGTGTTGATCTCTTCGTTCAGCTTTTTTTGATATTCAAGGTGACCAGCGATCTCTGTTTTACGTTCAGCCAGTTGCTGGGAGAGTGAGTCATTTGACTGCTGTGCGAGGCTCAATTCATGCCGTGTGCTATCTAACTGGTGATGGCAGGTTTCGAGTTCTGCTTCGGCAACATTCAGCCTTGTTTCTAACTCCTTGACGGTACTGTCCCGGATCTCTAATCGACCCTGTAGTGCCTGATTCTCAAGTTTCAGCTCATCCATATCGGTAGCGCTTTGCTCAAGCCGCTGTAACAGCTGCGTTACCTCCTCCTCCAGCTGCATGCTACGTGCTTCAGCTTTTTTAACACTATCATTCTGTATTGCGGTATAGCTTCTACGGTAGTGCCAGGTGATGTACGAGATAATATCGCCGAGTGCAACCTTTACCTCATCGGGTATATCCAGGTAACGGGCCTCTTCAGGAACCTCTTTAACATACTTCTGGTACTCCGCGAACATCTCCTGTGACCTTGCAAACGAGCCGCCAACAGCGTTTCTGAGCCAGTGAACTTTGAAGCTCAGATCGATATTTTCCGGGTTAATTTCTTTCTCTTTGCACAGACGTTCGATTGCATTGAAGTAATCGATCATCGCGATAGATGAGTACCTTGAACGACCCATTTCCTTTGATTTTTCAGTGGATTCGCTGCGGATGTCATTCTGCACCTCTGGCGGGGTAGCATCGTTCAGGCTTTTTTCTTTATCATTTTCAATCATCATTTTTTTCCTGCGGCCGGAAGCTGGTTTGCAAAATATATGCTGATAAGATCGTTCAGAGCATTCAGAAGCGAGATACTGTCGATGCAAATATGAACGTTTCCATTCTCAAACAGGCGACACCGCCAGCCATTCTCATCACTGACCTCGCCTGTGAATTCTGTATTTCTCATGGCCGTCAGCCTGTCGACCATACTCAGCCCACCGCCGGTTGCAGGTGTTGGAGTATCAGAACAGATGCATACAATATTCTCAAAGTCGCGTAAACAAAAGTGATTGTCCTGCGAGAAACCGTTGTACCTCAGCACGTTCACACCAGGAAAAATCCCCCGAAGAACAAGCTTTTTTGGCATTGTATATTGCCTGGCATTGCTTTTGAAACTTCGGTCAAGCTTGTTGAGAACATCAACGAAACCTTCTGCAAGGGTGTCTCGTCTGTTAGCCAGTGCATGCTGTAATGTTCCCTTAACAATCTCCAGGGAAGCGACGGGCGGATCCGTACGAAGGGATTCGTTAAAGGCTTCTTTTTGCTTATGGTTCCAGTACCGGTCCATACCTGTTTCTTCAAAGAGCCTTTTCCACGTTTTACGGTCAATTTCCTTACGCCCCTCCTCGATGGTGCGATCCAGTGACGACGGAAGACCAAATGCGTTGGGCTGCATAATTCTGCTGGTGAAGAGAGAGAGACCGCACAGTTCCGACGCTTCCGAGATTAACCGCATCCCTTCTTCGAATTTCTGCATGGCCATATCCCGGGCGCTGATGAGCTGCCCTGTCCGGCTCGCCGGTACTGGCTCAGAACCCTGGTTTTGAGTCATTTTACACTCCATTTTGGTATGTCAGAACATTTTGATTTGAGCAAAGGTAGGACACTATAAAACCTATAGAATTTACGTAGAAACGCGTTTAGTAAAGGCTTTACTAATTACTAATGACTAACATATTAGCACTTTCAGATATGCCAGCAATAACCCCAGCCAGTGAAATAATGTGATGAGCCCATTAATTGGGGGTAATCATTCTATCTGGTTGATATTTAACGCTTTTAATTGTCATCCTTATGTAAGCCTATGGGATTTACTCCTAATTAAATCCCATTGTATGAAAAATAGGCATTTATAAGCTTTCATGACGTGACGTTGTCACGTATATCAATGGAATTTAGTCACTAGTAAAGAGTTAACTAGTGACTATCTGCCTAATCGGTGTGCTTGAACGGTGCACTCCAGGGCGGATATAAAAATTGATGAGAGATATACAGAAAATGATGGACCGGCTTAATAAGCCAGCCTTTCTTGGGAGGATTGATGCTGCTGAACACGCTATAAAGCGAAAATGCCCCTTTTTAACCTATAGGTAGGGCACTATGAGTAAGATACAATCAAATCGCCAGTCAGATGGCTAATTTCATGATGACCAAAGCGGGCTATTTCAAGCGTTATCGCTGAGACGAGGCTTCAATGACAAGTACACTTGACCCATCACACAAGCAAATTGAAATGTGGCGCAGAGCTACCGGTTCCGAAGGTGGACTCGACGAATACCGCAACTGGGTTCTGGAAAATAGTATGAGATTTACAGCATACGGTATCCATACCGTTATCGTCGAAGGTGAGGCGAAGCATATAACAGCGCTTGATGATGTTACCCTCTGTAACGAGTGGGCGAAGCTTAAAAGAGAAAACAATAGGCTTTACGCAGCAAATGAAAAAATTTGCTCTGGCTGGCGTGGTTTTGTGTTGCGTTTGTTAGGAATAACACTGTCATGCAGAAAACCGGTCATCTTACTGGGGGCAGACGCGAAGAATCAAAATGATGCCGTGAAAGGGGCTGATTTGTAATTTTCAGGCGAGCCCACCGTTCTTAGAAAGCTGTTCTATGGGTATGTAAGGAAGATAATGTTCTCTGAACGCTCAGTACACTTAATCACTTCCTGTACAAAGGGCAAGAATCATCAGGGCCACGTCTGGCCGACATTGGACATAGATCCAAAACAAACCCCGGACGACGCAGCATATGCCTGGAGTAACATTGTAGACGACGCCAGAAGTAATCAGGCGGTACCGGCATTGTCCTTGTATTCAGGTAATCACTGGTCTACGGCAAAGGAAATTTTAAACTCAACCAGAAATCTGGAGTTGTGGATAATCTCTGCCGGGATGGGGTTTTTAAATAGTCGAGATCGGGTGCCCTCTTACGAGGCGACATTTCATCAAGTACCATTCAGGCATGATCTCTGGTGGAAAGCCATCACAAAATCACTAGGTAAGCATAACCGTTGCGCAACTATAAGCCAGTTAATGCAGTCCAGCCCGAATGATGAATATTTGATTGCGGCTTCGCCTGTTTATATTGCTGCTGTCCAGAATGACATCCTGAAGGGCATTGAGAGTTTGACTCATCCTCTTACGCAACTAACGATCGTGACATCAGGGGCATATGCTGGCCCACTTGAAGAATACTTAATTAAGAGTTCTTCAAGAATGATGAAAGAGCTAGAGTGCAATATGGTGTGCCTGAATATAAAACTGGCTCAATACATACTTAAAAGTGGTAGTCGTTAGAACTAGACTGTTAATGATACAATTCTCCTGTTATTTTATTTTTATAAAAGGTCTCAAATATGTTCAAAAACAGATTTTCTTTATTGTGTCTTGCTGTGGCATCGTCACTTACTCTTACTGCTTGCGATGTAGTTGATGCTGCCTATGACGAGACTTTAAATGATAACGCACCCGAAATTGTAATAGCTGGAGGATTCAAAATTGATATCCAAGGTAATGCAGTTCCGGTTGAGGGATATGATAATTGCTCTTTGAATACTCTTCAGGGAAGCTTTGATACGGATAAATCAAATTGTATTGTTCTGGATAGAACACGTAAAAAAGTACCGGTTCTAGTTCATTTGTCATCCGGTCCCGTCAAAGAAGAATGGAAGATCGAGCACCAGGTTGAAAAAACCAAATCCGGCAAAAATTTCATCCAAACTCGTATGATTAGACCTGACGGTAACTTTGTAGTGCCTGCATCCTCAGAACGAGGGATCTTTAGTGGCAAACATTACAGTCAAGCCAGCTAAGTCAAGTCTATCCGTTCAAACAGAAAAAAGGTTTCTTAAAAATGACGTTATCCGCTGCATTGCAAGGCACTTTTAAAGAGATGAGGAAAGACAATACAGTAGGCATCACAGTTCAAACTTGTTCAGATATTTTTGACAGCAATGTTCCTCCGGCTTATGTTTTCTGGCTTTATCGTCTCAAAGCGGGAGAAACTTTGCCGCGCGGAAGGTTCTTCAGAAAAAGAAAGCCAATCATCAATGTTATGGCAGTTGTTCATGATACTGCATTCGAAAAATAACGGCGCTATCAGGAAAGTTACTTTTATGAACGTAATTGCAGCTGGAATTTTTTTGCTTTATTTTTTACCCTACAGCTTTCGCTTATGCTTGTTATAAAAAGAGATGGCTAGAGTGGATTTTTCTTACTTTAATTATAATTTTTGCTTCTGCCATTTCGATTCAACAATACAATGAAGCGAATTTTGTAAGTGAGTTAAATTACCCTATGTTTATCTCCGCTATATATGGCCTGTCACTGGCATGGTTTCCTTTTCCGATTGCTTATGTTGTTCTGCGCTTCCTTCTTGCTGATTTACAGCATGAGTACCCTAAACAGTGAGCAGATTTTAAGACTCATGAACAACATCGAAAGCACGAAACAGTCTGCACAAGGAAGATAAGGAGTATTCTTAGCAAGATATCTTTGTACCTGAAGACATAAAGCTGGCATCTTTTTCCTTATAGAGTGTATTATGATTAAGTAAATCCTTATCAAAGAATTAGAAAGTGGGGTCGTATGTCTGAAGCACTCAAATCGTTAAACAATATTCGTACTCTTCGCGCCCAGGGCCGCGAGCTGCCTTTAGAAGTACTTGAGGAAATCCTCGAAAAGCTTAATGTCATTGTTGATGAGCGTCGTCAGGAAGAATCATCCAAAGCTGCCGAACTGCAAGCTCGTCAGGAGAAACTTGACGCCCTGCGTAAGTTAATGGAAGAAGATGGTATCAACCCGGAAGAGCTGCTTGGCTCATTCCAGGCCAAATCTACGGCTACCAAGAAAAGCCGTGGACCACGCCCGGCCAAATACTCATTTACTGATGAAAATGGCGAAACAAAAACGTGGACTGGACAGGGCCGTACCCCCAAAGCTCTGGCAGAACAAATTGCAGCCGGTAAAAGTCTTGATGATTTCCTGATCTAACTTTTGCCACCAGTTTTGATAGAGGCCACTTCGGTGGCCTTTTCTCATACGGAATCAATTTCAGGTACAGAACATATGAAAAATTCAGAACCTAAGAGCTGTGATCCCTATGTGGACAGTTTGATTAGAAATGCAGATGCAAAGGAAGCCAGGGCATTTCTCAAAATATTGAAGCCCTTACCATTCCTTATCGTTATCATCGCTGTATTCTTTTTTTGGGTATCGTTTTCCCGTTTATTATCCCAGGTCGCGTAAAACCTTTTTAAAGACTCTTCTTTACCAGATATGCTCCCTCACCGGGATGGTTTCAACCTCTTCAGTTTCCCATATTGGCAAAACCGTCAGGAAATAAGACGATACCCTCCACGCTTTCCATTAAAGCGGGATGACGACGCCCAGTTCTTACGACCAGACTCCACGTTTTCGATAAGGATGCCTTTGGGCCCTTCTAACGAGGCCACCTCAACAACCCGCACTTTCCGGATCAGTCTTGGATCCACTTCTTCCCAGATCTGGCCAACTGTAATTTCTTTTTGGGTTTGCATTTAATCTCTCGCTGTCATTTAGTGAACAAGACTAATCCTCGCCGTGGTTCAGCTTATGGCTTTATTTACGCTGACGATCCTTAGCCTTAAATTTTTGCCATCGTATCCGAAGGTTTTCGATGTTAACCGGAACCTGCATGCGTGTCGTCTCTATCTCATTCCCATGCCATTTCAGGAGATCATCATCCAACTCCCGGGCCTCCCGGCTGAAGTAAATTTTCATAGTGTCAGGGTTTATGGCGCAATGGTCATTGTCGAACAGTGTATGGATATCACGGCGAAGTAAAATTCCGTTCGTTACGTCGGGAATGCCTTCTTCATGACGTGGCGTTAAGTGCGCGGCCTCAGTACGCCAGGGGGACCTTACGCCGGTGACAACACATCGCCCGTAGCAATTCAACCTAACATCCCGGGCGAAAGGACCTTGGTCAGGACTGGTGACAGATTATGTACTTAAATTTGCGCATGTAACGCTCCTGTATATGATGGATGAACCACTCTCGTTCAGGGTTATGGCGAAATGTTTATCGCCGCAGCGAGAGATTCAGTCTTGCTATCAATATTCCTGAAGGTTGTCCGCCTGATTTCAGGGTAAGCATTCATTCACTGGCCGGTTCTACCTTATTATTCATACAGATTAAAGTAGTTGTGCCTGCTACTGCGGTCACCTTCCTTGACAAAGTAAGCAAAGTTTGAAAAATTGGCTATTTGCAAACTAAGGTTGTAATTCCATCATTCTAGCCTTAGATCTTTGATCAAGTGAAGTTGCTCACTTGGTTGGATTTTACCGTTTCCTGACGGCTTTTCAGAAGCGAGGGCTGGTTGGAATGCCTTCCAGCTAGAAGTCTTGCAGATGCTCTCCGGGCATTAACTCATTGTCGAATCTGCACCAGTATCACTAGGTTGTTGAGCGGGCGATTAGCTTTTTCACTGAGCCGCTGTACACTCGACTGCTTCAAGAAGCACTACTTACCATTTCCCTGTCGTAAGGTCTGTTCTTAGCTGGATTTTTTTGGGAGGCTACGCAGTCATGACAACTCAATCCAGCTCAATACAATACGCTTACGCGCTAGACGACGAGGGCACCCTCACGCACATTGGCGCTGCCCTGCGCTCACATACTTACACCTGCCCAGGTTGTAAGAGCCCCCTGACCCCGGTAATGGGCGAGTTCAACGCTAAGCACTTTCGCCATTCGGAAGAATGCTGTGCCCTTGAAACCTATCTTCACAAGTGCGGCAAAGAAGCATTCTTCTATCGCTACCAACAAGCTCTCAGCCGTGAAATGCCTATTAGCCTTGAGCTGGAGCGCCGGGTTGCCTGTAATGGTCCTCATTTAGCCTTAGTTAGAGACGAAGCACGTCAGTGCGTAAAATCCGTGCCTGCACGCTACAACTTGACTCAATTTTTCGATCAGGCAGAGCTGGAAAAACACGATAAGGTCACAGGGCTGCGACCAGACGTGATGTTGTATGATACGACTGGCGAAAGGCGTTGCTACGTAGAGATTTGTGTCACACACCCCTGCTCTCAAGACAAGATCGAAGCCGGTATCCCGATTCTTGAGTTTAAGGTCCAATCTGCCTCTGATATTCAGATGTTGCTTACCGGGGCCTACTCGATCAAGGAGAAGATCCTGAGAGTATTCAACTGGCTTCCCCCGTTTCAATCTGTGGACACCTGTAGCGGCGTCTGCTCAGTAGGTAACGTGGATATGTCTGTCTGGAGTTTAAGTGGTTCCGGCCGACTCAACGAACAAACGATGCCGCTCGCTGAAGTGGATTTAACAATCAATTCTGACGTGAACACATGGCCTAGATCGTTAGGGGCCGCTGAGCTGGCAGATAACTTACGAGCTTTTATCCGTCACGCCGATCCTCATTCACTATTTCCCAACTGCATTATGTGCGAGCAAGCAGGCCGATGGGAGGATGGCTATCTGCAATGTCACAGTAAAGCAAAGATCGTTCCCTACACCGAGGCCCGTCAGTGCGCCAATTACAAGGTTAAGGCATGACAAAAAGACTGACTTGGGAGCAGAAAAGTATTGTCAGCCATGACACCGGACATGCGTTGGTAAAAGCCGTACCTGGTAGCGGGAAAACAACCATACTTGTAAAGCGCGTTGAGCGGCTGGTCAAGACGGGAACTGATCCTCGCTCCATTCTGATCCTGATGTACAACAAGTCGGCGCAGGTGAGCTTCACGGAGAAGTTGAAGACGGCACTGATGTCGAGCGTGATTCCAGAAATCCGCACGTTCCACAGCTTGGCCTTAAAGATTGTTGGTTACGGAGAACGCCAACAGATAATCAAGAAGAAAGACCTCATTACTCCAAGCGACTACCGCTATGAGCAACTGGTAAAGCAAGCCTACTGCTATGGCTTTGACCATGAGGCGAATTTTATTGACCCCAATGAAATTGAAAACTTCGAGCTGTTTATTGCTCGCTGCCGGGCGGCGGCCGTAACTCCTGTTGATGCTGCCAATGATCCAACGTTCAGCAACATCAAACGGGAGTTTATTCGCGCCTATGGCCGCTATTGTGAGCTGCTGGAGGAAAACAGTCTGCGAACCTTTGATGACTGTTTGGTTGAGGCTGTCGCACTGTTGCGTAATGACAGCAGCCTTGGTGCCCACTTCAAGCACATCATTGTTGATGAATATCAGGACGTTAACCTGATACAGCATGACATGACCCGCTTGCTATCTAAG
Organism: Escherichia sp. WS1450; assembly: GCF_046487395.1. NCBI lineage: Bacteria > Pseudomonadati > Pseudomonadota > Gammaproteobacteria > Enterobacterales > Enterobacteriaceae > Escherichia > Escherichia sp. WS1450. The sequence continues at coordinate 17,487 of NZ_JBJQJO010000035.1, forward strand.
TCGGATACGTCAGTTATGGCTGTTGGTGATGTTAACCAGTGTATTTATGAGTGGCGTGGTGCTCGACCAGACTTTATCGGCGGACTGTTTGAAAAGCACTACCCGAATACGAAGGTGTTTCAACTGTCATGCACGTTCAGATTTGGCCATGAGCTTTCCTTGATGGCTAACTCGGTAATTCGGCGCAACTCTACAAAGCTGACCAAGCTTTGTGTCAGTCATCCTAGCACCCCCAAAACAGAGGTCAGATTGCACTTTGATAACTGCCTATCCAAGGTGCTATCAAACCTCTCGGTGAGCAGTGGAACACAAGCCATATTGTCCCGCACTAAGGCGAACCTTGCTGAGGCGGAAATTACTTTACGCCTGTGTGGGCTACCTTATCGCTACCTCAATGGTTCAAGCGCATTACACACCCGCACTGAAATCGGGATACTGGTAGTTGGCGTCTTGCTGTCTGTGTACGGCGATCTGCGGCTACTGGAAAACCATCCCAACAAACAAGCGATTGTTTACGGCTTTCTGAAGGAGGCTGGTTTTAGCTGGCAGAAAGGGCAATTCAAAGCGGCGCTCAGTGGATTGATGGCTCCGCACGCCGACCTATGGTCTGCTCTAGGCCAGTTATTCGAGGGCGCACAAAACCAAAAAGATCGGCTGGGCAGGCTCGCCACTATCTGCCAGAAAGACGGAGAGGAAACGCCTGCTATCGATGTGTTACTACGCCTGCGTATGGAGGGTTTCATTGATAGTGTTGGCTCTGAGGGTGTAACTCGCACTGGATCGAACGACCAGCAACGAGGGGTCAAGAGGATCGAGGAGCTACTTGTCTCCAGTAAGATCGATTCCCGCACGTTTTTAAACCTTATCTTGAATCCAGGCGAGGCTGCAACTGACTGCGATCCCTTCATCCTTTCCACACTGCATGGTTCCAAGGGGCTGGAGTGGGATAACGTAATACTGGTCGGGCTGAATGAGCAGGAATTTCCTGGCGGCAAACCCGATGATGTTTACAGCGTTCGCACATCGATGAACACCCCTCCGACCGAAGAGGTAATCGAGGAGGAACGTCGGCTGTTTTATGTCGGTATCACTCGCACAAAACAGCAGCTAAATCTGGTTGTCCCTCTTGATGAAGGGCTTGCGCGGTGGCTCAAAAACCGCTGGGATAGCACCCCGAAGAAGTCACCGATAGCTACTCGCTTCGTCTATGAGGCTGGCTGGACTGCTTGTGCGGTTACCAGTGATGCGATCTATAAAAGCACGGTAGAGAAACAGAAGGCTGACTTCAGCAAGTTTCACCAATGGTATCTAAGAGATCTTCAGCGGCTAAAAGTCTAGGGCTACCGATACTTTTCGATTTCAGACAGGTGCTCGTTATCCAGATCAATTGTGGCTTTTCTTTCAGAAGCGAGCTTCTTCGCTCGCTTTGCATACTGAAGCCCCTTGGCTGGCTGCTCTCCGCGTAGGATCTGTTCAGCCTGCTTGTGCGTATTCCGGTGAAGTTGAACAGTGATTCCGGAAAGTATGCGGACAGGGATTCTTCGAGCAGAAGCTGAGCTTTGAGGGGAGGCATCTTTTCGACTCACTGAACAAGCCAGCAGCCAAGCGCAGCGCGGCAGTTGTGGATCCAAGACGTTGGAACAGGACGGTTCATCTGACATCAGAGTACGTGCACTGAGGTGTCCGGAATCGGTGTACACGCAAGCCGGAATCAGCGTTCATTTTAAACCGGAATAGGTGTTCATTTTCGACCGGAATATGCAGCTTGCTCGTGCTGTGCCCCAGAAAGCGTTCGTACTGCTCGTCAGATACCTCAGTGCCGATCAGTCGTTCGATCCAGCCGCTTTTCGGCGGGTTACTTACGCCCAGCGCAAGCAACTGCTTTTTTCTGTACCCACTATTTCCGGTGCGGCCGGCTTCAATCAAGGCTTTGGTTAGAACTACAGCCATTTGGGGACTCTCATACACAAACCTGAACCATGCGGGTCTGATTGGCGGTCAAGATAGCAGCGCATCGAAATCAACACTGAACTCTGCTTCTAAGAACTCAATCGTGGCTGGTTGGCTATCGAGCGATGCTTCCCGTGTAGACTCCAGTGCGCACTCCAATCGACGCAGCAGGGTAAACGGCAAAATGATCTTGCCGAAGTCGGTATGCTTGAAATCCCCCCCCACAGGTCTTCCGCGTTCTTCCAAATGAAATCAGCTTGCGAAGCAGCCGAACCTACGAACTCTGCCATCTTGGCCTCCAACCAACTTTTGCACGAAACGGCACATCATCCAAAAGAGGGTTGTCAACCAAGTTTTGCACAAAACGGACTTTGATCCATTTCTAACTAAAATCTACAATCCAACCTCAGATTGCAAATAGCCGAAAAATTTAACACCGACGAAAGGCCATACCTTCGTTAGTGTGCGAAAGCCGCTTGCGAGCGACGGAATAGGTGAAAGCTTTAGTCAGGGTTAATTACCCTGTCTGCGGTGATGGGATGGCTCAGGCGTATATCATCACTCCTTCCAAAGTCCGTACACACTCTTTCAGCCTTTGCAGAAATGCAGGGCTGTTTCATATCAGACAAGCGCAATGAAATTTTCAAATGCTTTCCAAAAATTCAAAGGCCTTAAGCTTTATCTGTATCTTACGGTCCCCGCACGGAAAGTAACTTTCCTGAACAGGAACCGCCTTGCCAGCCTTAACTTTCTAAACGGTTAAAGTTACACCAGGCTGTAAATGGTGAAACAGTTTTTGAAGCCCATGAAACACCGCTGTCGGAAAGATAACTAGCCCCAAGACGTCTAACTTCTTTTTGATGTAGAGCTAATTCTTTCGGATCGGCAATATCTTCCACCACGCTCATCATGGCCATCTGAACTCCGGGAGATGCCATTTTATAAGCTGTCGAGCTTGCAACTGAATTTTTCAGGATTGCCACTCTTTCTTTTTCTGGTCGTCCATTGTCAGACGTATTCGCATAAGTTGTACCGGCAATCAACAACGGAAGGCTGGCATTGGCACAGAAATGCATAACGCGTTTTTGCTGGAGCTGTAATTCAGTGGCTGCAAATGCTTTACCACATCCGAGGATTCCCAGAATCATAATTAAAGCTGTTTTATTCATAAAATTAAAACCGTCCTTTTTAGCTCTTTAACTGTTGCGGTTATCTCGGTGTGGATATTTCTGAAGTGTATGATACCCACTTACCTGAGACTGCCAGTATACTGGCTCAGGTATTAAACCTAAGAGGTCTGGTGCACCGGTTTTAACCTTTTCATTTCGCTTTTATCTTGTGCCAGGCTCTTGAGTCAGAATTTAAAGGTTTGTGGCATGCAGGTTTTACTGCCAGGTTTAGGCACAACCTGGCTGTCACCCTTCATTGGTCCTGAGCAAGGCCCTGGTATTCTGCCCAGCGTACGGCCAGCCGCTCTAAGTCCAGATCGTACACCAGCGGTGTGATTTTACGGCCTTCAAACAGCTCGCCCACCTCAATGCCTGGCTTAAAATGAACGGTCAGGGTGGCCGGATCTATGCCCATAAGATCGGCATCAAACAGCGCATGCATTGTTGGAGTCATCAGGATGCCATTAGACGGATTGTACCGGGTTCCATGTTCAATGTGTGCCGCATCCAGGACACCTCCATTAACCCAACCGGTTACCGCACAACGGCCTGCGAAATTCTCGATGAGCAGAGCTTTGAATTTACCCTGTGCCACGCCACTACGTTGCGTCACTACGCGCTCGCAGTGCTCACCCTGGATATCTACGTCAGGTTTCCGAATTGGCTCGCTGGTGGCCGTCTCAGCTTGTTTTAGGGTGGAACGTGGATAGGCCAGGTTATATGCTGCGCCTGTGGTCATTTGCTCGATGACCGCAGGCGCATAACCTTCTGCTTCCAGCTTACGATATGCAGCCCGGTAGTCTCTTTGGGTTTTCAGCGGGTAAATCTTCCCGCCTTTACCATCGAAAGCGATAAACCAGAAATCGTCCGTGCCAGTTTCAAGATTTCTGCAACGTTTCAGATGCCATCCGCCTTCTCTCGCCCAGATGGTACGGTTATTTCTGGCATTCGTTTTGTCATACCCGTGCTCGTCAAGCCAGCTATCAAAGCTGGTCAGCCCCAGGTCCTGAACCTCCAGAGAAGGTACACGAATGACCTGCAAGGTATGGCGTGGTCTTGGCTCTCTCATCTTGATCTCTTCCTAGCGCTGGTCTGGGAAATACGGATATTGCGGGCCATATTCATAATCATGCGGGCCTGGCTCAACTTCCCAGAATGGACGGCCGCTAATTGTCTTTGGACCGCGCTCGTTTACGATGTCTTCTACATCCTGAATATTAAATGGCATCGTTGCCAGTAACAGCTGATCTTCGGGTGTCAGCGTCACAGTTGCACCGTCGATACGGCTGTAAAGGTCGGCAAACTGTTTACCTGCACCGTGCAACCGGTGCTCCGCTACACTTCTGATTGCGTGTAAGTCCAGCTCCGCCGCTTCCATGCGATCCACGTATAGTTTCATTTCTTTACGCAAAGCGCTCAGCTCACGGGTTTTAATAAATCCGTAGGCGTACCCACCCAGGGCGATAACTGCAATGATTGCTAAAATAGCCATTTATTTTCTCTTACGTTACTGCGGCCGCCGCTTTAGTCTTAATGTGAAGCCTGGGAATTCGCTGAATGAAGAATACGTTTTCACCCCCAGACCGACAGCTGTTAAGGCGCGATCCCAACACTCCATTTGTAAGTATCAGGCCCATCTTCTCCGCTGGTGGCATCAGCTACAATCTGTGCATAACGTTCTCCAGCAAGTTCTCTTACCATCTGATCCACGACCCATTGCAGATGATGCATTTCATCGGTTCCGCCGTAACGACAAGCCAACTCAATAGCCCGCTCTATTCTTTTTTGTTCTTCAGTCATACTGAATCCTCACGCTTACATCAGCTATTCTGAAAACATGCACACTATAAATTGCGGCTGTCATTTCTCAGCCAGGCGCCTGCATTGCTGCCTCATTCCATCAAAAATACTTTCCGCAAGCTGCTGGGGGAACTGGTCCGGAAGAAGCCCGCTAACACGTTCAATGACACCCGGGGTTCTGGCGATGATTTCCTCTATCATCGCCTCTGTCTGCTGTTTACTCAGGCCGGTTATCTCACCATGCCTGATCCAGTGGCGTCGTTGTATTCGATATATCTGGTAATAGTTGCTACTGCCACGTACGGCCATCGCCAGTTTGCACTTCTGCCAGGATATCTGATTGTTCCCATGACCGATCACCGGCCATGCCGACAACACATCATAGTTTGGTGTAAGGTGATAACGTCCCTGTGGCCCAATAGAAATACTGAAATTTTTAGCGTGGCCATCTGTTGCGGCCATCATCCAGAAAATTATCTGCGTCATAAAAAACTGCGCTTTGTCACGCTCAGCACGGTCTGAATTACTCAGAACCTCCATAATTTCCGATATACCTGGCCCGCCGTCCGCCTGATATTTTCGTAATGGCGAAACGCCCAGGGCCTGACACATATCCTCCTGGGGTAAACGAATGATCCATTGTCCGTCTCCTGACCATTTTCGGTCAAAACGTTCTACCACCAGCGCTTTCTGATCTTCAAAGTGAGCAATCTGCGTTCTTGCCACGGGGAGCCCGTACTGGCCGAGAAGTACCGAGCAGAGCCATTCATTTTCAACCGACGAGCTCATGTCGGCTTTCATGTTCCCCACAAGTCCGAGCGGTAGCTTGAATATATGCGTCGTTGGTGTATTACCCTCCGGCATACACCACCGATCTTCATGCCACAGTAGGGCTGTTTTCTCCTGAGCACCGGCAATAGATAAACGTAAGTCGTCGTTATCTTCTGGCCTGCCCGGTAGCAATGTCTCCGTGGTATTACGCAAAGTTGCCGCAATTTCTGATTCAGTAAGCGGGTGATACTTCACGGAATATAAATCAGTGGGTTCATCTCCGTCATGAAGCAGCTGTATCGCGCCCACGCAGTCTTTTCCCAGCTCCGTCAGCAGATCAAAAGGCTCCAGGCTATCGGCCTTGTAACGCATTGCCAGACGTCTGCGTATGCCTTCGCTGTCCGGCAGTAAATTATCAAAATAGTCACGTACCACATTTCCACGCCAGACCTGGTTCCCGGGAGTAAAAGGAAGGGACAATGACAGCGGCCTTCCCTGTTCGTCAGCAACCCATTCAGGAAGGTATTCTAAGCTGTCTACCCCTTTGCTTTTTTCCCAGTACCCGACTTTGATGCCGTTCATCCAAATTACCAGACGTTGCTGTTTCCGGCTCATATCGTTACCAATCCTCCTGTCGTGCAGGTGAGTTTGATTTAAGCATTTCTTCCGTCTGCTTCCTCTCTGAAGAGGTGGTTGCCGAGGAGAAGCTGATTTTTACGCCCAGGATGGAAAACACCTTGAATAGCCGTTCAATGCTCGCACTGGCAGGGTTGGCTTCCAGACGTGAGTATGTCTGTTGAGTGACGCCTAACCTTTCGGACAGGTCTTTTTGCGTCAGGCCATTCGCCTTGCGAAAACCAATGAGCAAGGGACGCAGCTGGTTGAGCGTGTTTAACGGGTAATCATTATTGATCATAAGCTGGCCTCAGTAGTTTCCTCTGATACACCTTGCAGGCTGTTTCCTAAACATACACCCTAAAAGCTGTAATATCAAATTAACAGCCTAAAAGCTGTTAAATAGGGCGTACAACTTTTAGGCTGTTACTATGTGGCAGCATAAATCTTGTTAGCGATACAACTTTATTGTCTCATCGCTCCTCTTTGCAACCAGCTACATACGATCATAAGTGACACAACATTAATATGAAGCGACATTCACCAAATGAACCTTCGTCATTTCAGATAGTTAGCTTACTTGCATGTCCTCATCCCATGAAGGGGAGGGCCTAACCCTGGCATCGAGCAAAACTGACCACCCTGCCCTTATTAAGACCCCACATGCGGCAATGGTGCCCTGTCCACGCCGCCCGCGATTTTTGAGGAAATGGGAAGAAAATAAAAAGAAAACAAAAAGTTATCGGCTGAAGTATCGGCGCAGATCGGGAATCAGGCGAAGCCTGACAGCACGTTGGGGCCTGGCAGGGGGCTTGAGGGATGAGGACATGCAACTCTGATAGCCTTCCCGCCACGGGGTCGGTTAAATTCGTATCCGGCCGGTGCAATTCCAACGGCCGCGTTACCAGTTCGCCGGGTAGCATGGCCAGCAAAGCCAGGCATCGAGCACCCGGGTTTCACTAACGGCCGCTGCATAGACGCCGGTATCCGGAAAGAAATAAACCGGGGTGGCGTTGTTCAGCTGGTCGCCTTCATCGGCCAGAGCGCCGATCACCTCATGAGGCTTCAGCAGCATATCCGTTAAATATTCATCCGGGTGGATGGCATTCAGCGATATGGCCATCTCCAGAAATTCATCCAGTGTGTGGCGGGTACGATACCCCCGGAAAACCTCGTATGAAGGCGTGACGCATTCACCATCCAGGGAACAGGCATCGTACCCGGCCAGCTGCTCTTCGGTGAGTCCGGAGGCATGCTTTGCCACAAGATTCGTAAACTGCTCTTTATCGTCCATCACAATCCTTACGCTGTAGGGGCCTGTTTGTGTTATCACTGCTTCCGGATTTTACATCGCACAACCCGGCAGGTATCCGGTCGCCCGGGCGTCCTTTGCGGTCATGTTAGCCTTTGGCCTGTATTACGACGAATCCCTTTCACTACACGGGCTCGCAGGGTGACACCTCCCCTTTTCACCGGAAGCGAAAGAGGAAGAACAGTTTAACAGCCCGGATCCTCAATAATTTTTGCATAACGGACTAAATGACCGGTTTATGCAGCCCCTGTTACTTACTGTCGCGGTAAGGATAAAACCCTGGTTATGAAACAGAGTTTGTATCGACGTTTAGGTTTTGGTTGAATGAGTAACTCTAAGCAACCGGAATATGACATGGCCAAAGTACAAGGGCTCTTTGTTGGATACCGAAAATTTGCTGTTGATCGCGAGTGGCTTCGGCAGCAGGAAGAACAACGTTATCGGGATCGCCAGCGACAATTTGATGAATGGTCCAGAAAATGGGTCACTGTAACTAGGCTAAAAGAGACTCGTTTATGGACTGACGGAGCCATCAGGCGATGGCTGGGTGAACCTCAGCAACAGGGTAAATATAAAGTTTTCCCCGTTGAAGCGGTTTTGGCTGCTGAGAAGTTGAATGAGTTTCAGCTCTGGCTTAAACCCCGGCTGGAAAAGAAACGTGCCCAGCATCACCACTTTTTAATTCCATTTCTGTAAAGTAGAAACAACGACAGTTCCGGCTGCATTCAAGGCTTCGGCATCTGGTCAGAAGTAAAGCGCCATTTTTCATTATAAGGGAGGTTAGATAGTGGAAGGTATTGAGACACTGAGTTTGCGGCTTGATGAGAACGAAACTATGGCCCTTGCTCAATTTGTTAAACGTCTGAGCTGGAGCGATCTACGTGGTTGTGCTGTGAGTGACGAAGAAGCCTGGGTAATGAAAAGCGCAGTTGATAAATTACAACAGGCGTTAAGGGAAGAAGGTTATGCGCCTCGATGATGCAGGCTTCGTGTTATTTTCCGATGACAAATTTTCTTAAGGACTAAGTATGAGCCAGCACTGGTATGAGGTGAAAAGCAATCAGGGAATTGTTCAGGTGATGTTAGGCTGGGATCCACCTTTGCAGTGGTTTCATATGTGCATTGATTATGACATTAATGCAGCAGAAGACCCACTCTATACTAATCTGGCTGAACCTGATCCCTACTACGTTACTCCGGAATATCTGCAATTTGTACTTGAACGCTTCGAAATAACGGATATTGTAATAAAGCCCGATACCTCTGGGCTTTACGAAGAATTATTAATGGATCAGCTTTTAGACCGATAGCTAAGCTGCCAGCAACAGACGTGCTGACATAATCGTCACTTAACTGTAATGTCAGATACTTCAGGTACAAATGTCCGGACTCGTTTGAAACCTATCCAAAACTGTAAATATATTTTCGTTATAATATAACCTTAATTGAATTGCTTTCTAACAGTTCCCACTCTTCTTTTCTAAGTACATTTTTAATTATTGTTCCATTGGCAAGCGTCAGCTCATACTCCCTGTCACTATAAATAAGGTTTTTATTTTCGACTCGTCGAAAGCTGGTAATGGCAACCTTTCTTTATCCACCTAACGAATAATTATCTTTGATTTCTGCGAACATTTAAACTCCCGTATATTAACGTGCTGAATTTACAATCCAAGTGCAACAAAAAAAGAAGTACTCATCAACTAGAATATAATTTTGTTTCCACACAAAAACCATTTCCAAATGATGAGTACTTCCTACCGACATC
>NZ_JBJQJO010000036.1:0-24938 GCF_046487395.1 Escherichia sp. WS1450
ATGGACGTGATCTGGTTCGCCATCCATTTCAACCAGTTCAGCTTCAAAATCAGCACATACATTTGAAAAGTAAGTGCGTAGTTTTTCTGTCGCGTCATGGTCAAAAATCTGGCGTCGGTATTTGGTGACAAAGACCAGGTGAACATGCATCAGGAAAACACAATGCCTTCCACGCCGGATATCGGTTTCTTTTTTCATAGACCAAAGTATCATTTGACCTGTGAAACGATTACAGGCATTTAAATTCCAGTTAAGACCAGGTGGTCAACAGGAGTGTGAAATGAGGCGCTTCGCAGGCGCATGTCGTTTCGTTTTCAATCGCGCTCTGGCGCTTCAGAATGAGAATCATGAGGCCGGTAATAAATACATCCCTTACGGGAAAATGGCTTCCTGGCTGGTTGAGTGGAAAAACGCCACTGAAACGCAATGGCTTAAAGATTCGCCCTCACAGCCATTGCAACAGTCACTGAAAGACCTTGAGCGGGCTTACAAAAACTTCTTCCAGAATCGGGCTGCTTTTCCCCGATTCAAAAAGCGGGGACAGAATGATGCATTCCGCTATCCGCAGGGCGTTAAGCTCGATCAGGAAAACAGCCGTATTTTTCTGCCGAAACTGGGCTGGATGCGCTACCGGAACAGCCGTCAGGTCACGGGTGTTGTAAAAAATGTCACTGTCAGCCAGTCCTGCGGTAAGTGGTACATCAGTATTCAGACAGAAAGTGAAGTATCAACTCCGGTTCACCCTTCAGCATCAATGGTCGGGCTGGATGCTGGCGTGGCTAAACTCGCCACGCTGTCAGATGGCACAGTCTTTGAGCCTGTAAACAGTTTTCAGAAAAACCAGAAGAAGCTGGCGAGACTTCAGCGACAGTTAAGCCGCAGGGTCAAATTCAGCAACAACTGGCAGAAGCAGAAACGCAAAATACAGCGACTGCATTCCCGTATCGCAAATATCCGCAGGGACTACCTTCACAAAGTCACAACGACCGTCAGCAAAAACCACGCAATGATAGTCATTGAGGATTTGAAGGTCAGCAACATGTCAAAGTCAGCAGCGGGTACGCTCAGCCAGCCGGGGCGCAATGTCCGGGCAAAATCAGGTTTAAACCGTTCGATACTGGATCAGGGCTGGTATGAAATGCGCCGCCAGCTTGAGTACAAGCAGCTCTGGAGTGGCGGTCAGTTGCTTGCTGTTCCGCCAGCGTACACAAGCCAGCGTTGCGCGTGCTGTGGTCATACTGCGAAAGAAAATCGCCTGTCACAAAGTCAATTCAGATGCCAGGTATGTGGATATACAGCGAACGCCGATGTAAATGGCGCTCGTAACATTTTAGCGGCGGGGCACGCCGTTCTTGCCTGTGGAGAGATGGTGCAGTCAGGCCGCTCGTTGAAGCAGGAACCCACCGAAATGATTCAGGCGACAGCCTGAACGTAGCAGGGATCCACGTTCTTCAGGGCGTGGAGGATGTCAAGTTGGCGCTGTATGTGCTGGCGTTTCTCGACCGTTCGAATATCGGTTTTGCCAAACAAACCTACCAGATTGATACCGGGCTGAGTAATGAAGCTTATGCGCTGGGAGCAGGCATTTTCTTTGTGGTATATGCGTTTCTGGGTGTTCCGGCGAATCTTTTGATGCGCAAACTGGGGGCCAGAACCTGGATTGGTACGACAACACTGCTGTGGGGATTTCTTTCGGCAGCCATGGCATGGGCCGATACTGAAGCGAAATTTCTGATCGTTCGCACTCTGCTTGGTGCTGCGGAGGCCGGGTTCTTCCCTGGTATGATTTATCTCACCTCGCAATGGTTTCCGCAGCGTAATCGCGCCAGCATTATGGGGCTGTTCTATATGGGCGCACCGTTGGCGTTAACACTGGGATCACCGCTTTCCGGCGCGCTGCTGGAGATGCATGGATTTATGGGGCATCCCGGCTGGTTCTGGATGTTTGTGATTGAAGGATTGCTGGCAGTCGGCGCTGGGGTATTCACATTCTTTTGGCTTGATGACACGCCGGAGCAGGCACGTTTTCTGAGTAAAGAAGAAAAAACGTTGCTTATCAACCAACTGGCAAGTGAAGAACAACAGAAAGTGACTTCTCGACTGAGCGATGCGCTGCGTAATGGGCGAGTCTGGCAACTGGCGATTATCTACCTGACCATTCAGGTGGCGGTTTACGGATTAATTTTCTTCCTGCCGACGCAGGTTGCTGCATTGTTGGGGACAAAAGTGGGCTTTACGGCGTCGGTGGTCACCGCCATTCCGTGGGTCGCGGCCTTGTTTGGGACCTGGCTTATTCCGCGCTATTCCGATAAAACCGGCGAACGGCGTAATGTCGCGGCGCTGACATTACTGGCGGCAGGCATTGGTATTGGTCTCTCCGGGCTGCTTTCTCCAGTACTGGCGATCGTAGCGCTGTGTGTTGCAGCCATCGGGTTTATTGCCGTGCAGCCGGTGTTCTGGACGATGCCGACACAACTGCTTTCCGGTACGGCGCTGGCGGCGGGGATTGGTTTTGTAAACCTGTTTGGTGCAGTGGGTGGGTTTATTGCCCCGATCCTGCGCGTGAAAGCAGAAACGTTGTTTGCCAGCGATGCGGCGGGATTACTGACGCTGGCAGCGGTGGCGGTCATCGGTTCGCTGATTATTTTCACTCTGCGTGTAAATCGCACTGTTGCGCAGACCGACGTGGCACATCATTAATAGGTTAAGGAACACCATGAACGCATTATTAACCAATCCCTTTAAAGAACGTTTACGCAAGGGCGAAGTGCAAATTGGTCTGTGGTTAAGCTCGACTACTTCTTATATGGCAGAAATTGCCGCCACCTCCGGTTATGACTGGTTGCTGATTGACGGGGAGCACGCGCCAAACACCATTCAGGATCTTTATCACCAGCTACAGGCGGTAGCGCCCTATGCCAGCCAACCCGTGATCCGTCCGGTGGAAGGCAGTAAGTCGCTGATTAAACAAGTCCTGGATATTGGCGCGCAAACTCTACTGATCCCGATGGTCGATACTGCCGATCAGGCACGTCAGGTGGTGTCTGCCACGCGCTATCCTCCCTACGGTGAGCGTGGTGTCGGGGCCAGTGTGGCACGGGCTGCGCGCTGGGGACGCATTGAGAATTACATGGCGCAAGTCAACGATTCGCTTTGTCTGTTGGTGCAGGTGGAAAGTAAAACAGCACTGGATAACCTGGACGAAATCCTCGACGTCGAAGGGATTGACGGCGTGTTTATTGGACCTGCGGATCTTTCTGCCTCGTTGGGCTACCCGGATAACGCCGGGCACCCGGAAGTGCAGCGAATTATTGAAACCAGCATTCGGCGGATCCGTGCTGCGGGTAAAGCGGCTGGTTTTCTGGCTGTGGCTCCTGATATGGCGCAGCAATGCCTGGCGTGGGGAGCGAACTTTGTCGCTGTTGGCGTTGACACGATGCTCTACAGCGATGCCCTGGATCAACGACTGGCGATGTTTAAATCAGGCAAAAATGGGCCACGCATAAAAGGTAGTTATTGATATCAAAGGCCCATGGGGATCGGCTGTGGGCCTGTGTTAATTAGTGGTTATTCGCTGCCAGATCGGCTTCGCTTAGCTGGGTGGCCGCGAGCACCAGGTCACGATCAATGCCCTGTTCCAGCATGCGCAAAGCAATTTTAATGGCTTGTTCATGCATGCCTTCCTGCAAACCTTCTAATTTACCCTCCTGCCAGCCAATTTGATGTCCTTCCTGCCGTAGCCGTTCAGCAATAGTCATTAATCTCTCCTTTTAATGACCGTTCGGAATATCAGCATCAGTGAGTTGGGTTGTCGCCAGCACAATCTCACGTTCAAAGCCCTGTTCCAGCATGCGCAAGGCAATTTTAATGGCTTGTTCATGCATACCTTCTACTTTGCCTTTCTGCAACCCCTCCAATTTACCCTCCTGCCAACCTTCAATTTTACCTTCCTGCCAGCCAATTTGATGTCCTTCCTGCCGCAGCCGTTCAGCAATAGTCATTAATCTCTCCTTTTGTAGTGGTGAACGTTCGGCAATCTCCTGAATAAAGCGGGTGAAACGGGAGGTATCGCCGCATTGCAGCAGATAATTAAACAGCGTTTGTAGCTGGCTGTCATTAGTGAAGCCTCTAACCAAAAGCGTGGTGATCCTGTCGACCATACCGATTAAATCGCGGTCGCGAATATGCTTTTGAATCAGTTCCAGCAGAGCTATACGCCGATGTTGCATGATCTCATCGTCAGGTACGATGGTGATATCCACCAACGGAAAAGCTTCGGTGTACAACTGCCGGGCAAGTTGCGGATCGTCAAACTCATCCAGCCAGTTGAGTGAGTACGGGTAGGGCGAGGTTTCGCCATGATAAAACAGCAATGGCACCACCAGCGGAACTCTGTCATAGCCTTTATCCAGGTGACGCTGCATGGCGGCAGTGGCATAGCGCATTAGCCGAAAAGCCATATTCTTTTCTGCAGAGCTTTGATGTTCAATCACGCAGTAGATATAGCCTTCACCGTCGCTGGTTTCCACAGACCACAAAACATCCGAGTAGTAAGCGCGTAAACTTTTTTCAATAAAGCTGGTGGGTTCCAGGCGTAAAGTTTGCAGGTTGCAAAGCTTGCGCAGCGGCTCTGGTAGATGTATTTCCAGAAAATCCCGAGCGGTTTCGGGTGTGAACATAAAGGTTTTAAACACCGCATCATGCGGGGAGGAGGTTGTTGATTCGGTCATGGTTGTCCGTCACCTGATATTTATGATGACGCGACATTACGGTTATCCCAGGCCTTTGACATCTGCCAGTTTCAGCCTTTGCGAGACGTTTTCAGAGGAATTTTCACTGCGTTGCAACGCATACATTGGGCACGGAATCGTGTACGCAAAAATGCCCGGTAACAACATGCTTACCGGGCATCAGAAAGGAGTTTAAGCCAGCGCCTGGGCCAGCAGCGTAATCGGATGTTCGCAGCGAAGACTTGTGGACATCTCAATCTGCCATTTGCAGGTTTCGCAGTCGGTAACCACCAGATCTGCGCCGCTTTCTTCTATCTGACGGAACAGTGGTGCGCCGATGGCTTGTGAGGTGGGGTAGTTCTCTTTTTTGAAACCGTAAGTACCCGCAATACCGCAGCACTGGGAATCCAGCACCGTTAACTCAAGCCCCGGGATTTTACGCAACAGCTCCAGGGTGTAGAGCGTCCAGCCCATTTTTTCCATATGGCACGGAGTGTGATAAACCACTTTCAGCGGCAGCGGTTTCAGCGGTAACGTTTTGCCTTCGTCCAGCTTGCGCCACAGCCAGCGGGTCGCCAGTTCGATATGATCGCGCAAGCCTTTGTTGTCGACATTCAGCACTTCCGGGTATTCGTCGCGCAGGGCAAAGGTACAGGTTGAGGAGGTGGCAATCACCGGAATACCTTTTACTCCCACTGCTTCGCGGATCGACTCTACATTTGTGATTGCCTGTTTACGTGCTTTATCGGTAAAGCCGTTGGCGATCAGCGGTACGCCGCAGCATTTTTCTTTGCTGAGCAGTTGTACACCGGTACCCATTGCGTTGAGCACTTTAATTAAATCTTTGCCTAACTGCGGATGGTTGTAGTTAACGAAGCAGCCGTGAAAGAAAGCCACCTGGTCTTTATATTGTGCCTGCTGGGCCGCCACGCTGTGATACCAGCGACGGAACGTACCGAAGGAGTATTTCGGTAGCGTGCGGCGATGATCGATTTTTAACGCCGCATCAAGCAGCTGCCGCACTGGTTTCAGCGAGGTAGCGGTATTGACGATTGGTGCGAACGGCGTGGAAACGCTACCCATCAGGTCGGTATGACTCAACACAAAATTGCGCAGCGACGGGCGTGTGGTGTCATATTTCGCCCGCGCGCGCTGGATGATATCGCCAATCTTCACATCGGACGGGCAGGCGACTTCGCAACGTTTGCAGTTGATGCAATATTTCAGCGCCTCGTCATACAGTGCGCCATCTTTCAAACGCAGACGCTCGCCATCCGGCCCGGCTTGTTTTGGCCCCGGATATCCCGGATTCACCCGGCTCACCGGGCAGGCGGTGGTGCAGACGGTGCACTTAATGCAGTTTTCGAAGCTGGTGTCGTTCATTGTCGGCCTCCTGCGCGTTGGGCAATCTGTTGAGCGGCATGTAAAGCACTGACGGCACAAACACCGCCGCCGCATCTCTGGGCGATGGGATCAAATCCGCCCAGCACCGAACCGATGGCAAACAGGTTCTCAATGGTTTGACCTGCCTGCGACGGGCGTAGTGCCTCATCAGTGGTTACACCGAACTGCTGCCACGGTTGCGGCGCAAAAAAATCGCCCTTATACCATTCACCCCGCGTGGCGGTTTGTA
This sequence comes from Escherichia sp. WS1450, assembly GCF_046487395.1. NCBI lineage: Bacteria > Pseudomonadati > Pseudomonadota > Gammaproteobacteria > Enterobacterales > Enterobacteriaceae > Escherichia > Escherichia sp. WS1450. The sequence continues at coordinate 6,364 of NZ_JBJQJO010000036.1, forward strand.
GCACATCAAGGCCGAGAATCGGCTCGCGAATGCCGTCACGTTCTGCCACCAGTCCGCCGCTAAAGAAACTGCCGCTCGCAAGCACCGCAAATCGTGGGCGCAGCGGGATATCGGCGTGATTGCGGGTCCAGATTTCATTCACTACGCCATTTTTACAGGTCACTTTTTTCACTTCATCGCCTGGCATCCACACGCCACCCTGGCGCACAAACTGACGTTGAAGCTGATTTTGCAGACGAATGCCCAGCACGGAAGGCGGCAGCGTTGGCAAAAGCATCAATGAACAAGGTAGTTTTTCGTTCAACCAACGCCAGAGTTTGTCATCAGCCAGGCCGAAGCAGGCGGGCATCAGGATCATTTCGCAGGTATTGGCGACAGGAATAAGCGCATCAAGTAACAGCGACCAGTTCTCTTCGTTATCAAGGAAACGGGCGATATTCACCGCGCGAAACTCGGTGGCGTTGTTGCGCAGCACATCCAGTTCCGGCAGTTCAATTTCTGCGGTTTCAACTTTAAGATCCAATTCGCGCAATGAAGCCGCCGCAAGATGCGCCTGAAAATCCATCAGGCCGCTTATCCCGACCACACATATTTTCTTCGCGGGCAACGGCCAGACAGGAACTTCTGGCGAACTTAGCCAGGTTGAGCGCAGAGTGCCGAGTGGCGTAATCCGCTGGTGGGCCAGTTCTACGCTGCCCTGTAATTGCGCACCGCTTTCAGCGATTAATGCTTGCGCCTGGCAAGCGAGATCGAGCACGCGCTGTGGGCCGAGAACGCTGTAAGGATGGGCAGGTGCCTGCTGACGCAAAGATTCCAGTCCACTGTGAATGTCTGTCACCGGTTGACCATCCGGCAGATGGCTCAGCAAATCCAGCGATCCAGATGAGAAATGGAGCGCGCTTTGACCACGAGTGACAATGGTACAGCGCAGGCCGTGTTTTTGCAGTTGCAGGCCACAGAGTAATCCGGCGAGGCCGCCGCCCATAATGACAGTATCAAAGCGCATCTTTCTGCTCCTTCTCCAGACCACACAGTCCCTGATAAACCCAGCGGGTAAATTCGCTTTCGCGCAGTGCGTCTCCCCAGGCGATGGGTTGCACGCCTTTCCAGCGTTCGTTAAGGAAGGTGGAAAGTTGCTCGATAGATTGCGCGGACGTCGTGACGTTAAAACGTTGCAGCAGTCCGGCAGCCCGGCAGGCGCAGAGTTCGCCCTGGCAGGTACCCATCCCTACACGGGTACGACGGCGTAAATCCAGCAGGCTGTTAACATTTAAATTTTCTACTGCGTACTGCACTTCACCCGCAGTTACCGCTTCGCACTCACATACCAGGCTGCGGTGCAGGCGGCCTTCGCTCAGCCAGGCTGGTGTGCGATCGCCGTGCCGGTAAACTGCGGAACCGCGCAGCGGAGCGGGCAGGGAGATCACTTTGCGCAGCGTGACTTCTGCCGGTTCCTGTGAGCCAGGCAACGGCGTGTCGGCAGTGGTACAGGGGCGCGTATTGCCCAGCTTGCGACATACCGCGTCGGTAGCCCATTCCGCCATCAGCCGATAGGTCATCAGTTTGCCACCGGTGATGGTGATAAATCCGTCCAGACCATCGCGTTCAGCATGATCGAGCAGCACGATGCCACGGCTGACGTTACGTCCGCTCGGGTCGTCATCGCTGGCAACCAGTGGACGCACGCCAGAGTAGGCCCGCAAAATGCGCGTTTTCGCCATCACGGGGGCCAGTTTTTCCCCTTCACGCAGCAGAATATCAACTTCTTCTGCCGTCACTCGATTATCGTCAATCTCGTTGTAATCAATACGTAAAGAGGTGGTGCCAATCAGCGAAATGGTATCGCCAGGCACCAGAATATCGGCGTCGGACGGTTTGCGGCAGCGGTTGATCACATGCTGATTAATGCGGTGGTCCATGATCAGCAGCGATCCTTTCGCCGGGAACATGCGAATGCGGAGATCGGCATATTCGGCAATGTGTTGCCCCCAGATCCCAGCGGCATTAACCACGACAGGCGCATGAAGGGCCTGAGTTTCGCCGGTGAGATGGTTACGTACACGAACGCCGCACACCGTCGCGCCTTCACGAATCAGTCCCGTGACCTCATGAGCGGTAAGGATAACGGCACCGTGTTCTTTGGCATCCAGCATGTTTGCTGCGGTCAGACGAAATGGATCAACGGTGCCATCCGGAACTTTCACCGCGCCAATCAGTGCCGGGTTAACGGCAGGTTCAATAATGCGCGCTTGCTGCGGGTCTATAGCTTCTGCGCTGATCCCTGCTTCTTCGCAGGCGCGGATAAAAGTGGCCTGGAAGGAGAGATCATCTTCCGGCAGGGTGATAAACAGGCCGTTGGTCGGTTCAACGCAGTGACGCGCAATGCGTTTCAGGATCTGGTTTTCACTAATACATTCGCGGGCCGATTCCGAATCGGTTACCGCATAGCGCGCACCGCTGTGCAGCAGGCCGTGGTTACGCCCGGTGGCACCGGTTGCGATGTCGTGGCGTTCTACCAAAATCACGCGCAGCCCGCGCAGGGCACAGTCGCGGGCAATCCCGGCTCCCGTTGCGCCGCCGCCAATGATAATCACGTCACTTGATTGCGAGTCGCGAGTTTTCATTGTTATCCCTCTGAAGTTCGTTTTTTACCATTTAGCCATAGTAAAAACATGAATTGTTTGATTTCGCGCATATTCGCTCATAATTCGAAAGTGAAACGTGATTTCATGCGTCATTCTGAACATTTAACCCATCGTATTTAATAATGTGTGCGGTAATTCACATTTAATTTATGAATGTTTTCTTAACATCGCGGCAACTCAAGAAACGGCAGGTTCTCCCACTGAATCAGGCTGTTAATCATAAATAAGACCACGGGCCACGGAGGCTATCAATGTTGAGTATTTTTAAACCAGCGCCACACAAAGCGCGCTTACCTGCCGCGGAGATCGATCCGACTTATCGTCGATTGCGCTGGCAAATTTTCCTGGGGATATTCTTTGGCTATGCTGCTTACTATTTGGTTCGTAAGAACTTTGCGCTCGCTATGCCTTATCTGGTCGAGCAGGGCTTCTCACGCGGTGATTTAGGTTTTGCCCTTTCGGGGATCTCGATTGCTTATGGATTTTCGAAATTCATCATGGGCTCGGTGTCGGATCGCTCGAATCCGCGCGTTTTCCTGCCCGCAGGTTTGATTCTGGCGGCGGCGGTGATGCTTTTTATGGGCTTTGTGCCCTGGGCGACGTCGAGCATTGCGGTGATGTTTGTGCTGCTGTTCCTCTGCGGTTGGTTCCAGGGGATGGGATGGCCGCCGTGCGGTCGTACTATGGTGCACTGGTGGTCGCAGAAAGAACGTGGCGGCATTGTGTCAGTATGGAACTGTGCGCACAACGTCGGTGGTGGTATTCCGCCGCTGCTGTTCCTGCTGGGGATGGCCTGGTTCAATGACTGGCACGCCGCGCTCTATATGCCCGCATTCTGCGCCATTCTGGTGGCACTGTTCGCCTTTGCGATGATGCGCGATACCCCGCAATCCTGTGGCCTGCCGCCGATCGAAGAGTACAAAAATGATTATCCGGACGACTATAACGAAAAAGCGGAACAGGAGCTGACTGCGAAGCAAATCTTCATGCAGTACGTGCTGCCGAACAAACTGCTGTGGTACATCGCTATCGCCAACGTGTTCGTTTATCTGCTGCGTTACGGCATCCTCGACTGGTCACCGACTTATCTGAAAGAGGTGAAACACTTCGCGCTGGATAAATCCTCCTGGGCCTACTTCTTCTATGAGTATGCGGGCATTCCGGGCACCCTGCTGTGCGGCTGGATGTCGGACAAAGTCTTCCGCGGTAACCGTGGGGCCACCGGCGTCTTCTTTATGACACTGGTGACCATCGCGACTATCGTTTACTGGATGAACCCGGCGGGCAATCCGAACGTCGATATGATCTGTATGATTGTTATCGGCTTCCTGATTTACGGTCCTGTGATGTTGATCGGTCTGCATGCGCTGGAACTGGCACCGAAAAAAGCGGCAGGTACGGCAGCGGGCTTTACCGGGCTGTTTGGTTACCTGGGCGGTTCGGTGGCGGCGAGCGCGATTGTTGGCTACACCGTGGACTTCTTCGGCTGGGATGGCGGCTTTATGGTAATGATTGGCGGCAGCATTCTGGCGGTTATCTTGTTGATTGTTGTGATGATTGGCGAAAAACGTCGCCATCAGGAATTACTGCAAAAACGCAACGGAGGCTAATGGCATGAAATTGACGCTGAAAAACCTTAGCATGGCGATCATGATGAGCACTATGGTCATGGGAAGCGGTGCAATGGCGGCGGATAACAACGAAAAAATAGTCATCGCCCATCGCGGTGCCAGTGGATATTTGCCGGAGCATACGCTGCCAGCAAAAGCGATGGCGTATGCGCAGGGAGCGGATTATCTGGAACAAGATTTGGTGATGACCAAAGACGACCATCTGGTTGTCCTGCATGACCATTATCTCGATCGTGTTACTGATGTTGCCGATCGTTTCCCGGATCGGGCGCGCAAAGACGGTCGTTACTACGCGATAGATTTCACGCTCGATGAAATTAAGTCACTGAAATTTACCGAAGGTTTCGATATTGAAAACGGTAAGAAAGTACAGACTTATCCGGGCCGTTTCCCGATGGGTAAATCTGACTTCCGGGTACACACTTTCGAAGAAGAGATTGAATTTGTTCAGGGGTTAAATCACTCTACCGGGAAAAATATCGGTATCTATCCAGAAATTAAAGCGCCGTGGTTCCATCATCAGGAAGGGAAGGATATTGCGGCAAAAACGCTGGAAGTGCTGAAGAAATATGGTTACACCGGTAAGGACGACAAAGTTTATTTGCAATGTTTTGATGCCGATGAACTGAAGCGTATTAAGAATGAGCTGGAACCTAAAATGGGCATGGACCTCAATCTGGTACAGCTGATTGCCTATACCGACTGGAACGAAACTCAGCAGAAACAGCCGGACGGAAGCTGGGTTAATTACAACTACGACTGGATGTTTAAGCCGGGAGCCATGAAACAGGTGGCGGAATATGCAGATGGTATTGGTCCGGATTACCATATGTTGATTGAGGAGACATCGCAGCCGGGTAATATCAAACTCACTGGCATGGTGCAAGATGCTCAGCAGAACAAGCTGGTAGTGCATCCTTATACCGTGCGGTCAGATAAACTGCCTGAATACACTACTGATGTGAATCAGTTATATGATGCTCTGTATAACAAAGCGGGTGTAAATGGGCTGTTTACTGATTTCCCTGATAAGGCAGTAAAATTCCTTAATAAAGAGTAATGCTATTGCAGGATGGCGTTCATGCGCCATCCTCTGCTAAAGAGAAATAATGTTACTCCCGGTTGTTCTATTCATTAACCGGTGCATCCTGTTAAAAAAGATGCCAACATATTTGCGTAAAACTCATTCGTTAAGAAAGCTAACACTGGGCATTGTTATTCCTTAAATAGTATGAATTGGGTTCAATAATAAATTGTATTGCAGTTTATACTGTAAAGTATTATTCGCATTTCGGAAAAGTAAAGAAAATATTAATGTATCTTATTAATTTATCATATTGGTCTTGAGTGAATGCTGTTTGCACACCTTCAGGACAATATTCACCAGTAATAACCAGTTGTCCATTGCTGTGTTGTACCATTAAACCTTTTTTTCCTTTGGATCTTCAAGCTTAGAATTATCAAACGTGAAGATGTTATTTTCCTGTTTTGAGTAAGCAAAGAAATCTCGTGTATAGCTGAAACTATCATTTATTAATGGTGCTAACTTTTTGTCGGCGATATCGATAAGCTCACCACTTAATTTATTTATGTATTTCATTTGGTTCAATTTTTTCTGCGCTTGTACAATTTGCTTGTAGGTATTTTTAATTTCCTTAGAAGAATTCTTGAATTTATCATAGCGTTCCACGGAGGATGCGTATTTGTACCATTCTGTATTTTTCTCAGAATGTAGTAGCAGGTCTGTATATTTTTTTTGATCGCTGTAAAGTTGACTTTTAATACTTTCCTCACTGCTGGTTTTATAAGGTTTATCAGAGCTGTTTATTTTTGAAATGTCTTTTTCTGTCGGTGACTGGACCGTGTTGTGGATATTTTCTTTTATAACATGTTCATTGATGATGTTAATTGCAGTTTCATATTCATTTAAGTTTATTGTTCTTTGTGAAATAAACCCTTCTTTGCTTTCGACACTCAAAATACCTTCGTTGTTTTCACCTCGGGTAAAGGTAAGGGTATAGGGTTCATAATCCGCTGCAAATTCATTTTTATACGTTATGACATGTTCGACAAAATGTCTTATTGGTACGAAACCATAACTGTGAACGTCAATTTTTTGGGTCTTGATACTATCAATTGCATCTGAGGCTTTCGTGAAAAAAGCCAATAAATTAGCTATGCTGTCTGCTGAGGTTGATAACCCGTATCTACTTTGAGATATTTTTAGAAACTCATCGCAAAAAATCTCAAGTTTCGCGGTTTGTTGTGATTCTTTGTAAACTTCTGCTGGTTGCAATTTATTATTTTGTAAAATATTACAGCGAGATAAGTGAATAGATGTATTTGGCATAAATGATTCCTTGTAGTGTGAGTTAACAAGATACAATCTAATCTTTGCAAAATATATTCACTATCAAATTTAGCTCATTTTATTACGAAGACCTTTACGCATGTTAGAAAGTATCATTATTGTTAATAAATACGGTAATAAGTAACAAACAGATATTGATAACTTCCCTGACAAGTTATTAGGTATCCCACTTGAAGATTGAGAATGGCTCCAGAGTAAACTGTGTACTGTTCGCCGGAGTGTCATTACTCTCAACAATCGGTTTTGACAGTGAGTCGGGCGCTTCATACCGGTTTCTACCTGGAGTCATTGTCACTTCTCCCAACTGGATAAATATATATCGCCAATTCACAAAGTGGGCCAAAATCAGGTGAAAACGAATTATTACGCCTGGTAAAGGCTATAGTACAACTAAGTGTGGCGAATCAGGCAGTCTTGCATTTGTCATCAATCTCATGTCTTACATCAAATTTTTCCACTCACCACGAGTTGTTCCGTACACATTTGTAGTAAAAACAGTGGACTGCCTTCTACCGGCTTTTCTTTAGCCAGCAACGAAATCTGTCGATAGAAGGTTGGTTCGAGAGGAACGGAACACAATTCATCTGCAATGGTTTTCAGCGTTAACTCTGGTAATAAGGCGATGCCTAATCCCTGTCGAATAAAACTGATCGCTGTATCCGGGTGATTAAATTCATATTTTATCTGTGGGGTAATATTCTTTTCTTTAAATAGTGCCATAATGCTTAATTCATAGCGTCCTTTACTAATAATTAATGGTTCACCCATTAACTCTTCCACTGTAATAGTGCTGTTTTTTGCCAGAGCATGGTTGGGCGGTAACACTACGGTGAATTTATCCTGATAAATGGGCACGGAGTACATTCCGCTCACCGGAAAATGAACAAAACCGGCATCAATGGATTCATTCTGAAGGGAATCAATAATCGCTGTGCTATTTTCCTCAAAAGGAATAATTTTTATATTCGGATGATGAATTTCAAAGTAGCGAATCACAGCCGGTAAGATACAGGCGCAGACGCTGGGGAAACAACCAAGTCTCAGCGTTCTTTGAGGGTTCTGCTTTTCCTGCTCGGCTATCTCTTTTACTGCGTTAACTTCCCGATTAATGGCGCGCAGATGATGCACAATGCGATGACCTGCTGTGGTCAGTTGTATAGCTTTACGGCGATCGCGTAACAGTATATTCACACCAAGTTCTTGTTCGAGGGCAGCAATTGCCTGACTTACCGCCGACTGCGTCATGAACAATCGCTTGCTGGCTTCAGTAAAGCCACCGTAATCCAGCACGGCGAGTAAAGAATTTATTTGGGTAAGAGTCATTAGAGTTTGCTAATCAATAATATTAAAACGATTAATTTCTCTAATAGCATGCCGCCATTTATACTTCTGTTCTGCAAAGTACATCACAATTTGACGCAACCGCAGTAACGGGAGTGTTGTCTGCGTGCGTCATCCTGACAGGCGGTAGGGTATGAAAGAGAAGTTATGGACGAAGGATTTTTGGGCAATAACCATCATCAGCTTTATTATTTTCTTCGTCTTTTATGTTTTACTAACATTGTTGCCAATTTATATCTCTGACCGCTTGCATGCCTCTCCTGATAAAGCCGGTTTATTGGTGACTTTATTTTTAATTGCCGCCATTGTTATTCGCCCCTTTGCCGGGCAATGGGTGGGTAAATATTCGAATAAAACTATTCTGGTGCTCTCTTCTCTGGCCTTTTTGTTGGTCACTGCGTTGTATCCTTTTTGCCACTCAATTGAATCACTGCTTTTTATTCGGGTGCTTCATGGTATTACCTTCGGGGTTATTACTACGGTAAAAGGAACGATTTCCGCGCGGCTGATCCCGGCCTCCCGACGTGGGGAGGGCATCAGTTTTTTCTCTCTGGCAATGGGGCTGGCAATGGTGGTCGGGCCGTGGATTGGCCTGAATATGGCGCGCTGGGAGGCCTTTAATATGGCTTTCTGGTTATGCACCGGCGTGGCAGCGGTGGGGATTATTCTGTCGCTGATTATGACAGTGCCGCCGGTTATCAGCCATGCTGATGGTTCAAAGCCGAAAATGGGCTTCGCCGCCATGTTCGATCGCGCGGCGTTGCCATTTGCGATGGTCACCTTTTTTATGACCTTTTCGTATGCCGGGGTTTCTGCTTTTCTGGCGCTTTATGCACGCGAACTTAACCTGATGTCGGCAGCCAGTAATTTCCTGCTTTGCTACGCTATCTTCCTGATGATCTGCCGTACCTTTACCGGCAATGTCTGCGACAAAAAAGGACCGAAATATGTGGTTTACCCTTGCCTTGTGTTCTTTACGGTTGGACTGGTGGTTCTCGGCTACACCCAGGGAAGCATAATGATGGTTGTTTCTGGCGCGTTGATTGGTATCGGGTATGGTTCCGTGACGCCAGTTTTTCAGACGCAGATTATCAGTTCAGTGGAACCGCATAAAATCGGTGTCGCAAACTCCCTATTCTTCAATGCGATGGATGCAGGCCTGGCGCTGGGAGCCTGTGTGATGGGGATGATGGTTGCACATACTGGCTACCGAATGATTTATCTGCTGGGTGCACTATTAGTGGTAGTGGCTGGTGGAGTCTATGCGCTGCAAATGAAGGGTAAAAGCGGTGTCGCGCTAGTAGTGGCAAAAGAAATTCATTAATACGACACGTTTCATTAAGATTTTTCGCAGGTAACCACCTATAGTCATTGTCGTTAATAAAAAATGACAGGCGATAGGGTATGGCAGTTTCAGCAAAGCACGACGAATTTAATCACTGGTGGGCAACAGAGGGCGACTGGGTTGAAGAGCCTAACTATCGCCGTAATGGTATGAGCGGGGTGCAATGCGTCGAGCGCAACGGCAAAAAGCTATATGTAAAGCGCATGACGCATCATCTGTTTCATTCCGTACGTTATCCTTTCGGCCGACCAACGATTGTCCGTGAGGTTGCGGTAATTAAAGAACTGGAACGGGCCGGTGTCATCGTGCCGAAGATCGTTTTTGGTGAAGCGGTGAAAATTGAGGGGGAATGGCGCGCGTTGCTGGTGACTGAAGATATGGCGGGGTTCATCAGCATTGCTGACTGGTATGCCCAGCATGCAGTAACGCCCTATTCTGACGAAGTACGGCAAGCCATGTTGAAAGCAGTGGCGCTGGCGTTTAAGAAAATGCATAGCGTTAATCGTCAGCATGGCTGTTGTTATGTTCGCCATATCTATGTGAAAACAGAAGGTAAGGCAGAAGCTGGTTTTCTTGATCTGGAGAAAAGTCGTCGCCGCTTGCGTCGCGATAAAGCGATTAATCATGACTTCCGCCAGCTGGAAAAATATCTGGAGCCGATCCCTAAAGCGGACTGGGAGCAGGTGAAAGCGTATTACTACGCCATGTAATCGTTGTAGGCCAGATAATACGCGTAAGCGTCGTATCTGGCGCTAGTACCCGATCACAACTCGATTTCAATATCGCCTTTTGCCCGGCAACAACAGGGCAAAATTTCCCCCGGCTGAATAAAGGCTAACGGTTCGGCAATCCAGTCCACCTGGCCTGCAACAAGGCGCGTGCGACAGGAACCGCAGTAACCTTCGCGGCACTGGTACTCAACCGCCACATTGTGGGATTCCAGCGCCGCCAGAAGGGAAGGGTGTTCATCCTGGCACAGCAGTTGTGTGCCAGTGATGCGCAGGGTAACGCGAGCCATCAGAGCTGGAAGTTACTCAAATCGTCGGTGTCCACTTCCGAGTCAATCTGCCCGACCAGATAAGAACTGACTTCCACTTCCTGCGGAGCAACCTGCACGTTATCAGACACCAGCCAGGTATTGATCCACGGGATCGGGTTGGAGCGTGTCTGGAACGGCAGATCCAAACCGACTGCCTGCATGCGGATATTGGTGATGTATTCAACGTACTGGCAGAGAATGTCTTTATTCAGACCAATCATCGAACCGTCACGGAACAGATAATCCGCCCAGTCTTTCTCTTGCTGTGCCGCCTGGACAAACAGGTCATAGCATTCCTGCTTACATTCTTCGGCAATTTCCGCCATCTCCGGATCATCCGCACCGCTGCGCAGCAGATTCAGCATATGCTGAGTACCGGTCAGGTGCAGGGCTTCGTCGCGGGCAATCAGACGAATAATTTTGGCGTTACCTTCCATCAGTTCGCGTTCTGCAAAGGCAAAGGAACAAGCAAAGCTGACGTAGAAGCGGATCGCTTCCAGCGCGTTAACGCTCATCAGGCAGAGATACAGTTTTTTCTTCAGCTCGCGCAGGCTAACGGTTACGGTTTTACCGTTAACGGTGTGGGTACCTTCGCCCAGCAGATGCCAGTAGCTGGTCATTTCGATCAGCTCATCGTAATAGCTGGAGATCCCTTCCGCACGTTTCTGGATCTGCTCGTTGGTGACGATATCATCAAACACAACGGACGGATCGTTAACGATATTACGAATGATATGGGTATAAGAACGAGAGTGAATGGTTTCTGAGAACGCCCAGGTTTCGACCCAGGTTTCCAGTTCAGGGATCGAGATCAGCGGCAGCAGTGCCACGTTCGGGCTGCGACCCTGAATGGAGTCCAGCAGCGTCTGATATTTCAGGTTGCTGATAAAGATGTGTTTTTCGTGTTCAGGCAGTGCCTGGTAATCGATACGGTCACGAGAAACGTCAACTTCTTCCGGACGCCAGAAGAAAGAGAGCTGCTTTTCGATCAGCTTTTCGAAGATGTCATATTTTTGCTGATCGTAGCGAGCCACGTTAACCGGCTGACCAAAGAACATCGGTTCTTTCAGCTGATCATTTTTCGTCTGTGAAAAGGTGGTATATGCCATGAATGTGTCCTGTTGGGAGTTTAATGCCGGATAAGGCATTTTACGCCGCATCCTGTGCCTGATGCGACGCTGGCGCGTCTTATCAGGCCTACAAATCCGAGCCGTAGGCCGGATAAGGCGTTTACGCCGCATCCGGCACCCGGAGCCTGATGCGACGCTGGCGCGTCTTATCAGGCCTACAAACCGAGCCGTAGGCCGGATAAGGCGTTCACGCCGCATCCGGCATCTCAATATCAGATCTTACATGCGCCGCTTTCGCAGCCATCGTCCTGGATTGACGGCACCAGATCGTCTTGTGCGTCTTCAGCGCCGTCACGGGTGTTCTGATAATACAGCGTTTTGACCCCGAATTTGTAGGCGGTGAGCAGGTCTTTCAGCAACTGCTGCATCGGCACTTTTCCTGACGGGAAGCGTGACGGATCGTAGTTGGTGTTAGCAGAGATCGACTGATCGATAAATTTCTGCATGATACCCACCAGTTGCAGGTAGCCATCGTTACCCGGCATTTCCCACAGCAGCTCATAGGCGTCGTGCAGATGCTCGTAGTCCGGCACCACCTGGCGCAGAATACCGTCTTTCGACGCTTTGATGCTGACGTAACCACGCGGCGGTTCAATACCGTTAGTGGCGTTAGAGATCTGCGAAGAGGTCTCGGACGGCATCAGAGCAGAAAGCGTGGAGTTACGCAGGCCGTGCGTTTTGATTGACTCACGCAGTGCTTCCCAGTCGTAATGCAGCGGCTCATTAGCGATGGCATCCAGATCTTTCTTATAGGTATCGATCGGCAGGATCCCTTTCGCGTAAGTGGTTTCGTTAAACCACGGGCACGCGCCTTGCTCTTTCGCCAGCTCATTAGAGGCTTTCAGCAGGTAATACTGAATGGCTTCGAAGGTTTTATGCGTCAGGTTGTTGGCGCTGCCGTCGGAGTAGCGTTTACCGTGCTTCGCCAGGTAGTAAGCGAAGTTGATCACACCAATACCCAGCGTACGACGACCCATCGCTCCACGTTTGGCGGCCGGGATCGGGTAATCCTGATAGTCCAGCAGCGCGTCGAGTGCGCGTACTGCCAGAATTGCCAGCTCTTCCAGTTCATCCAGGCTATTAATTGCGCCCAGGTTGAAAGCAGACAGCGTACACAGCGCGATTTCACCGTTCTCGTCGTTGACGTCGTTCAGCGGTTTGGTCGGCAGGGCGATTTCCAGGCACAGGTTAGACTGGCGCACTGGCGCGATGGCCGGATCAAACGGGCTATGGGTATTGCAGTGGTCAACGTTCTGAATATAGATACGACCGGTAGACGCACGTTCCTGCATCATCAGCGAGAACAGCTCAACGGCTTTCACACGCTGCTTGCGGATGCTGTCGTCTTTCTCATATTTGGTGTACAGGCGTTCAAACTCTTCCTGATCGGCGAAGAACGCGTCGTACAGCCCCGGTACGTCGGACGGGCTGAACAGGGTGATATCTTCACCTTTCAGCAGACGGGTATACATCAGTTTGTTGATTTGTACCCCGTAGTCCATATGACGCACGCGGTTGCCTTCCACCCCACGGTTGTTTTTCAACACCAGCAGGCTTTCAACTTCCAGATGCCACATCGGGTAGAACAGCGTAGCCGCACCGCCACGCACACCGCCCTGAGAGCAGGATTTCACCGCTGTCTGGAAATGCTTATAGAACGGAATACAACCGGTATGGAACGCTTCGCCACCGCGAATCGGGCTACCCAGCGCACGAATACGCCCGGCATTGATGCCGATCCCGGCACGCTGGGAAACGTATTTAACAATCGCGCTGGAGGTGGCGTTAATGGAATCCAGGCTGTCACCGCACTCGATCAGTACGCAGGAGCTGAACTGACGAGTCGGGGTACGCACGCCGGACATGATTGGCGTCGGTAGCGAAATTTTAAATGTGGAAACCGCGTCGTAAAAACGCTTCACGTATTGCAGGCGCGTTTCACGCGGGTAGTTCGAGAACAGGCACGCGGCAACCAGAATATAAAGGAACTGGGCGCTTTCGTAGATTTCGCCGGTCACGCGGTTCTGTACCAGATATTTGCCTTCCAGCTGCTTAACGGCAGCATAAGAGAAGGTCATATCACGGTCGTGATCGATAAACGTGTCCATCTGCTTGAACTCTTCTTCCGTGTAGTCTTCCAGCAGATGATTATCGTATTTGCCCATCTCTACCATTTTCACCACGTGGTCGTACAGCGCAGGCGGCTCAAACTGGCCGTAGGCTTTTTTACGCAGGTGGAAGATCGCCAGGCGCGCGGCGAGATACTGATAATCCGGCGCATCACGGGAGATCAGGTCTGCGGCAGCCTTAATAATGGTTTCGTGGATGTCAGAGGTCTTGATACCGTCATAAAACTGAATGTGGGAGCGCAGTTCGACCTGGGAAATCGAAACGTTATGCAGTCCTTCTGCCGCCCAATCCAGAACGCGATGGATTTTGTCGAGATTGATGCGCTCTGTGCTACCGTCGCGCTTTGTCACCAGCAGATTCTGATTCATGTATGTCGTACCTGTTTTTGGAATTCTTTCCGCAATAGTTTCATGCAGACTACCTGTAGTGAGGGAAGCTGCTTAGAACACTATATATAGGGGGTATGTTTGGGATTCACTGCAAGATAGTGTGAAAATGGCCCTCTTGCAAGTGCATAACTTTGTGGATAACTCAGGAAGGAAAAAGTGGCTTTCGCGCACCTTAGGTCAGACAAGGTGTCCGGGAAAGTCAATGGGAAGAGAAAAATTTGTTAAAAATAACTGTTCGGCGATTTCTTGAACGGAAGAATAGGTTAGATAAATTGATATAGATGGTTTATTAATCTTTTGGCTAATGATTGCAAAAATTGATCTAAGCACGAATCATCGCATAATCTGATGTATCAGTTCTGGTCAATATATAAGCGAATGTAAGCGATTGTTGATATCGAAATGGTTGTTTTCTCTTCGGTTATTGTTAAATGCGAAGCCATTTTGTTAATTTACCTTATATTATAAGAAAATTATTCATTACTTTAATTTAGTTTAAATATAACTAATATCCCTTAAGGTGATTAACTTGAATTATGACGCACTGATATTATTCATGAAATAATAACAAAATAGCCATTGCACGGGGTTGAACAATTTACAAAAGAAAAATAACCCATATCGTATAATGCGATTAAATATGCCGTCTTATAGAAAATGATGGTCAGATTAATATGCGGATTATTTTTCTACGCAAGGAGTATTTATCTTTACTCCCGTCAATGATTGCGTATCTTTTCTCTGCTAACGGTGTCGCGGCGGCCATTGATTTATGCCAGGGATATGATATCAAAGCGAGTTGTCACGCCAGCAGGCAAAGCCTTTCAAGCTTTACGCAGGACTGGAGCATCGCCGATGGGCAATGGCTGGTTTTTTCGGATATGACTAATAACGCCAGCGGTGGGGCCGTATTTTTGCAACAAGGAGCGGAGTTTTCTCTATCGCCAGAAAATGAAACTGGAATGACTCTGTTTGCCAATAATACTGTCTCAGGAGAATATAATAACGGCGGGGCAATATTTGCTAAAGAAAACTCAACGCTGAATCTTACTAATGTTATTTTTTCCGGTAACGTTGCAGGTGGCTATGGTGGCGCAATCTATTCTTCTGGTACTAACGATACTGGTGTCGTCGATTTACGTGTCACTAACGCCGTGTTTCGCAATAACATCGCTAATGACGGCAAAGGTGGTGCAATTTATACCATCAACAATGACGTCTATTTAAATGAAGTTATTTTTGACAATAACCAGGCATATACATCAACAAGTTACAGTGATGGCGATGGAGGGGCAATCGATGTCACCGATAATAATAGCGATATCACGCATCCGTCAGGTTTCACAATAATAAATAACACCGCATTTACAAATAACTCTGCTGAGGGATATGGCGGGGCGATTTATACCAATAGCGTGACGGCTCCCTATCTTATTGATATTTCAGTTGATGACAGCTACAGCCAGAACAACGGTGTTTTAGTGGATGAGAACAATAGCGCAGCAGGCTATGGAGATGGTCCTTCCACTGCGGCGGGTGGCTTTATGTATCTCGGCTTAAGTGACGTTACCTTTGATATTGCCGACGGAAAAACGCTGGTTATCGGCAATACAGAGAATGACGGAGCTGTTGACTCTATTGCTGGTACCGGGTTAATCACCAAAACAGGTTCCGGCGATCTGGTACTTAATGCAGATAACAATGACTTTACTGGCGAGATGCAGATTGAAAACGGTGAAGTTACCCTGGGCCGCAGCAACTCCCTGATGAATGTCGGCGATACGCATTGCCAGGACGATACGCAAGACTGCTACGGTCTGACGATAGGGAGTATTGATCAGTATCAGAATCAGGCTGAGCTAAACGTTGGCTCGACCCAACAAACTTTTGTGCACGCATTGATGGGCTTTCAGAATGGCACTTTAAATATCGATGCTGGTGGCAACGTTACTGTTAATCAGGGCAGTTTTGCTGGCACCATCGAAGGTGCTGGTCAGCTCACCATTGCGCAAAACGGCAGCTACGTGCTGGCAGGGGCTCAGTCGATGGCGCTAACTGGCGATATAGTCGTTGATGATGGCGCGGTGCTTACGCTGGAAGGCGACGCGGCAGATCTTGCCGCTCTCCAGGACGATCCGCAGTCGATCGTGTTAAACGGCGGCGTGCTTGATCTCTCTGATTTCGCCACCTGGCAGAGCGGCACATCATACAACGATGGCCTTGAAGTCAGCGGCAGCGGCGGTACGGTTATCGGCAGTCAGGATGTGGTGGATCTCGCAGGTGGCGACAATTTGCATATCGGCGGCGACGGGAAAGATGGCGTCTACGTGGTGATCGATGCGGGCGACGGGCTGGTTAGCCTGGCAAACAATAATAGTTACCTGGGCACCACGCAAATCGCTTCCGGTACGCTGGTGGTGAGCGACAACTCGCAGCTTGGCAATACCGACGAAAACCGTCAGCTCATCTTTACTGATAGCCAACAACAAAGTGAGATGGAAATTACCGCTGACGTTGATACTCGTTCAGAGGCAGCAGGTCACGGGCGTGATATTGAAATGCGCGCCGACGGTGAAGTGGCGGTTGATGCGGGGGTAGACACGCAGTGGGGCGGACTGATGGCTGACAGCAGCGGGCAGCATCAGGATGAGGGTAGCACATTGACTAAAACGGGGGCGGGTACGCTGGAACTGACCGCCAGCGGTACGACGCAGTCGGCGGTACGTGTCGAAGAAGGCACCCTGAAAGGCGATGTTGCGGATATCTTCCCTTATGCTTCGTCGCTGTGGGTCGGTGACGGGGCAACGTTCAAGACTGGCGCGGATCAGGATATTCAGTCAATTGATGTTACTTCCAGCGGCACTATCGACATCAGCGATGGTACGGTTTTGCGCCTGACCGGGCAGGATACTTCCGTCGCCCTTAATGCCTCACTGTTTAACGGCGATGGGACGCTGGTGAATGCCACCGATGGCGTGACGTTGACAGGCGAGCTTAACACCAACCTTGAAACTGACAGCCTGACTTATCTTTCCGACGTAACAGTTAATGGCAATCTGACCAATACGTCCGGTGCGGTCAGCCTGCAAAATGGCGTCGCCGGCGACACGCTGACGGTAAACGGTGATTATACCGGCGGTGGTACGCTACTGCTCGATAGCGAATTAAACGGCGATGACTCGGCAAGTGACCAACTGGTGTTGAACGGTAATACTGCTGGCAACACGACCGTGGTAATTAATCCCATTACGGGTATTGGTGAGCCGACATCTACAGGCATTAAAGTGGTTGATTTCGCAGCCGATCCAACGCAATTTCAAAACAATGCGCAGTTCAGTCTGGCGGGCAGCGGCTACGTCAATATGGGAGCGTATGACTACACGCTGGTGGAAGATAACAACGACTGGTATCTGCGATCGCAAGAAGCAACGCCACCATCGCCACCTGATCCAGACCCGACTCCTGATCCAACACCCGACCCGGAACCTACGCCTGCCTACCAGCCGGTGTTGAATGCCAAAGTTGGTGGATATTTTAATAACCTGCGGGCGGCAAATCAGGCGTTTGTGATGGAGCGACACGATCACGCTGGTGGCGATGGTCAGACGCTGAATTTACGTGTTATCGGCGGAAATTATCATTACACAGCAGCGGGGCAACTGGCTCAGCATGAAGACACTTCTACGGTGCAGCTTAGCGGCGACTTGTTTAGCGGGCGCTGGGGCGCGGATGGCGAGTGGATGCTTGGGGCGGTTGGTGGCTACAGTGATAACCAGGGCGACAGCCGCTCGAATATGACCGGAACTCGCGCCGATAACCAGAACCACGGTTATGCCGTTGGTCTGACCTCAAGCTGGTTTCAGCACGGTAATCAGAAGCAGGGGGCCTGGCTGGATAGCTGGCTGCAATACGCGTGGTTTAACAATGATGTTTCCGAACAAGACGATGGCACAGATCATTACCATTCGTCGGGGATTATCGCCTCGCTGGAAGCGGGGTATCAGTGGTTACCGGGGCGTGGTGTGGTGGTTGAACCGCAGGCGCAGGTGATTTATCAGGGCGTGCAGCAGGATGATTTTACCGCCGCTAACCATGCGCGCGTGTCACAATCGCAGGGTGATGATATTCAAACGCGGCTGGGTTTACACAGCGAATGGCGTACCTCTGTTCATGTCATACCAACATTAGATCTGAATTATTATCACGATCCCCATGCGACGAAAATTGAAGAAGATGGCAGCACTATCAGTGACGAAGCGGTAAAACAACGGGGTGAAATAAAAGTGGGAGTCACGGGCAATATCAGTCAGCGAGTGTCCCTGCGTGGTAGCGTGGCGTGGCAGAAAGGGAGTGATGATTTTGCCCAGACGGCAGGGTTTTTGTCGATGACGGTGAAATGGTAATCGCTGTCTGACCGGCACTATTGCCGGATGCGGCGTAAACTGAACTGCACCCCAAATGTTGGACATAATCTGACATCTGAAGGTGCAGTTTATGAAACATTCATTTGAAGTAAAACTTGCCGCTGTAAATCACTACCTGGCTGGTCATGCA
>NZ_JBJQJO010000037.1:0-24268 GCF_046487395.1 Escherichia sp. WS1450
CATACTCCTCCGGCAGAAGCAGAAAAAGCTTATTATGCTTCCATCGGAAACGATGATCTGGCAGCCTGAGTTCACAGATAAAACACTCTCCAGGAAACCCGGGGCGGTTCAGACTCCATTACCTTGACTGTAAGATTCACAATAGACATGTGGCTTTTCATGTTCTTGTGAATCAGATAAATAGAAGGCTTTTTCTCTATGTAAGAAAGCCCGGAAATCACATTGGAAACGAGAGCCTTGGCATACTGAACGAATGGGTTAACCTCACCGGGAACTGTCACCAAGCTCAAAAGACGAGATGTTAGGTCAGAAACATTAGTATAGGTGTTGCAGACATCAATACAGACCGAAGATGCTGGCTGGCCAGGATGAAATTTATAGAAAGGAAGACCGAGGGTCTTAGCCTCTTCCATTAGAGATTCTCGCCACTCTGCATCGTTCTTTGGATCTATGACAACAACAACATGACCAAGATGAAGCATGCTAATGCTTAGTAAACGCTGTAGCACCGTTTTCCCGGTACCCACGTTTCCGGTTATCAGAGTATGACCAAACCAATTGTCTTCAGTTACAAATATGGGTTCCCTACGTTCCACAGCAAAAATTGCATTGCTGCCGCCCATCTTACGAGCCATTGCGTCAAAATGTCTCTTAATTGGGTTGAAGACGAATGGCAACTCGATCTCACGTTTATCACTGGAGAGGTTAGCTATTTGATATGCCCGATCCGCATGTTCCGGGCCCCACTCAAACCCATCACAAAAATAGGACTTTCGCTCGGGTATATCCTTATTTTTATTTTGATAATCCTGAACCAGTTGACGATACTTTCGCTCATTGGAGAAAAAGTTACTTTTGTTAATTACACGCAGTGAATCAAGACTAACGAACATGAAATGTCGCTTGAATACACGCCAATGAGCCATCAAGAATGGCGCTGCTGTTTTGCAACGATAAAGGCACAGCAAAAAAAGCAATATTGAGGTGAACAGAACTATTGGGGCGATGTCCAGTCCGTCTGAAGAAAGTCCCATATAAAGCATAGAAACCGAACAAATCAAAAGTATTGAGGCACTACGATACTCAAGAATAGGCCGATAAAAATTCTCTTGTGCATGGAGGTTAGTCCTCTTCGAATCTGACATTATAGGTTCCCAGCCTCTTTCAGGTTATTGATAATTCGTTCAATGTCCACTTTCGCCCGGTCTGATGCGGCCAGCAAAGTAGGCATGTTAAATGCATGGCATTTTGTATTGATCACAGCACCAGAATTAACGAGGTACTGAGGAAGCTTATTGAAAAGATCTTGAGCCTCTAACTGCGACCCAAATTTTTCCACGCAAGATTGGGTCAGATAGAGAGTATTAGGAGTACTTACCATAAATCTGTTTTTGCGCTTTCTTTTAAACGCCACCTCCATTTTGGACAGAATTTGATGCAGTACTGACGCAATTTCTACAAATTCAAGCTCTGTAACGTCACCTTCGCTTATAAGCGAGAATTCACCATTTTGGTCTGATTCAGTAGTTGCAAAGACTTTACTGTTCAGATTGTGACCAGAAACAGGTGATGCTGGTTTTTGTACTTCTGCTTTGTCCGATGATTTATTCCGGTTGCGCTTGGGATTTTGTTTTTCTACCGGTGCTGTTGGGGCGAACAGTCTGGCCAGTGCTGGCGAAAGATGATGCCCCTTAGCGTCTGTGGGCGCATGCTCTCCATTTGATTCTTCAAGTACAGGAGGTAAGGCGGGCTCTTCACTTGCCATCACACTGGTTGCGGCTGCTTCGGTCTGGGAATACACAACTTCAGCTGGTGGTGGGCAGTTACCCTCAGTATCTGGTTCTGAGTTTTCTTGTCCTACAGAAACATCCATAGAGCGTTCAATCGTACCCTGGGGATCAGCGTTCTGTTCTCGGTTAAGTTCTGGTAATTCTGACGGCTCGGGGAGAAGCTTTTCATTATGGACCGAAGAGCTTGTTGCACAACTACCGACTTCTGGCCGAGAAACACTAAGCTGTGTGAAATCGGTATAATCAATGATCTCATGCTCTTCATCTTCTTCCTCAAAAAGATGTTGATAATGTTCATATTCCACAGCCTCAGTTTTCAGCGGACCAGTCGCGGATGCACTATCGGTTCCATGATATTCCACGTCGCCAGAATGTTCTTCGACTGCATTTACACGTGGGGGAGGCAGCTCAAGCGTTTGCTTTGGACGTGGGGCAGAGTTTTCAACAGAAGACTCATCATTAATCACTAATGCCTGATACATAGAAGTATTGAAAAGTGACTTTAAAGTTGTTGGCCTTCTTGGCTCATGATAGGTGAGCTGGAACCCGGCGCAGTTATCGCCGAGCTGGACTAAACGCAGATCGTCAATGTCCCTTACTATCCACATTCCATCGAGAGAGCCTTCTCTGAATGTCAGTTGGAAATAGGGCTCTTCACTAAATGCTTTTTCATCTAATCCCGGCAGCAATGCCATAGTGGCATCTATGTTGAGGTAGGGGACAGCATCTACACACACTATATAGTCATTGGAAAGTGGAGCGCTTAAAAGGAGTTCATGAAGTTGGTTGACCAGGACATGGGATTCCGTGTCCTTTGCCGATTCATCTTCACTTTCTTCTATATCAGGAATGACAGGATCAGCTGCTTCCTCACCCTCAGATTTAACTATCTGCGTGTCATTATCAATTTCATTATCACTTTCGGCTTTCTTCTCAAAATCGTCGGATGAGCCTTCATTTTTCTTAGAATGTATATCAACATCAATAGAGGCAGTGGAGCGGCCTAAATCATTAACCTTAAGAACAGCCGTCTCAACAGTATCAGTAATTTTAGTTATAGCGTCCCGACCGGGCACTGGTCTTCTGTATTCAGTAACTGTTTTTTGCTCGTCAATGTAAATAAAGTCTTTATTGGCATTAACGCTAAAAAGACCCGGCACTGAGTCAGGGATTTTATAGGAATCAAAGATTAAACCAATCCACCTTAGCTTAAGAAGGTTATAGAATTCTAGTTTCCCTATCCCATTTCTAAAGATGTTTGATATTTCGTTTTCCGAATAGATACCCGGAATGAAGTAGTGAACGACACGCTCATCATCATAGGGCTCGACGTAACCACGTTGAACTAGGGATTCTACCAATACCGTCTTACCAGCCTCTCCCTGAGGGAAGTTATATTTATGTAATTCGAAATCATTGAGAACAAAATCAAGGAATGCGTTCTCGTTAAGGTATACCTCACCATTTACGATAATGATGTGCATAGGCTTAGCATTGTAATTGTTGATATTGATACTGGTAAAGTTGTGCTTGATGGTACTAATGGCCCTTGCTGCTGCATCATTAGAACGCAGACCCATGATAGGGTCACGTAAAACATTAAGGTCTGTACCAGTAGAATAGAAATCAGCGGTCCTCACGCATTTAGACAAAAAGTCATTCCCATCAGTATAAACGTTTAGGGCGGTGATCATTTTTGAATAAACACGTTCTTTATTTACCCGATCCAAAAATGCAAGACATACCGGGTTTAGGATTCGCTCAAGGAAAACGCTGGACCAGATATTATGTTGATTATGAATACGCTTTCGCCAGTGGATTTCGTATTCAACCACGTCATTTTCACGTGCCCAGTCAAGAAGACTTTGTGAGCTTGGCGTCCAAATGATCGGACTAGCTAAATTCAGGCTTACAATATCGAGATCGTAAACCTTTCCGGCATCATGGACTAAACCACAGATAAACGCAGCATAGAGATATACTTTTCTACGGACTACTTCTTCATCTTGATATCCGATTGGTCTCAGTTCTGAGTGATGCGCATTTTTTAAAGAGAGTATGGCCACTTCCAGGCTGTGAGAAAGTAACCCACCAATACCATTATGATGATGATTTTCGGAAGCTGGCAAAAGATGTATCCAGCGAACATATTCAACCAAGGGCTTTAATACTAAATTAGTAAATGTATATGCATCGTCCCTGATGTCGCTATCGCTGATAGCTAACATCATTGAAATTGAGTGCAGCTTTTCCCGATACAGAGACAGGATTGACTGTTCATTAAATGTCTGTATGCCCGTCGGACGAGTTGGATACTCGATGAATTTCAGGACTTCTGGATTTGGATGATCAGGAACAGTGTACTTCTGATCTCCTAGAATCTGCGCAAAAGGAGAGAGGCTTGATATATCCTCAATCATTACAGAGGTTGCATCATTCTCCTGAGATGAGAATATCCCCAAAATCCGTTTAATACATAAATACAGCGCCCTGAAATTCATCATCATACCTTATCGACGTTTGCCTAACAGTTCGGCTGCAATGTATGCCTGCACACTTTTATATTGCATTACTTTGGTGATGAACTCTGCTGGACTGTATGGCCCATCCTTACGGCGAGAAACATTCAGAGTCTTTTTCACATTCTCAACATATAAATTAATACTCTTTATAATGTTGTGAGACATAACCGGATAGTCGCTTACAGCCAGTAAACCCAATGAGTTGTACTCATACATTGTGTTCATGAGCTGGTTCATCTCGAAGATGTACTTGTAAAACCTCATGGTGTTGTGGTTATTGAAGTTGAGTTGTACTGGTTCAAAACTGAAAGGTACAAACTGAGTTGATGACATGAATGAGTCATTCTTGTCGAACTCAATTGACTTAATATAAGCAACAAGATTTTCTTTCATCTTATTGTTTTCTTCATGCAGCTCGTTGAACCAATCCTGAATAGCCTGAACAAGGTCAGGATGTTTAACTGCATCAACCGTTTTAAAGAGAGAGGAAATAGCGATACTCACATCATCAAAACCTCTGATGACTGCTCCATTTCTGGCAGTTAAAAACCGGTTAAAATCTGGGGTGCCGGGGTTAATAATAACTTTGGCCATACCCTGGTGCTCTGGTCTACGTTGAGTAGAAGTTTGAGCGTTTACGCCTTGCTTTTTATTTGAACCTTTTACCATTACATCTTTTGGTTCAATGTTAATACGCTCATTGTCCGTGATAATTGCGTCGGTCATTGTGCCACCTTAGTTTTTGAGTATTGACGGATTTTTCGTCCAAGTTCGATATATGCTGAATGATAGAGCTCAAGCATTTCTCTGTAAGGCTCCAGCAATGCTTCCGTTTCAGAAATCATTTCGTATTCCCAGCTGGCATGGTTTACAAAACAGTTCTTAGAATATTTTCCACTTTTCATTGGTTGCACCCGTTTTGACATGTGACTAGGCGCTCTTGTTTTATAAGGGCTGAACTGATGCCAAGTGATCGTTACTTTTCTGGCATTACCAATTAGCTCAACTTTTGGTGCGTAAGAACCCAGATACTCCCTCTTTGGAACTTTGCTATGTCGGGTAAGGTTAATCTCTTGGTGGTTTCGTTCCTTCCACTTGATCCAGTATTTTGTAATGAGATCTTCAGCCTCAACACGCAAACCTTCAATCTGAGCACGTAAATTTTTACGTGTTAGCTCTATAGAACTTATAAGATTCGAATTACTCATGACGCCTCCTGATGTGAAATTACTATACCGGAGGAAATTTCCGTTTTTTTTCACGAACAGAAGATTTTTGAATGCTCTTTGATGAGGGAATTGAACAGATGTAATGCACTCGCTGTTTCCCCCATTCGGGAGGGGCCTTCAGAAACAGTAACAGCGAGTTTAGCCTCACTTCCATCGCTACCCTCTAAAGTTACTTTTGAGGGAATGACCATTGTGGATTATTGCTTTTGATAATGTGCATTGCTCTATTAAAGTTATACATATATCTAGTGCCACTTTTCCAAAAAAAATGACCCTATGGAACTTTGTCCATAGTGACACTTTTATAAAAAGTGACCCTATGACGACATTACATAGGGTCACTTTTCAAACATAAGTGACCCTATGTGAGGTATTCATAGGGTCACTTTTCTTTGTTTAGTGATCCTATGTAAGCATGAGGTTGATGAAAAGTAAAAATGTCAGTTTATGACGGTCAGTGAAAGACGTCGTTATTCTAATCCAACGTTGGGAGGGGCTGGATTTAGGTTTTTTTTTAATCGCTTCACATTTCGTTAGCATGCGAAGAAATTTTGATAAAATTCTGGTCAGTTTGGTTAAAAAGTGTTACAAGTAAGCGGTGTGGTTGAAGGGATAGATTTAAGGCTTATTCAAGCCTTAAGAAAATACTAAAAGTTACTTTTCACCCTACCGAACACCTAACAAAAAATCCATGTTGAAGATTTGAACAATTGTAATGGCGCAAGGACAATCAGCACATGTCAGAATCTGATAATTTAACTCGTAGCTTACTCGGTAAACTTTTCCGCACTGAGATTTCGCTTATTCGTAGTTACCGTGCATTTTTAATGTTATTGCCTGTGCATGGATCTTCTGCATATCAAACTGGGACTCCTCTTCTCCAGCGTCGCCTATTTGGGAAAGGATTTAGTACAGCCGCTGATTTAGCTTTTGAAGTGGAAACACGTCCAGGTAGTTTTTTGGTTCCGCGTACACTCGGAAAGGAAATTACATGGGAGAGGTTTTTTTCTGCGGTCTTGGACGGTGATTCCAATGTAATTCGTGAATATGATACAAATGATATTGACTATGGTATTTACGATGCCGGTGAAAAAGTGACTTTTCTGAATGGTACAGTGGATATCTATAATCCCAAGAAGATTCATGAGTTGCGTTCTAAATGTGTTGATATACAGAATGACTACTTTATGCAGGTGTTCTTTATCTCAATGCTCGCACCAGAGTTTGTAAGTGTTTTCTTTGGTTTAAAACCAACTACAGCTGATGCTATTAAAGACATTGGTTATTCATCGTTAAAAACAATTAACGATGTCGTTCTTTTCCCACGTACAATTGCTTTCTCACAAGGGCATATTGAAGAGAGTGTTTCACTTAAAACGAAAGTTTTTGCCTGGGCTTATGAATTGTCTGCTGACATCCGGTTAGGAAAAGTTAGTGATGATTTGATGGAACTATTACGTTATGACACTATGTTCACCAGTCACCGTCAGGATGTGTTCAACACTTTAACAAATAAAGTTATGTTAAAGGATTATTAATATGGCAAAGGTCGATCAAACAAAAGCTAATGCTCTATTGCGAGCAGCAAGGACTATGTCGCTTGGGGCAAATAAAAATACAATACGAATTTTGTACGGTAATCATGTTGCTGAAAATATCGATTTTGAGCCTGGTGCAAAAACAAAACTCAAAAAAGGTATCCGGGGCTGGAGCAAACGCACAGATAACCGCCGAGCTTTTTCTGCTGTTATTGATGTCGCAGTTAACTATTTTGGTTTTGATCCAATAAATCCGGAAGCGAGTTTTCGGCAAATTGACTTCAACCGAATAATGAGTGTCCTTCATAATCTGGGATACTTTGTATGCGCACCGGAAGTTAATAAAATAATAGAAATCCTTACTTCTATGAAAGAAATTGAAGAACTAGGTGCCTGCGAAAAATGTAAACGCCCATACATTGTGCCAGTGACAAATGATGCTTATTGTCCACGTTGCAGATTATCTTCAACTGCTTCAGCCATAGAGAGGTATTCTCAAGAAGAATTAGATTAAATTTAAAAAAGATATCGCGAAACTTGCCTTGTCTGAATCTAAATATTGACTTAAGTCAAATTCTGTTGTTTGCTTTACAATCAAATATTAGTTACAACTTAAATATTAACTCTTGACAAGTAAAGATATAATTTGATTTTTCTTTATACAGTCTTTCTTCGTTCCAAAAAATGTTCACCTTTTTTTCTGTTGAAAACGTAAAACTACTTAGGTTCTCTAAAACCTTCTATGCATGACGACTTCTTAATCGCTTTCAATTAATATATTTTATATTCTTGCCTAAGTTCGCTTCTTTGATCCTTAGCTATTCCTTCTTTGAAATATAGAAACAGCGTTACTGGTGATGATTTTTTTCAGCTCTTAATACACCTGTTTTCAAAGCAATATTTGCTTTTAGATATTCGATAAAACCATGTTTTTGTTACACCGGATTTTTCACAATGTGCAAGATGGATGATCTTTCCATCACCGAGACTATCTTCTTAGTCAGCACTCCTTTTCCGTCCTTTTCAACATAAAAACGACCATGCTATACGAGCTCTAACCTTTTTTTTGTATGCCATCATAACCGCATCAGAAAAGGAGAACGGTCTATGACTCGTATTGCATTAGCGCCTTCAAAGATGGTTTTGCTTATGTCTTTGGTAATTACTGGTGCCCACGCCAGCCCTGAGCAACCCCTAATAAAAGATACGCCCTTTGTATCAGGCCAGGCTTATAAGAAGGGTTTCTTCTGGTATGACGATCCTGCTAAAAAAAGCGAAGCTGAAGAAGAAAAGGTTTTGCCACCAACCGGTGCTGCTAGCTCGCCTTCAAAAGAGGAAAAGGTAGATTTAAATTCAAAATGGCTAAAAGAGAATATGCCTCGACTGTTAACGCAGGCAATGGATAACCCTACCGCAGAAAATCTATCACGTTATTACACGGCGCAAAGGTTAATGCTGGATATCAGTACGCGTTTTTCTGACAAATCAAAAGATTATTTTCTTAAAAACCCGATGATGTCTGAAAAACGCAGGCAACCAGTGGAAAAGGTGGCACTGGATGCTCACCGCACTGTTGTTGAAAAAAATCAGCAAACGGTAATGAAAGATATCTTTACTAAGTCAGGTTTATTTTTCTTTTTCCAGAGTACTTGCCAGTTTTGCCACGAAGAGAGCCAAATACTTCAATTTATGCAGAACTATTATTCGGTAGATATTCTTCCAATCAGTATGGATGGAAGGCCATTGCATAATGGCCTTTTTCAGGATTTTAACATCCCCAATGCACAAATTATTGATCAATTTAAAATTCGAGAGGTACCTACAATTTTCCTGGTTTCAAAGGATGGGACATCAGCTCAGCGCATTAGTGAAGGCATGATCTCCGCTGATGAATTAAAGAACACTATTATACTTGCCGCGAAGGGCATGAATCTGATCGATGACGCTTCGTTTCAGTCAACTCTAGATATTAAAAGGCAATATACCATCGGTGATGATGGCGTTATTACCGTTAATAAATCCGAAATGGAATCAGACCCATTCTTACTTCAAAAAATAATGGACCAAAAACTCGAAGGCTATGACATGCCTACGGCCGATCCGGTCAATTATCTCAATGCTGGCGGCAGTTTTGGAGGCACTTATGCGCAGTAATGCCGTTTTCAACTTCAAAAAGTTACTTTTGTCTCTTTCTGTTTGTGCTGCAATTTTAGCCCCGACTGCAAATGCAGACAACGCAATGCGTAACATTTTCAATGGCATGATGACGTCTACCAGCCCGGCCACCTTTTCCACAGCAACCCGTACAGGCATAGTTGGCGGGTCAATGTCTTACCGAACAACAAACGTTAATACCAACCTTGTTTCCATGTCGTTTCCAAAAGCTTCTGTCGGTTGTAATGGTATTGACGTTTTTCTTGGGTCCTTCAGCATGATCAACGGGGACCAGCTTGTGCAGGTGGCCCGTGGTATTGCCCAGGGTGCGGCTATCTATGCTTTTAACGTTGCTGTTTCAGCTATTTGTGCTGACTGTGCTGCAACGATTAATGACATCCAAAACAAACTGCAAGCGCTAAATAAATTTGCGAAAGATTCATGCAATGCAACTTACTCTTTCCTTTCTGAAAACGTGGGTACGCCAAGCCAGTTTGCTAACTCAGTTAGCTCTGGACCAGCCTCAATTCTGGGATCGATTAATGGTCTCATTCCTGATTTTGGCTCATCGATGACAAAGTCACCTGAAGCTGTCACTTCTCAGGTTAAAGCAAAGGATCCCGAAGAGTTCGCTGAAAAATTCAGTGGTAACCTCTTCTATATGTCGTTCATGGATATTGATAAGGGAACAATGAACATCGGAGGGGTAACGGAGTTATCCGGTTATAAATTGGCAGAACAACTTATGTCTCTCGTGGGTACTGTCATTATCAACTGGGATAGCAAAGGCGAAAAAGCGGGAATGGAAGTCCGCCCGTCTACCATGACTGTCACGGATTACATCATGGGGCCACCAGCTGGCGGATCAATTAAAATGCTCAAGTGTTCTCCGGCACCAGATCCATCATCCCCACGAAAGGCTCAGTGCCTTGTCATGTCAGAAGTTAATGACGGTGGTTTTAAGGGATTGAAGGATACCATTTCTGATCTTCTTTTAAACGTACAGAAAAAAATCATCAACGACGTTCGTGTTTCAGATGATGAATTACGCATTATCTCCTATATCGGCATCCCGACCATTATCGACTCTTTGCAAACATTCGAAGCACCGGAAGGGTACGCATACATTCAGGACATAAGCACTATTGCTGCGACGAGCCTCGTAATCAACATGTTGCGCCAGGTTGAGGCCAAAATTTCAACCATGAGCATACCGAGTGAGTCGCTGTCGGGTAAAAGGGATGATCTCAACCGATTAACAGACAATCTCTCAAAACAGGTTAAAGCCGCCTATGAGCTATCGCACAGCCAGGTCGGTACCAGCTCGGACGTCATTTCAACCTGGGATAACCGTCGCCTGCAACGGAAGGCTTTCACTGAAAGTATTCGTGGCACACGTAACTGAGGTCTGACATGGATTACAACATATATACCCTGGGTGATATTGATTTTGTCTGGTCGGCTTTTACCGGTATTGCCCTAATCTTTTCTCAATATACTGGTGTAAAAGAGTTCCTGACCACGGCCGCCGTTGTAGCAGGTGTGAGCCTATTCTATAAAACGTGGCTATGGCTTCAGGCTCCGACCAAAAATGAATTACCGTTTTTCTCCTGGTTTTTGGGGTTGATCCTTTTCATGATGGCAATGGTTCGAGTGGATGTAACTATTGAATCTGTAAAGTCGGGAGAGGTCAGAAACGTCGACGGAATTCCAATTTTTATTGCTGCGATGGCCACCGTCACCACTAACTTAAGCCAGGGTTTGCTGAAGGATTATAAAACTGCGTTTGATCCGCTTTCTCCGGTGGACCTGTCTGCAACAACTCTGGACGATGACATCACCCTCGGTCCGATGATCCGATTCGTGAAGTTTTTGCAATGGGGCGGCGATAGCCAGGGCTACTGTTCTGCATTTCCTGAACCGGCCAGCGGGCTAGGGCCAATGAACGTATGTGCTACCGTTCAGTCTCTTGCATACAACTGCCTGAAGGCTACCCAAAACTCAAGCGCAAATATTGCCGGTAAAGAAACTATTTTTAACGATATTTTCTCAGCTAATCTGGCAGATAGCATGGACCGGATTAATCAGGCGATGAAAGGCGCACTGAAGAATGCCTCTGCCAGTATTGTTGGCGCTAACGGTTCAAAATCTGGTACGTGTGATGAGGTCTGGTCAACTGTGAAACAGGTTACCAGTACAGCTGAAGCTCGCCAGACTATTTCCCTTATAGGACAGACAAACGGCATCCTTACTCCAGACGAAGCAAATGGTGCACCTACCGGCGCAAGTTTTACTGATGTTATGGCGTCAGCAAATGGTATGTACGGTAAGGCTATTGGTTCGTATGACGCCACCCTGAACCTGTTCATAATGAATGAGCTCAGAAATGGCGCAAGCAAATATAAGACCCCACTCAGTCTGGCTTCCGATATGCAGTTGTTTGAGGCTTCTCTGAAGCGAACCAACACAATGGCTTCACAGGGCCAGTTGTGGTTACAACTGTCTGGAGCAGCAATCGCATTCCTTGAGATGTTTGCTTACATGGTTGCTCCATTTGCTTTGCTTATGCTGCTGGCGTTAGGTGGTAATGGTGTTGCCGCTGCGGCGAAATATTTGCAACTTATTCTCTTCGTGAATATGTGGCCGCTTACGGCAGTAATGGTCAACGCGTATGTGAAGAAAGTCGCGACGGCCGATCTGGATACCTGGAGCACCCTCAACAGCCAGAATAATGCCGTCACGTGGATGGGGCTCCCAGGGCTTGCGGAAACATACAGTTCATACCTGTCTGTTGCTTCCGCGCTTTATGCTCTGATTCCGGTACTCACATTATTCCTGATGACACAGTCGATTCACCCGATGATGAATGCGGTTAAGGGAGTGACCCCCGATGCGCCGGTGGATACTGGTCATGTAACGCCCAAAGTATGGGATGGCCCTAACAGCGGTAAATCTTCATTTGGTGACGTGACACGAACCGCCTTGACCAGTACCGGTCAGGGATACAGCGATGGCGGCGCAGTTGATTCAAGTAATTTCCGTCTTGGAATGTGGAATGCTGGTTCAAGTATCGCTAACAGCCAGGGGCAAGGATCAGCTGTAACCTCATCAGTTATGAGTGCGGCAAGTAATTCATTCCAGGCTGGTTACAGTCAGATGAGTGAAATTGGAAGGTCAGGACAGTCGAGCCAGCAGTTCTCAACCAACCTGCAAACAATGAAGCAGATCTCGGATAAGATTGGTGCCTCTGTAGCAGAAGGTATTGCAACGAAACATGGGGTGAGTGCGTCTCAGATGGCCAGCATTGCTTCAAATGTTATTCTAAACGCTGGGCTTAATGGAGGTGCTGGAACTGGCAACGGAGCCGGGCTGAAAGCAGCTGTAGCAGGGCAATTGAGTAGCGGCGCATCTAAGACCAATACAGGCAGTGACTCGCTTTCAAATGACCTTTCAAAAGCAATCACGAATCAGCTTAGCCAGGATTCTGCTTTGACTGACCAGTTCAGTAAAGCGGCGTCTCAGGTAAGCAGCGATCAGATATCCAATACTAATGCGTTTAAAGAAGCATCGTCGAAAATGAACCAGGCGACACAGACGATGGCGCAAAACATTTCTACATCGGTATCGACTAACGCCAGCTCCAATAGTGGAATGAGCCTTGATTCTAAACAAAGCATTAACCTGGACAGGTTCTCCGATTCTATTCGCAACAAAAACTTCAGTGATGATGATGTAAGGAATTTTGCTCGTAAGAATGGGCTGGATGAGAATGCGTTTATGGAGAAATTCAACTCCTATAACGATACCTTCAAGGCCAGTAATCAGCTTGGTTCGCAGCTTCAACGTACTGACGCGCTTGTGGCTGCAACACGAGATTTCAGTGAGCAAAAAATTGCGATTGATACCGCCCGGGGAGAGACGGCCGAAAGTAATAAACAGGATCTCCGTGAAACCTCCAGCCTGCTTAAAAGTCTGGTTTCCGACTTCGGTGGTAATGCACAGCAGCTGCTACCTATCACCAATCAGCTCGACAGAATTTCAGGCGAAGGGTCAGGAATTAATACTATCACTCAGGCACAGGATAGAACTCCTGACAGCGTAAATACGTCTGGCGTGATGAGTGCGTCACGCGTAGGGGAACTGGGTGGAAGTGTTGATTCGCAGGCTAAACTCGGTCTTTCCTCCAACGCTCAGGACGCGACTCAGCGTGTCCCTGGAAAAAGTGAAGCTGGCTTTACTCCGTATAACCTTGATAACGCGGGCAAAGGCGATATTCAGGGAATACATAACAACAACGTGGGCCGCACTTATTCTGATGAAGAAAGGAATGTGCTCAATTCTCTCAAAACGAATGGCCCTGTACTGAATAATCAGGGTGTAGAGAAAGTCGTCAATTCAGGTCAGGATGTCAGAAATGCAGAAGGCACATTTAACGATCTGGAAAAGGCTACCGGAGGTCGGGTGGTTGGTGATGGAATGGATCAACGAGCCACTGCTTTGAACAGTATGTATCAGAGCGGTCAAGTTCGTGGCTTATCTAATAACACTGATAACTACTTTAGTCGTGTTGCCAACAACCCGAACTTAAGCCGGGACGATAAGCGAGCTGAATTGGCACAGCAAGCTGTCTTTACCTATGGTGCCAGCACCATGGCTACCGGTGCCGAAAGAGAGCAGCTCAAAGCGGATACCCAGAAGATCCTTAATGAACTGGGTAACTATAACGTTAACTGGAGTATGAATGACGTTCAGAGCATCCATAGCAGTTTCAACACTCATAACAGAGCTGATGGTTCACTTGAGTCAGTCGTACGGGCAAACCTAGGAGAGGGTGGGTCGGGCGGTGGTCTCGTTGGTAACCGCACTCAGACCGTCACAGATCGCTTGGTTGGGGAAAAGATAGAGGCCAACACTGAGCGGGGCGCGATTTCTGGTGCGCTACTCGGGGGCCAGCAATTTGTTTCGGATACGCTAACCAGCGTTGGGGCGAAACCGGTAAATGAGATGCTTACGGGAGCGGGCATCCTTCAAACCCAGACATCGATAGCAAATGATGCCTCTAACCCTGCAAATATGCCTGATTCTCTCCAGGGTAAAGTCCTTAATCACATGCAGATGTCTGATGGCGTCGCAGCTGTAAGTGACCGGTATCAGAGTATTAGCAGCGACGGCGTTTCGACTTATGCGAATGCAGCGCAGAACTCTGAAAGGGCTATCCGGCAGCAATTGACGGATGACCCACGCTTTGGGCCTCAGAAAGCAGATGAATTCATTCAGTACATGAAGTCAGAGCTGAGCAACACAAATGAGCCTTACCAGTCACGTGTCGATAAAGCGGATCAGTGGCTTAATGAAAATAAAAGGTAGGTGAGTTTCAAATATAACCTAATGAAAATTAAACGTATTTACTAAAATATGGTGTTAAACAGTGAAGGCCGCAAAGTATAAATTTGCGGCCTTTTTTATTCATAAACTTAGCTGATTTCTGTACAATCTCGTTCTTTATGTAGTAGATGTTCCGGCTGAATAGGCACTGAGACACAGGACATGGCAAACAAAGTAAAAGATATTAACCATCCATCTATTAATGATAGAGAACGTCGTGTCTTGGAAGAACTAGGTATATGTAATGGTGCACACTTTAATAATTTGCTTAAAATTGCCCGCTATCGTCTCAATGCTGGTTATTCCCATGCTGAAACTGTACTTTCTTTACGCTGCACAGGCTCATACATTGAGCGTACCGTAAT
This sequence comes from Escherichia sp. WS1450, assembly GCF_046487395.1. Taxonomy (NCBI): domain Bacteria; kingdom Pseudomonadati; phylum Pseudomonadota; class Gammaproteobacteria; order Enterobacterales; family Enterobacteriaceae; genus Escherichia; species Escherichia sp. WS1450. The sequence goes on from NZ_JBJQJO010000037.1 coordinate 14,984, forward strand.
GCATGCCCCCAAAAATACCCGTAAAAAACTACGTGAACACCTACAAAAATTTGCTCTAGAGACAGAGCAGAATAGCGAAACCGTTTATTCTAATTACAATACTCAGCTCCGTGTAATTCGAGAAAAAAAACAAAAAGAACATTTGATGGCCAAGCGTAAGGAGTACATTCGCGTTCGGCTAGAATCTTGTAAAACAAGGGGGGAGCGGTTGATGGCGTTCGGTCTAATTGACACTATCGATCCCGAATATATACAGGAACTGGAAGACCATCTGGCTAAGGTTAGTCATCGTAAGATGTTGGAGGATAATGACCGAAAGGTAAAAGAACGCAATAGACTGTTGAGTGAAATGAAAAAAAATTCAGCCCGTCTCACCGAACGAATAATCCTGTCGGAAAAAGAGGAACCAGATGAAGAAGCCTCTCTTCCAATACTGGTACGTAGATATATTCCCGGCGGACGTGCCGCAGAGTTCGCTATTTATGCACGTTCAAACGCTACATTACCTCCACTAGAGATCATTGAGGGTTTTCTAGGGTATCCAGTTGGTGGCCGCGAAAGATCGCAGGAAGATCAGCCTAAATCTCCACCGGCCGCGATTATGGTCGCTATGAAGACTGATGGTATAGAAGAAAAGGAGCTTCAGCCGAATATTCCTGATGAAACTACTGTACCGGGTAAGCGTAAGGGTAGTAAGACAACTGTCGAGACACGACCAGATCAGGCCTCATTTGCAGAAGCCGTCCGCAACAACTGTTATGACCAATGTGTGATTACAGGCTCTAGACTGCGCCAGCGCACTGAGGCTGCTCATCTGATGGAGCATCGTAACGGAGGAGTAGACCATTATACAAATGGGTTGCTCTTACGCCATGATATACACGATCTTTTCGACGCAAACATGATTGCCATTCATCCGGTGACGTTGGAGGTTAACATTCTCGCTGAAGCTTTGGCGGTAGATCATGATTTAGCGGCATATCAAGGAGAGTTTATTAAGCCGCTGCGTAAACCCATCAATACTGAATTCCTAAAGCACCGTTGGCAGGTTTTTCAGCACCGGAACCAAACTGAGCAGCAAGCTTAAGAGACCGGCATGTTTTCTTCCAACTGTGCAATGCTTTGACCCGGGGCAGAAATGGAGAAGCATAGAACTGATAATGCGGGCATGCTCTCCGTAAAAGTTACTTTAATTCAGGAAGCCCAACGTTTCATAAGCAGATGATACCTGGTGTTAAGAGCTGCAAGATCAGATTCGGTGAGGCCGGTGTAATAATTGGTTTTTTGCAAATGTGGATAACCGACCGGGAATAATGATTCGTCGTCATCAAGGCAGATAAATGCTTTAACTCGATGTGAAAATACAAAGTCCTCACACTCAGCAGCCCGCACACCTGACTGATTAGGTTTTAAATATACCGAATCGGTAGCACCTATGACTTTGTCTCTATAAGGTAGCCGGAAAAGAGATTTCAGGTAAGTTATACTGGCACATTCACGCCACGAACTGGAGATGACAATCACCATGGAAGGGCATTTATCCAGTAATTTTTCCACCAATGGCATTCGCTCAAAGGTTTCATTTTTGCACCTGTGACAAACCCCATCGAAATCTAAGAAAAGCACGACATGCGAATCAGGGAGAGGGCCCCATAAACCAGCTGTTGTTTCTTCAGGAACACATACTTCTTCATGAAGAGGGCTTTTCTGCATCAAGAAAGAAGAGAGAATCTTAAATATATTTCTTGCAGAAAAAGACAATTTATTACCCCTGAGTCTATGCGAATTTTTTGCGGGGGGGTACCCAAGCTACTCGATGATCTTCTGTAATATCAGGTTGAATTTATTTAACAACAGGAGTCGGGTTTTGCTCCGGGACATTTTTAGCTATATGGCCATTGTATCGAGGAGGTTGTTGGGTCCATTGATAAAGCTCACCCATCCCGTTACGCTGCTGGATCCGGCGATTGTACTTTACCATGAAGTTAAATATGTACTTTGCACGTACCTTTGGGGTTTTGCTGTTGTAATCTGCAATCCCTTCAAACACATTGCCCTTGCGATCAACAATTTTTCTGTAGAGCCACCATGTTCCAACCCAGAAACTAGCGCAAGCATCGTAAGCCAGAACCCGCCACGTTACAGTCGGGAAATGCTTTTTTATTTCAGGCAGATTGGATGAGTTGATCTGCATCGGGCCAATATCATAAGTGCCGTTAGTATTCCTGCTGAAAGTACCAACCTTACCGCCTTCATTGTCAAACAACGTAAAAACCAGTTCGGCATCAATTCCGAAGAAGCGGGCGGCATCCGTAATGCACTGAGTGTAAATCTCATCAGGAACGGGAATAGGTTTCACATCATCTGCTGGTGGTGTAAACACAACGATTTCTCCACTGAATCTACGTTTTATCTATTCTCCCATATATCTATCGACTTTCTTTCGGCTTTACCCGTTGATTTAAGCGTTTAAGCAAAATTCTGGAATTTTTGGGCGTGATAATATTAGTGCTCGATTCAAGGAGCATAAATGAAAAAAATTATTAAGGCATCGGTATTACTTCTTTCATTAAGTACCGCCTTCACGATGAATGCCGAGCCGGTTAATACAATGGTACTGCCAGATGCAGCCCGGGATAAGCTCAAAGCCATTGGGCTTTCAATCGAGCACGTCGAACCCTCGCCAGTAAAAGATATTTTTACGGTGATTTCCAGGGAGGGGGTAAGTTACGTGAGCAAAGACGGAGATTACATTTTTACCGGAAGCTTATTCCACGTGAAAGGTAAAGATGTGGTAAACACCACTGAGCAGGCCATTTTAATGGGCGTCCGGGAATTCGCATCCAAAACAAAATCCATCGACTACAAATCACCAAACGAAAAATACCGGCTTGCTATCTTTACCGATATAACCTGTGGATACTGCCAAAAACTGCATCATGATCTGAAGTCTTATCTTGATGCCGGTATTTCGATTAAGTTTCTTGCATTCCCACGTGCAGGACTGAACTCGGTAGTAGCCGGGAACATGGCCAAAATCTGGTGTTCAGCAAAGCCAAACGAAGCTCTGGATGCAGCGATGAATCCGGTTTCAACTATCCCGGAAGGACGTCCTGATGAGGCTTGCTTAAACATTATCAAATCGCATTTCCAGGTGGCCTCAACAATCCCGCTGCAAGGTACTCCTACCATGGTGACACTAAGCGGCAAACCGCAGTTATTTACGGGGTGGCTGAGCCCGGAAAACCTGGTGACCCAAATGGGCGCTGCGCAAAAGTAACTTTTCCGACTGTAAGAGGTGTGTATGAAATCTACTTTACTGAGTACGTTAATGCTGGTTGCTGTAGGTGTACAGCCCGTTTTCGCTGCACAATGTCAGTACGGAGCCTGTGGAACGGAAAACGATCCAGGAATCGTATTTCTGATGTCATCGGTACAAATGGATCAAGGTGAACAACTAAAGGAACTCTCTGGTGTTGCGACCACAGGTGACACCATCTCTAAAAAGATGGAAAGCTACCTGGGAAATAAAAAGCTCAAGGTAAACACCGACAGTACCCGCAAGGGGCCGGGTAATACCACCATCAGGCCTACAGATGAGCTCGCCCCAACGAGGCAACTAAAAGTTATCCGGCCCGAACTGGTAAAAAATCCCGATTCGCAGCTCGTGGTAGCTTTCAATGAGCGCCTGGCCTGATTTATTGACTGAGAGCGTCCAGAAGGAAAAAAGATGTCGATACTCAGTAACTTCGTCATCAGGGCAACGGGGATACCTGACAAAAAGTATCTCCGGGATCCCGTAATAAAACGTTGTTATGAACGTCTGAGTCGTAGGGTGCCTGCTCTAATGACGGGTTGGCTTCTGTGCATTCTGGGTTCAGGGTATGTCAGTATGGCACTGGAACAGCCTGATAGCACTGTGTTACTCAGTCTGCTGCTGTTGTATGTTATGTCAGGCATTTTACTGATGCAGTTCCAGTATATGTATTCAGAGCGAAGCATAGGCTACAAGTTCTACCTGGAAGTGCTTATGAATGCAGCCGCCAGTACTCAACATAAAGAACAGTTACAGTATCTAATCATTAATAAGCCCAATTCCATCACGATGGGCGATCTTTACCGACTTTATGATTTTAATGGGGGAGGGCGATAGCCACGTTTATGTGCGTGTCCAAAAGTCACTTTTGAACATTCTCTTCCCGCCGTCTGCTTTCAGTTCCAGGGGATCACTGCAACATAATTTCCGGAACGCAGCGGCGCATCAAATTTATCAGTAAAGGCGTCGATCATTGCTGAATAAGCAATGCTGTCTGACGGCACAGGTGCATTGCTTTGCATACTCACTTTCAGAACCTGCTTTGCTCCTTTCGCTGACGGGTATACCTCGACATCCAGCTGTCGCATATAGTGCATCTGCGACATCGTCTCAGTGCCTATTACCCCATCGACCGGCCTGTAGTCATAGTCAGTATGCGATTCGCCATGCTTGTCAGTTCTCGTTGTCTTTTTATCTACAACGTAGCCTGTCACCCCAGTAAGAAGCTGCTCGCTATACTGCATGTTCTCCTGTGAGCTGCTCATTCGGAACCTGAGCACATAATCTGGCTGGTGAGTGGAAATAATGACTCCTTTTTTTGCTAATCCATCAGCAAAACGGCCTGAAAACATTCTGGACTGAATACTTTCGTCCGGAGGGACTATCTGAAACCTTTTATTTGTAACAGGACGAGGCATTAGATCGTACGCATCTACCTGGTTTGCGAAATGATATCCACAACCACTCAAAAGCATTGCGGTTGTGAGTATAAAGCCCTGCCTAATCATCCTTTAATCTCCAAAAAGCATTGTTTCACGAATAATTCCGATTTACCGGGCCAGTATAATCCATCGCAGGTTAATAACTAACAGGCTGAAAAGCATAAAGGTAGCTATGTCTAAAGAATTTTATTTAAAACCGATGGCCACGATTTTAATTTCTGCGGTAATTGCTACCGCTGCCTCGGCGTTAATCGCGGCAACTTATTTTAAACCGAAGGTGCTCAGTGAGGAAGAAATTGGCAAAATTGCCGCTACTTACCTGGTAAAAAATCCCCATTATTTAGTGGAAGCAGGTAAGGCGCTGGAAAATCAGAACGTAAGTGCCTCAGTGGAACGAATAATTCCATATGCGCCAGCTCTGCTGGATACCAAGGAGACGCCAAACATCGGCCCGGATGACGCCGACGTCGCGGTAATCGAGTTCTTCGACTATCAGTGTATTTACTGCATGCGGGTTACACCTGTTGTTGAATCGGTAATGAATCAGAGCAAAGATGTAAAATTCTTCTTTAAAGAATTCCCGATTTTTGCCGGTTCAAAACCTGTATCTGCCATGGGGGCCGCTACGGGTCTGCACGTCTATCAGAATTTCGGTGCTGAAGCCTATCGTAAATACCACAACAACCTGATGGCTGTGGCTCATACCTTCATGACCTCTCAACGCAAATTCGAACTCAGCGACTTTAATACTGTGGTGGATAAGTCAGGGTTTAACAGCACGTTTTCTGACAGGGAAAAAAACCGATATGAAAACGTGATCTCCGGCAACATGCAGCTGGGCGAAGCGCTTGGGATCACCGGCACACCCGGCTTCATCATTATGAATATGAAAAAGCCGAATGCGGCGACTACCACATTTATCCCCGGGGCTATGGACGCAGCAACTTTGCAGGGCGCAATCGAAAAAGCTCGCGGGGCCTAAAGTTACTTTCACTTTTGATGAGTACGGCCATGCCGGTCATGGCCGCTACGCTTTTACAACGAGTAATTCATCCCAGCGGGTCGTATATCTCGGTGATAGCATGGCCTGTTTCATACGAAAATCCTGTTGAATGCCTTCCCCCAGCAAAAACAGAGCTCCGCGCTTTTCTTTATTGAACCGGTCCATAACTTTCATCAGTGCCTGACTGCCAGGCCTGGCCGGGCGCTCATCAAACAGGCTGAGTTGCTCTGTGCCGTCAGTCATAGCGGAGAGCATTACCCCAGCTTTCGCATACGCTATCCCGGGTTTGTAAATGCGGTTCAGGATGGTCATGGCTGCATCAACCAGATCGCGGGTGTCCTGTGTAGCGGTAAGCGGCTCGATACCACAATTGCTGTAGCGGTTTTCACCTTGCGCATAATTGCTGCTCTGAATGAAGACTGTGATTTGACGGGTCCACGAGCCATCCTTGCGCAGCTGCTCTGCCGCCCGGGCGGTAAAAAATGAAACTGCCTCATGTAGCTTGCCTATCTCATTAAGGCGCTGACCAAAACTTCTGGAAACGATAATCTGTTGCCGGACAGGAGGGGATTCATGCAGCCGGAAACATGGTTCGCCATGCAGTTCCCGCCAGGTACGCTCGATTTCAACGCCAAAGCTTTTACGTAAAAAGCGAACGTCGCTATTATAAAAATCACCGGCAGTGATGATCCCGAAAGCCGACAGGCGTTCACTGATCTTTTGACCAATACCCCATATTTCTCTGGTACTGATAAGGCCCAGGAGCTTCCTGATCCTGGCCTGATCAGTCAAAACTACAACCCCGCCTGTAGCTGCCCATCGTTTGCTCGCATAGGTGCATAATTTAGCCAGGGTTTTGGTGCTTGAACACCCCACACCACAGGTAAGGGACAGATTATGAAGAAGTGTACTTCTGATCAACCGGCCGTAATCTTCATAATCTATTATCTTGTTCATGTTTTTCAATAACATGAAATTTTCATCTATGCTATATCGACTCGATTGAGGCGCGAAGCTTTCCAGCGTTTCATGGAAGCGATTTGAGTAGTCTTCATACAAAGTAAAGTTAGAGCTCCGGACTTCGATCTGGTGTTGCTGAATCAAATCCCTGCACTTAAAAATTGGGGTCCCACGCTTAATACCAACGCTTTTAGCCAGTTTATTCATTGCAATGACGGACGAATCGTTATTGCTGGCTATGATGAGCGGCTTTTTTGCCAGCTTGGGATCCATCGCACACTCAAATGCCGCATAGGCCCCGTTAATATCAACGTGCATGTACATGGCTAAACTGATTCAGTGCAAAGGTGACGACGCCCCATATCTCAAGGGATTCGGGATTTACACGTATCGGCTTATAGGCTGGATTAGAAGGCATCAAAAGCAGCTCAGGATACGTGTGTAAGATCTTTACCGTGAACTCTCCATCCACCAGCGCAACGACGATAGAGCCGTGTCGTGCCGTTAAAGACCGATCCACAACCAGAATAGCGCCATCATTGATACCGGCATTGATCATACTGAGGCCCGCCGCCCTGACAAAGAAGGTTGAGGGGCGGTTACGGACTACATATTCATGCAAATTTAATTCATTATCTTCATGCCCGGCGCACGGACTCATCACTCCACAGCTCAGTAAATCACTGAAAAAAGGTGCCATTTCGTAAGGCTTGTTGCTAATGTGCTCAAGGATAACAGACATAGCTACACTCGAATTCTCATACTGTATGTATAAACAGTATTGCGAGTTACAGAGAAAAGATCAAATCTCTCCGGTAACGCTATCGAGCCTGACGAAAAATTAAGCTTTGTCACAAACACCAAAAACCATCTTTTACCGATAATGGCGAGCTGGCCTACGAAGAAGGTATACAAGCTAGGATGAAAGGATTCTGATGCCCCTCCCACCAAATTTTTTATCTCCTGAAGACCAGGCTGAGTACGATGCTTATATGTCAAGATTCAGCGAGATAAATCACTATTATGATTATCACACTGTCCCCGTGATTGACTGGTTCTTTAAACAAGCAACCGAGGCGTTGCATCACGAACTATGGATACCGGCCTGTACGAGCTTCCTGAACGGGATTGAAACATCACTCATGGTTACGTTGAAGTCGCTGATGCTGAAACCAACAGTTAACGATCAGCATGCAGCTCCTGAGCTGGTGGACTTGGAGGGTATCTCCGTAATGAGTAATGCCTTACTGAGAAAGGCCAAGCAGGAAGGGGTGCCGGTAGAATTACTTTCATTTCCAGCCGAGCAGGATATGTTGGTTAAGGTAGCAGCCGGGAGAACACCTGAAGCAGAAATTGTCAGGCTGAGAAACAACCTATGCCATGGCAACATTCTGGAGTTTATCATGTCTGTTGATATCGGTACTTCAGGACCCATACGTATTTTTACGCCTGAATGCTGTCGTGAACTGGCGCATGAACTTTCGTCCATTTCCAGGAATTGGGTGGTAGGTTTGCACAAGTACTGGGTCGACAACAATCTGATTTCCCCCTGAAGCTCCTTGAACCTTGCTTTCAGAAGCCAGGTGTATGAAACCCTATTGGATAATATTTAAAGCCAAAATATGGGGATCTCGTATTCGGTGACAGGCATGGTATAAATGATGTGTCTGAGCAACCATCATTGATAATCATGGAGTGAGTCATGAAATTAAAATACCTTCTGTTATGTGCAACTCTGTCTGTCGCCTTTACCTCCTCTGCGGTCCTTGCATCTGAAAACGGGAAAAAACCGATCCCGGGCAAATCAGATGTGATGGTTGCCGATATTTGTTTAAAACCTGAAATCCAAAGTGAAACCGATTATAAAAAAACGAAAGAACTGGTAAGGACTGAGTTTGAAGAAAACTTGCCTGTTGGATCTAAAATCAAAGAAAAAGACTTGAATGCCGTAATTGAAGCATTTGCTACTCGTAAAAGGGACACGCCGGAGCGAGCGGACCATTGCCAAGAAAACGTACGTGAAAGATACTGGGAAATGAACCCGGTGAAAGATAAATAAAATACATTCACGTTGTATAATATAGAGGCTTCAATTCTGAAGCCTTTTTTATTTTCAGATTATTTTGATTCTGACAATAATGAAATAAAATTGAGCATTATCGCTTAACACTGGATAAGAAAAAGAGCCATCTTTTATATTGGACAGGTTTGAATTTAAGGAATTTTGGATTCACAGTTTTCTGCGTTATTAGACGGCAAGGGCAATCTGGTATGATTCACCTAACACACGAATCTGGAAGGAAAAGTATATGGGTGACCTGGTCAGCAAAAATAGCATTGACCGTTTAGAGCGATTTCATTCTTTGCTGGCGGGTCAGTACTGGACGTCCACTGACAGCATCCCTGAAGAGGGTATTGTGGCAGGGGATACACTGCTCATTACGTCTTTGCGTGGCACTGTTGCAAATAGTCGGTGGTGATAAACTTATCATCCCCTTTTGCTGATGGAGCTGCACATGAACCCATTCAAAGGCCGGCATTTTCAGCGTGACATCATTCTGTGG
>NZ_JBJQJO010000038.1:0-23204 GCF_046487395.1 Escherichia sp. WS1450
ACCATACGAATCGCCCGCTGACGGACTTCGGGGGAAAAACGAGTATTTTTAGTCATCCTGTTTACCTCTTTCTCAGGGAGTTTAGTCTCCAGGATTTCCGGGGCGGTTCACCAGGTCTCTCTGGGGCGCTTGATCAACTTTCCAGAACAACCCGAGTTTAGCGAAGAAGAAAGAAAGCGTTTCTTTGCAATTTATAATGGAATGGCAATGGATTATGTTCTGGTTTCAAAGAAGAACAACAAAATAGTCTGTGTTATTGAGCTGGATGATCCGAGTCATGAAAGGGCAGATCGCATTATTCGTGACCGTTGGTTGAATACGATTATGACTATTGCACGGGTGCCTTTTGTACGAGCTTCTGTCACTAAATTGGATGAAATCCCTCCGGTCTGGGATACCCGTGACAAAATTCGCCCATTAGCCGTGGCGACAAAGGGTGAACCGTTGCATTAACTAATGTACCCCGGTCGGGGCTTCTCATCCCCCCGGTGTGTGCAATATACGAAAAAAAAAGCCCGTACCTTCGTACGAGCTCTTCTTTAAAGATGGCGGTGAGGGGGACCGCCTGAAATAAATCTGACTTAATCCGGGAGTGTTATATAACCTCATTATAAACAATGCATTACAATTTTTGCTGTCCGATGTTATCTAATGTATTCTTAGTGAAGTGAGAGACTAATGGCATACTGAATGGCATACCAGAGTAACAGGAATTAGCGTATGGCAGTATTGACGGATACTAAAGCAAGGCATATCAAACCTGATGACAAACCATTGCCCCATGGGGGAATTACAGGACTGACTCTTCATCCTTCTTCAGTAAAGGGGAGGGGTAAATGGGTTTTTCGTTATGTAAGTCCGGTGACACAAAAAAGGCGTAATGCTGGATTGGGAACTTATCCTGAGGTCAGTATTGCTGAAGCTGCACGTACTGCCCGGATAATGCGAGAGCAACTTGCTGCAGGTGATGATCCTCTGGAGATTAAAAAGGCTGAAGCTGAAAAAGTTGTTATCCCAACATTTGCCGATGCAGCCAGGCGTGTACATGCAGAACTGTCTCCTGGATGGGAAAATCCAAAGCATGTAAGGCAGTGGTTATCGACGCTTGAGAATTACGCGTTTCCTCAACTGGGAGCAAAAACGCTGGATTCGATTACGGCTGCGGACGTGGCAGAAACACTGCGTCCAGTCTGGTTAACCTTGTCAGAAACGGCAAGCCGGGTTAAACAGCGCATTCATGTTGTTATGCAGTGGGGCTGGGCGCATGGTTTTTGTGTGGCGAATCCTGTTGATGTGGTTGATCATTTGCTTCCACAGCAATCAAGAGGACGTGATGAACACCAGCCGGCAATGCCCTGGAGGCAGTTACCGCTTTTTGTGGCGACCAGTGTGTATACAGATGAACCTTATAATGTTACCCGGGCACTGTTATTAATGGTGATACTGACAGCAACCCGCTCGGGCGAAGCAAGGGGAATGCGCTGGGCTGAAATTGATTTTCATAAGCGGATATGGACGATACCCGCAGAAAGAATGAAAGCCAGGATACAGCATCGTGTTCCTTTATCCCGACAGGCCATTCACGTTCTGGAAAATATACGTGGTCTGCATGACGAACTGGTGTTTCCTTCTCCCAGAAAGCAGCAGATCCTTTCAGATATGGTGTTGACGAGTTTTCTGCGTAAAAAGAAGGCCATCAGTGATATACCCGGACGAGTGGCTACAGCACATGGTTTTCGTTCAACATTCAGGGACTGGTGTAGCGAACAGGGATATTCGCGGGATTTGGCGGAAAGGGCGCTTGCCCATACGCTGAAAAATAAGGTTGAGGCGGCATATCACCGGACTGATCTGCTGGATCAGCGTATACCGATGATGCAGGCATGGGCGGATTATGTGATGTCTCAGATTATGGAAAACCAGCGATGAAATCACATCTCACAGATTTGCAGATGTCGTCTGTAATCACGAAAAATATACTTATTGAGTTATAATGCTTGTTTGTCTGATATTTGCAATGACATAAATGTAAAAATAATACGTAATATTGTAGTTTATAAATTGAATGATAAAAACAATGCCAGTTTGTAACCGATGTCTGGCATTGTTTCAGATATTCAGGTTGGTAACTGAATGATAAAAGACGGGAACTTTAATTTTTTGTAGTTATGTTCCATATTTTAGTCTGTTCTTCATTTCTGTACTTATTCAGCTTATGGTCCCAACAGACTATAAACATTCCACGCTCCATTATCGGGATGTTTGCCTCATTTGCTAATTCACAAGGTGTAATCGCGTCACCGATATAAATGATTTTTTGGCCGATTGAATAATCAATTACGATTTTTTTCTGTTCTGCAAGTATATCAAGTGCTTCATCAAGAACACATTTATTCCTGAGAGCATATGGACCATATTGTAGTATATGGCTTTTTTGATATTCGTATCCTTTTACCCGGATGATATTTTCTCTGAGCCATTTATCCAGTTTTTCTGCAGGAGATATTTCCCGAAGTGATTCTAGTTTGGATATAAGATGCTGAAAATAAAAATCAACGAGATAAATAGCACTATTGATACTTTCTCGTGTTATTACTGTACCATGTGGATTGTTCTCCAGCTCCAGAAGTGCGGCTATTCGAACAGCCTGTTCTCTTTTCCTGACGATAATGTCTTCGAAAGTGGTCATACGTGGGTTCTGCCTGACAGCACTCATATTTTCTTCGTGAAAGATTTCCAGATCGTGGGATGCTGCGTGTGATAATGTCATGCGGATGCGTTGCTCACCTTTTGCACGCCTTTCCCGGGACGCTCTCAGAGAGTCTCTGATCTGACTGCCAAAACTTTTCTCATGAAAACAGGTTGCACATTGCTGCGTTACAACAGGAGTGGCAGTATGCGGTTCTGTCGTCATTATTTTATTTGCTCCGGGTTCGCAAAATAGCACCCGGGCCAGAAAGCCATTGCCCCGGATCTGGTCGCCAGTGAGAGTAAAAAACTTATCAAATATTACCGGTTGAGTCAGTATAAGCATAGTGAGACGGGAATCCTTTACCCGGAACCCGGGTCTGGATGCCCGTTCTACGGTGACTGGTTGCCCACTCCATAATGTGTTGTACAGCGCCGATTTGCGTTCGAAACGCTTATCCAGAATAGTTCCTCCTTCATCAGACAGCAACAGAAGAGAAGGTGACTGGCTGAGTTTCAAAGCTATCCCTTCTGGTGTCGCGTCATTCACGATGAGAACCTGTTGTACGGGAGGTACGGGTTTATTTGCTATACACTTTTCAAGCGCTGCTCGTGCAGCAGCAGCATTTTCCGGGGATCTTTCCATTTCCTTTTTATATCTCCGCTCCAGGATTTTTTTATCTGTTGTCCACATTTCCATCATGCGATCATAGTTTTTTTTATCGTCGATATATGCCTGATGTAGTTCTTCTTCTGTTTCATGAACAGGGGCGATTAATTTTGCGCAGGCAGAGGTTTTTCCACTGCCTGATGCTGATGAAAGACACATATATATCTGAAGACTGGTACGCTGCCCTCCAGAAAGTTCAACTTCATGCGTATCCTGGACCGAGGCAGCCTTGACCGTCAGCATAACAGACAGCAGTATTTCACGGCTTATTCCCGTTTCTTCATGCATTTCATCAAGTAATGCCTGGCACCTGTCAGGCAGTTTAGTTATGTCAAGTTCAGGGGGGGATAATTTTGTCATGGCGTACAGTTTTCCTTATTTATCCTTAGTTACGGATCTGGTTGGTGTTGTATGTAAAGTTAACCACTCATCAATGGCAGATGCCCGCCAGCCTACAGCCGAACTCCCAAGCCGGACAGGCCGGGGAAAGGTGGCATCGTAGTATTTTGATGCCGGATTCATTTTTTCGTAGATGGTCGATCTTGATATACCAAGGAGTCGGGTAAGTTCAGCCATACGCAGGATGCGTGAGGGGGTATAAAAATGTCCGGTCTGGGTTGACATATTGTTCTCCATGTGAGTTGAAGGCTATGTCATTAATTTGCTACGTTAAGGCCAGAATGTCCCCTGTGATAAAACGGAAACCAACCGGAGATCAGAGCAGATGCGCATGTTTACAAATCTTTTGTATGATATTTGTACAGTTTTTGAGTTGTTTAAGGAAGGAGAGAGTCCGAGAGATAAGCGGAAGAGTACTGATTTTGGAGCGCATCAAAGATTCTGGGATCAACGTTATAATGAGCTCAGTCACATTATTGATGCTGAAGGGGTGTATAGTCTGGAACAACGGCGAATTATATTTTCCCGGTATGAATATTTTTATTACATGATGAATTCTTACCCTGTGTATTCAACATTAAAGTCCGAATATATCCGTAACTATTTTCTGAAAAGCTTTGGAGTTGTTTTTATTGTGCTGGATATATATAACACATATCGTCCGGAGAATGAAACAGGGTTTTATTATCATATCTATAATTTTTTGCAAAAATCATATTGTCCCTGCCTGGATTACTCTGGTACAGAAAGCGATGAGGCTGCCGTTAAACGTTATCTCCGGGAGTATCTTGCTGAACTGGGATTTAACAAAGAAGATTTTCGGGAAAACGGAAAAATGTATGAGCTGGGAAAATACCAGGGAACTATTCGAAAAGGGTACGGTAAAAGGAAGAGCCTTATGAAACAATATATAAAGGCCTGTAAGAATGAATACAAGAAGGATTACAGAGAGAAGAAGCTTGATAAGAGTGAGCTGGACAGAATACTCAACAACATTGACAAGTTCTATTATGCATTTTATTCATTAAGTATTTTGCTTGATATGCAACGGAAGGTAAAGATACTTGACAGTATTGCATATTATCTCAGAGTGCTGATAAGAGAAGGGCTTTGGGTACATGGGTTGTATGGCTACGCTGCACGCTATCTTTATGATTTTAATATTTTTGACACAACGCCTTATGCAAGAGCATTACTTGAACGGTTTCATGAGTTTGAGAGTGGCCCCAAAGGAGCATTAACTCGTTATATTGTGTCACTTGATGATAAATCACAAGAATATATCGAATCTTTAAAAGATATGGTGTTTAATCTTTCTGATAAGAAAAGTTATGATGATGTATATCTGGAAAACATTATTAATTATTTTGAACAGTTGCAGAATGCCCGTGGTTATGTGACCAGGTGCTACATGTTACTGGCCGTCCTTATTTATCTGATTCGGCGGAACAAACTCCACAAAGCTCTTCGGTTTTATGATGAATCCCCAAAATACGAGTTACCTTCTGGGTATCTTCCCGGCGCTTTTTCAGTTCTCAGGATAGCGCTGGAGATCAAATTAAACAGGGAGAAAATAAAGCATGGTTCACTGTTCGAATTACTTGATTATGTAAAAGCTTATCAGGATGCATTTATGGACTTAAGGGTCGTGACGGATCCTGCGTATAATGAAGATGAAATACAATATGATGCGAATAATTTTACTCTGATGCGTGTCATTAAAATGTATAATTCGATGCTTGCAAATATTAGTACAAAGTCAGATATTCAGCCTCCGTATATTACAGGTCTTCTTGATAATGTAGAGAGGGCGTTAGATAAGATAAATATTCTGATAGATAAAGAACGTGTTTACGATGGTGAAACGTTGGCTGAATTAATTACAGAGAACAAAATATTATCCAGTCGTGAAAGTAAAGAAAACCTGATAGGATTATTTACGGGCAGACACAAATATACTTTACTGCAATGTATTGAGAAGCTTGGCGTATTGGTTGATTATGTAATATCACCGGTTGATGATATTAAAAACGTCATGATGTTGTATGGAAATAATGCTGAAAACAAGAACAGACGCAGACTGATCTACAACGCATTAACCATCATTTGTGGTGATGATACTAAAAACAACCAGTCAGATCCTCGATGATATTATCGGAACGTGTTTTTGGCATCCGATGTTTGTATATCCCTGCTATTGTTGCTAGCCGGCTAGCAACAATAGCAGAGGGGGCATGCATGTCTGAAAAAATAAAAAATCGCAACGCATTGATTTTTATGTTGTTTATATTTCGCAAATACTATCTCTCGTTTTTGTGATTAGTGTCATGTTTTATCGTCTCGCGGATAACCGAGAGGAGTGAACAGTAACCCTGATTATATGATGAATTGTTTCTGTATTGTATGTGTGAAATATGCTTCTGGTGATATGAAAACATATCCATAACGTGGTGTTTCACGCTGTATTTTTGGGGCTGATATTTTATTTTGCGGGTTTTATTTTTTTGTTTGTGCAGAAGTACACATTGAACATCCAATACAAAAGTGTATGACCTGAAGAGGTCTGGAGCAATGTTGATTTCCTGTTCAAAAAAGAATTAAGGTTAATTAGTATTATTAGTGGGAGTTTTGTTATGTTCTTATTATGCTATCTTATGTCTTTATGTTGTAATGTCTGCTCGCCACTGTATGCTAACTGTACACTTTACTCTGTAAGTATGTGTACAGCATTATCTCCATACTACTGGTGTGAGAGTTTACCTGTGTGGTGAATTATACTCTTTGAGAGTACCATAAATGTTGGGAATGTTAATCCTGAGTATGTGTCTGGTGCATAGTTAGTGTTAAGTGTGTACCAAAACGCTATTAGTGTGTTATTAGTCTATTGAGGTGCGGTGGTATTAATAAATATTATCTTTTTGTATGGGGTAATCATCTCTGGTGTGGGCGTATCTCTCATATCGTTATTCTTTATGCTACTGGTCAAATATTGGTGAGACTTCCTCACAGAGTTTCTGTTTTTACTTAATGGCAGGATAATATTAATAGCGATGTTACCTGAGGCCACCTGGTACTGACTTTTGTGAATGTCAGGTTGAGTGAATGGTGCTTCCTTAAACTCAATTCTATGAGGTGTGTTTTTACCATTGTAATTCTTACTGGTCCTCTGTTTAAGAGAGCCTCACTGAATTCTGAAGTATTACCTTGTTACAGCGATGCGGTAATACAAAACAGTTTTATCAGGGTGTCTGTGCTGCTGGTTTACTTCGTTTATTAATGCCGTGGTACGGCGTTTATGTTCTCTCAGTATTTACATAATTTCCTCTTCCTGTGAGTTTTATAAATTAAGGACTATAAAATGTATAATGCCAATCCCAATTACGAAATGAATTTCGCGATTCTGAAAGATGTGAATGAACACATGGAGGGGTTGTTTCAACGTTTTTCTAAACTGTTACCTTTCAGAATTGATTTTGCCTACAGGAAAGACACGCCCAGTTTCGGTCATTCCTGTAAGCACAGTATGTGTATGGAAATATACCGTTTACTTAGCGAAACCCAGACGATGTTGGCGGGATATTACTGGGTAATGGAATATACCCCAGACAAAGGACTTCATATTCATTTTATCGGCTACCTGGATGGACAACGTCACAAGAACTCTTATCAGATATCCAGGCAACTGGGAGATATCTGGAGGCGGATCACGGAAGGGGAGGCTTATTTTCATCTGTGCCGGGCTAAAGATAAATACCCGGTGCGTATCGATCACGTGATTCACTATAGTGATAAGTCTGCGGTAGACGACTTACGTTACGCCCTTAGCTATCTGGCTAAACAGGATCAGAAAGAACACGGTATTATTCTGGGGCGTAGCAAGCTTCCCGAAAAAAGTAACCGCGGCCGACCACGACATAACTGAATTATGGGGGCTTATGTCCGAACTATCGTAAGTTATCGCGTGGATTTGTCGTTAATGCGTAGCTTTGTCCTCAGCGCAGGGGACTATGACACTTCATCTTCTGTGGTGGTACCCCGTGGGGCAGGTACAGATAACGCATATAGTTCATAAATCTGACAGTGATGAATTAGCTGCACTAAGGGCAAGCATAACTTGAAGCTCATGGGATTGAATGGTGACGTAAACCGCAGAGCCCTGTGCAGTGCGTTTTCGTATTATCCACCGACGAGAAGGTTGCATTATTTCGTCGGTTGTTTCGCGGGCGTGATGATGTATGGGCCCTTCGATGGGAAAGCAAAACCAGCGGAAAGGGTATTCGTCTACCTGGCTAACGAATGGCTGTTGGGAATATGCAGTAAGCCCTGGATAAAATGTGGGGACTGCGTTCACCGTCAGTTGATCCCTGTATCTGATCTCATCATCTACCTGAGGTAGTGTACAATATGCCGATATCGAACTGATACTTAATTAAAATATCTAGAGTGTGATATATCTCTGAGAACTATCAATACGAATATTAAAAATACTTCCAGAATAACAGCAATACGGGGGGATCTCCATTACCCTCCTGTGATTGACAACGGGGATACCATTACCTGTTTCCCTAACCTGATCCCCGGAGAGATATCTCGTTTCCGTAACTCGCTGAATGCGAAAATTAATGCAGATCAACACCGTAAAAAACAATAAGGCAAACGCACCTACGCAACGTCGGTTTGTATTATCTGGGCGAAAGAATATACACAGTCCTTTAAATGTCATTATCACGTCTGCCTGTTGTTTAACAAAGACGCCTATTACCACCTGGGAGACTATGAGCGCTCTGACACCCTGAGAGGGTTAATTACCGGAGCCTGGTACAGCGCCTTAGGGTTGGAACTGGAAGATCACCAGGGATTAGTTCATTTCCCTACTAATGGACGTTACATCCTGGATATTAACGATCCTGATTTCCCTGAGCAGTATCAGCGCTTATTGGCACGTCTGGATTATCTGACGAAGCTCGACACTAAAGCATCAGGTCAGCGTAACTTTGGCTACAGCGGTTTTTGACCTATTGTAACTGTAAGGTGATTTATTATGTATACAGAATCAAACATTAAGCTTTCCTGTAACGTCCTCTGGCAAAAGTGTGTCCTTGCAACTCTGTATCGGGCTGCAGCTACACATCCTAAAATTAAATTATTACAATTTAAATTAATACCTTGCCCAGGTATGAATAAGGCAATTCCCTCTCTGATGGCTGATTTTACTGGTGAACTGCATAGACTAATTTCTGAATATTTGCAGTGCAAGCGACGTAAAGATAAATCTGTTGAGCCCGCCCCTTTATATTATCTCTGGAGTAGGGAGGCCATGGCTAACGATTGGATTTGCCCCTATATTTCCAGACACCTGTTATCACTTAACCCATTACTGGCCCGCTGCCGTAGATATTCCCGTGGCGAGCGATAACCCAGTGCACTATGCGGATGCCATTCGTTATAATGCTCGAACGCCTCTGCAAGGTTCTTTGCTGCCGTTAACCCGTCTGGTTTGGGCATGATACTTATGTAGTCACGCTTTATCGTTTTCACGAAGCTCTCTGCTATTCCGTTACTCTCCGGACTCCGCACTGCCGTGTTCTTCGGTTCAAGTCCCAACATCCTGGCGAACTGACGTGTTTCATTCGCCCGGTAGCATGAACCATTATCCGTCAGCCACTCCACTGGAGACGCCGGAAGCTCGCTGCCAAAGCGGCGTTCCACTGCTCCCAGCATGACGTCCTGTACTGTTTCACTGTCGAAGCCACCCGTTGTGACCGCCCAGTGCAGTGCCTCACGGTCACAGCAGTCCAGCGCGAACGTGACCCGCAGTTTTTCTCCGTTATCACAGCGGAACTCAAACCCGTCAGAGCACTATCGCTGATTACTTTCTTTCACAGCCACTCTGCCGGTATGTGCCCGTTTCGATGGCGGTACAGCGGGTTTTCGCTCAAGCAACAGCGCATTCTGGCGCATGATCCGGTAAACACGTTTGGCATTGATCGCAGGCATACCATCAAGTTCTGCCTGTCTGCGAAGCAGCGCCCATACCCGACGATAACCATACGTGGGCAGCTCTCCGATAACATGGTGTATACGGAGAAGCACATCCGTATCATCAGTGTGACGACTGCGGCGGCCATCCATCCAGTCATCGGTTCGTCTGAGAATGACGTGCAACTGCGCACGCGACACCCGGAGACAACGGCTGACTAAGCTTACTCCCCATCCCCGGGCAATAAGGGCGCGTGCGCTATCCACTTTTTTGCCCGTCCATATTCAACGGCTTCTTTGAGGAGTTCATTTTCCATCGTTTTCTTGCCGAGCAGGCGCTGGAGTTCTTTAATCTGCTTCATGGCGGCAGCAAGTTCAGAGGCAGGAACAACCTGTTCTCCGGCGGCGACAGCAGTAAGACTTCCTTCCTGGTATTGCTTACGCCAGAGAAATAACTGGCTGGCTGCTACACCATGTTGCCGGGCAACGAGGGAGACCGTCATCCCCGGTTCAAAGCTCTGCTGAACAATTGCGATCTTTTCCTGTGTGGTACGCCGTCTGCGTTTCTCCGGCCCTAAGACATCAATCATCTGTTCTCCAATGACTAGTCTAAAAACAAGTATTAAGACTATCACTTATTTAAGTGATATTGATTGTCTGGAGATTCAGGGGGCCAGTCTATATATCAATTAATCATTAGTTTAAAAGCTTGTTCAACTGCATACATCATTAGCGTTTAAGCCAGTGAACAGGAAGTTTACTGGCTTAATTACAGTAATATAGTGTATCGCTATGCTCACTGAGTCTTAGATCTCCACCGTCGGTCTAATATTCGCACTCCTGCTAACAACCGGTAATCAAATCGTCCTCCGGTATTGAAAGTTAATACACAAATCAGGATGATGGAGGCTCATACTGGTACAGCGCGACCACTTATGCAGGCGTCTCTGTCAGGTTTGTTGCCCGGATCACCCGCATCAGGGACAGGGCTGTTCAGTTATCCGCAGGAGAAAATATGTCACTCAAGGCTATCGCCGCCGAACTCGGGATCTCTGTCACCACAGTCAGCCGGGCGCTTGGCGGATTTTCGGACGTTTCCGCTTCGACCCGTGCACGTGTAGAAGCGGAAGCTCGGCGTCGTGGTTATCGCCCGAATACCCTGGCAAGACGTCTCAAAACCGGTAAAACCGATGCGGTCGGCCTGGTCTTCCCTGAACATGCTGTACTGTTCAGCAGTAGTGTGTTTGTGGATATGGTCAGTTGTATCAGCCGGGAACTGGCCCGCCATGATATTGACTTACTGCTGATAGCCGATGATGAACGGGCTGACAGCCACAGCTATATGCGTCTGGTCGAAAGCCGCCGGGTTGATGCCCTTATCGTGGCGCACACGATGGATAATGACCCGCGTCTTACACACCTGCAGGAGGCCGGTATTCCGTTTCTGGCACTCGGTCAGGTGCCGTCCGGTCTTCCCTGTGCCTGGTTTGACTTTGATAACCATGCAGGAACCTGGCAGGCCACACAGCACCTGATTGCCCTAGGCCATCAGCGAATTGCCCTGCTGAGTGAGGACAACTCCCGTGCCTATGTCACTGCACGACGTCAGGGATGGCGCGATGCCCTGAGTGAACATGGTCTGCCTGAGACCTGGCTACGCCGGGTCTCTCCCACCCGACGCTCAGGTTTCCAGGCAGTGACTGAGTTAATGTCACTTCCGCTTCCCCCGACGGCCATTATTACCGACAGTGACCTGATCGGTGATGGCGCGGCCATGTCGCTGCAGTTATCCGGTCATCTGTCCGGAGAGGATGCCGTCTCTCTTGTGGTTTATGATGGTCTGCCGCAGGACAGTATTATTGAACAGGATGTGGCTGCAGTTCTTCAGTCAACACGACATCGCGTCGGTCGTCAGATTGCCGACATGATACGCCAGCTGGTCACGAATGTTTCACCTGAAATGCTACAAGTACTCTGGCAGCCGGAATTTCATCCTGGCAAGACAACGCTTGCTCCCTCCGCCTGATTTTTAATCCCGCTCACAAATCCGAATCGTTTCGGTTGCTATCCGAAACGATTCGGATCAACAGTAAGGCATACCCGAAAACGGAGATGTCTTATGGAACCGATGTACCGCAGGCTGACCAGTCCCCACTCAGACCTGATTATTAAAACCCACCCGTATGCAGAGATTGTCTGGTGGGGATCCACCCTGAAACACTTTTCACCGGATGACTGTATCAGCCTGGAAAGGCCGGTTGCGAATGGTCGTCTGGATACCGACACCCCACTGACGCTGATGGCCGAAAACGGCGCGGGACTTTTTGGCTCGCCGGGGCTGGAGGGACACCGCAACGGGCTGGATGCGTCCCCTGTGTTCCGTACCATCAGCGTGGTACAGGCCGGAGAATCACTCACCCTGACCAGTGAGGATGCAGTGGCGGGTCTGCGCATGGTCAGTGAACTGGTGCTGACATCGTCCGGTGTGCTGAAGATGCGTCATGCCCTGACGAACCTCCGTGAAGGGGACTGGCAGGTGAACCGCTTCGCCATCACGCTCCCTGTGGCTGAAAGGGCAGAGGAAGTCATGGCCTTCCACGGACGCTGGACTCGTGAGTTTCAGCCGCACAGGGTCCGTCTCACACATGACGGTTTTGTGCTGGAGAACCGCCGGGGCCGCACGTCCCATGAGCATTTTCCGGCACTGATTGCCGGTGCCCCCGGTTTCTCAGAACAGCAGGGCGAGGTGTGGGCCGTACATCTGGGCTGGAGTGGCAACCATCGCATGAAATGTGAGGTCAAAACTGACGGACGGCGTTACCTCCAGGCGGAAGCACTGTGGATGCCCGGAGAAAAAGCCCTGAAGAAGGATGAGACCGTGTACACGCCGTGGCTGTACGCCAGCTATTCCCCGGAGGGGCTCAATGGTATGAGTCAGCAGTACCACCGTTTTCTGCGCGATGAAATCATCCGTTTTCCTGAGCAGAAACCCCGTCCGGTGCACCTCAATACCTGGGAAGGTATTTATTTTGACCACGACCCGAACTACATCATGCAGATGGCCGGACGTGCGGCAGCGCTTGGCGTTGAACGTTTCATTATCGACGACGGCTGGTTTAAGGGGCGCAATGATGACCATGCGGCTCTGGGCGACTGGTATCTGGATGAACAGAAGTATCCGGACGGACTGATGCCGGTGATTAACCATGTGAAATCACTCGGCATGGAGTTCGGTATCTGGGTGGAACCGGAAATGATTAACCCGGACTCTGACCTCTTTCGCCGCCATCCTGACTGGGTACTGTCAATGCCGGGGTACACACAACCAACCGGGAGACATCAGTATGTTCTCAACCTGAACATTCCTGAGGCCTTTGCTTACATTTATGAACGCTGTTTATGGCTGCTGGGCGAACACCCAGTTGACTATGTGAAATGGGACATGAACCGCGAGCTGGTCCAGGCCGGGCATGAAGGTCGGGCGGCGGCGGACGCGCAGACCCGTCAGTTTTACCGGCTGCTGGATCTCCTGCGCGAACGTTTTCCCCGTGTTGAGTTTGAGTCCTGCGCTTCCGGCGGTGGACGTATCGACTTTGAGGTTCTGACCCGCACGCACCGCTTCTGGGCTTCTGACAACAATGACGCCCTGGAGCGCTGCACCATACAGCGTGGCATGAGTTACTTTTTCCCGCCGGAGGTTATGGGGGCACACATCGGTCATCATCGCTGCCATGCCACCTTCCGGCAGCACAGCATTGCCTTTCGCGGTCTGACGGCCCTGTTCGGTCATATGGGACTGGAGCTGGATCCGGTAACGGCCGGAGAAGAGGAATCCGCCGGTTACCGCCGCTATGCCTCGCTCTACAAAGAATGGCGGCAGCTTATCCACACGGGCACCCTATGGCGGGTGGATATGCCGGATGCGGCGACACAGGTGCAGGGGGTGGTCAGCCCGGATCAGTCGCAGGCGCTCTTCCTGGTGAGCCAGCTTGCCATGCCGGATCACACCCTGCCGGGTGCTCTACGTTTTCCGGGGCTGGCACCACAGGCCCGTTACCGGCTTCGTGTTGTTGACCATCCGGATATTCAGCTGGTCGGTGAAGGCGGGCATACCATGCGCAGGCTGCCCGGCTGGATGAACCAGACCTCCGACATCAGTGGGGAATGGCTGGCGCAGGCCGGTATTCAGCTTCCCGTACTGGATCCGGAAAGCGCCATGCTGATTGCCCTTGAACGTTTGGCATAAAAGGACCGGAGCCGGTCACGGCTCCCTGCACTCAGTCCCGTGAGGATAACAATAATGAATACTGTCAGTACTCATAAAAACCCCGATTTCTGGATATTTGGTCTGTTCTTTTTTCTCTACTTTTTCATCATGGCAACCTGTTTCCCGTTTCTGCCCGTCTGGCTGTCAGACATTGTGGGGCTGAGTAAAACGGATACCGGGATTGTTTTTTCATGCCTCTCCCTGTTTGCCATCAGCTTCCAGCCGCTGCTGGGGGTCATCTCAGACCGTCTTGGCCTGAAAAAACACCTGATGTGGATCATCAGCCTGCTGCTGGTCCTGTTTGCACCGTTCTTTCTGTACGTTTTTGCGCCGCTGCTGCGGTTCAACATCTGGGCCGGAGCACTGAGCGGCGGGATTTTTATCGGCTTCGTTTTTTCTGCGGGAGCCGGTGCCATCGAAGCCTATATTGAACGTGTCAGCCGCAGCAGCGGATTTGAATACGGTAAGGCCCGGATGTTCGGCTGTCTGGGCTGGGCGCTGTGTGCCACCACGGCAGGGCTGCTTTTCAACGTGGATCCGTCCCTGGTATTCTGGATGGGGTCCGGCTGCGCATTGCTGCTGGTCCTTCTGGTGGCGCTGGCGCGTCCCGGAACCAGTCAGACAGCGATGGTCATGAATGCGCTGGGTGCCAACTCGCCCGTGATTTCCGCCGGAATGGTGTTCAGTCTGTTTCGTATGCGTCAGATGTGGATGTTCGTGCTTTACATGATTGGGGTGGCCTGCGTCTATGACGTGTTTGACCAGCAGTTTGCCACGTTCTTCCGTGCATTTTTTGACACGCCGCAGGCGGGGATCCGGGCATTTGGTTTTGCCACCACGGCTGGCGAGATTTGCAATGCCATCATCATGTTCTGCTCCCCCTGGATAATCAACCGCATTGGTGCCAAAAACACACTGCTTGTCGCGGGTCTGATTATGACCATCCGCATCACAGGGTCGGCCTTTGCCACCACGGCTACTGAAGTGGTGATCCTGAAAATGCTGCATGCCCTTGAAGTCCCATTCCTGCTGGTTGGTGCGTTCAAGTATATCACCGGCGTGTTTGATACCCGGCTGTCGGCCACCATTTATCTGATTGGCTTTCAGTTCTCCAAACAACTGGCGGCGATATTCCTCTCAACCTTTGCAGGTCACCTGTATGACCGCATGGGGTTCCAGAACACCTATCTGGTTCTGGGCGGTATTGTCCTTGCGGTCACCGTGTTATCGGCTTTCACCCTGAGCAGTACCCGTAAAACGGCTGCCCCGTCAGCAGAAACCGCTACAGCACAGACGGAGGTTCGCTTATGAAACAGCGTCTTGCCTCTGCACAGGTTGCACTTGATACACTCCGCGCCCGTCGTGGTGATACCTGGTACCCGGTTTTTCATCTGGCTCCACCTGCCGGATGGATGAATGATCCGAACGGGCTTATTTATTTCAGCGGTCGCTATCACGCATTCTTTCAGCACCATCCGGCAAGTGAACATCAGGGGCCGATGCACTGGGGACATGCCACCAGTCCGGACATGCTGCACTGGCAGCATGAGCCGGTTGCGTTGGCACCCGGTGATGAATATGACCGGGATGGCTGTTTTTCCGGCAGCGCAGTGGACGACAACGGCGTGCTGTCGCTTATCTACACCGGTCATCTCTGTCTGGAGGATCGGGGGGATGACAGCATCATCCGCGAAGTCCAGTGTCTGGCAACCAGCCGTGACGGCATTCACTTTGAGAAACAGGGCTGCGTGCTGACGCCACCGGAAGGCATCATGCATTTCCGTGACCCGAAGGTCTGGCGGGAAGGGGGATACTGGTGGATGGTTATCGGCGCGCGGGATACCTCTGACACCGGTCAGGTGCTGCTGTATCGCGGCACATCCCTGCGGGACTGGCGCCAGGAACGGGTTCTAGCGCAGTCGGCAGCCGGAGAAAGCTATATGTGGGAATGTCCGGACTTTTTCCGCTGTGGCGACCATCACTGGCTGATGTTCTCCCCGCAGGGGATGACGCCCGGCGGATACCGGTTCCGCAACCGCTTTCAGAGCGGAGTTTTACCGGGTCACTGGCAGCCGGGGGCCGCTTTTGCCCTGAGCGGGGCATTTGAAGAACTGGATCACGGTCATGATTTTTATGCCCCGCAGTCCCTGGTCGCGGAGGACGGACGGCGCATCATCATGGCCTGGATGAATATGTGGGACTCCCCGATGCCTACAAAGCGTGAGGCCTGGGCCGGATGTCTGACCCTGCCGAGGGAACTTTTTGAACGCCATGGTCGTCTGTGTCAGCGTCCGGTTCGCGAAGCCGAATCCCTTCGCGGGACGTGCCAGCCGTTACACCCTGTAAGGCTCAGTGGCACGCAGTTGCTGGCTGAGGACGCACAGGCCGTGGAACTGGTGCTGACGTGGCATACCCTCGACAGTCAGGCAGAGCATTACGGCATCCACCTGGGAGACGGGCTCCGGCTGTATGTGGATAACCAGGCAGGACGGCTGGTGCTTTGGCGTCACTACCCGGATGAGGGGCTGGACGGTTACCGCAGTATCGCGCTGCCTGGCGCAGAATATCTGACGCTACGGGTTTTCCTGGACCGTTCATCGGTGGAAGTGTTCGTTAACGATGGCGATGCCACCCTGTCCAGCCGTATTTACCCGCAGCCCGGAACCCGCCGGTTGTCGCTATATGCAGCTCACGGCGAGGCTGTGCTGACGGACGGCTCACTGTGGACGCTGGCCTGAAATAATTCCACTGCCGTCGGTGACGGCAGTACTTTCGGTTCACCCGTAATGAAGGAAAGCACAATGGGATTACTGGGCAGGATTAAACAACTGATAAGTGAAAATGAGAAACCGGCGGAAGTCACCCGCGTGATGGCACCGCTGTCCGGTGAAATTGTCCCTCTGGACACGGTTCCGGATGCTGTGTTTGCCGGGAAAATAGTGGGGGATGGTATTGCTATCCGTCCTTCCGGCGGCGATACCTTGATGGCTCCTGTCAGCGGCACTATCGGTAAAATACTGGAGACAAAGCACGCGTTTTCCATCCGCACCGACAGTGGCACTGAACTGTTCGTGCACTTCGGTATTAACACAGTTGACCTCAGGGGAGAGGGTTTCCGGCGTATTGCCCAGGAAGGCCAGCTGATCAGCACCGGTGACCCCGTCATCGGGTTTGACCTTGCGTTACTTCAGCAGAAAGCACAGTCCACGCTGACACCGGTGATTGTGGCGGACTCTGACCGTGTCCAGGAGATAACCCTGTTCTCCGGCCCGGTCATCGCCGGAGAAACACCGGTTTTTGATATCAGCAGCCAGTAAGCGCCATGAGTGACAATATCGCCAGCGGGCAGCTGGTATCAGGGAAAGCCGCACATCTGGCCTGGTGCGGGCTGGTAGCCCTGCATCTGGCCCGCCGGGATGGCCGGATTGCGTCAAAAATCCAGGAAAACCTGTTTCTAAACCGCTGGCGGAGCACAGCACTGAAACAGCACCGTTTTCCCCGCACATATCAGAGCCCTGCAGAGTGAAAGCGGGGCGAAAGATATCCGCAGCAGGCTGGAGTATCTGTGGCAGGCCTGCTCTGGTGATGTGTCGGTACAGACTGACCTGTTCCGCCTGACATTCGCCCTGGAAACCATCAGGGAGCAGGGCTGGTGCTGGCGGATACTGAGCGACCGGAAATGGGAGGGGCGTAATGTCGTGGTTCCGAACGGGGATGCCGGCAGCTTTTATCTTTCCCGCTCACGTCTTGAGGCGGCATTTGATTATCAGGGGAGGTTGCTGCATCCCCTGACCGGCGATGTGTCTGCCCTCGCTGCCCTGCTCCGGAATGCGGGTTGGTATCCAATTCCAGCCGGAACCACGGATATGGCGATGTTTGAGCTGTCTGTCATCCGCTGAATATGACTGATGAAAATCATGGAGTATGAATGAGTACAGTAAAAGTATGGGGTCTCGGTGATGCCGTGGTGGATTTATTACCGGAGAAGCCGGGCACGCTGTTGCAGTGCCCTGGTGGTGCGCCTGCCAATGTTGCCGTGGGCGTGGCCCGACTGGGGGGCCTGAGCGGGTTTGTCGGGTGTGTGGGGGATGACCCTTTCGGGCGTTTTATGCGCAAAACCCTGGCTGATGAGGGTGTGGACACGGCGTATATGCATACCGACCCTCTGTACCGGACTTCCACAGTGGTGGTGTCGCTGGTGCCGGGTGGTGAACGAACCTTCACATTTATGGTGCGCCCTTCGGCAGACCTTTTCCTTACCCCTGATGATTTACCGCCCTTTCGTGCCGGTGAATGGCTGCATACCTGCTCCAATGCCCTGAGTGCAGAGCCCTGCCGCAGCGCCACGTTTCAGGCCATGGAGAACATCCGGCAGGCTGGCGGCAGGGTCAGCTTTGACCCCAACATCCGGACTGACCTGTGGCAGAGCATATCGCAACTGCGTGAGTGTCTGCACCGGGCGCTCATGCTGGCGGATGTGGCAAAGGTATCGGAAGAGGAACTGTTCTTTATCAGCGGTGAACAGGATGTCCGGAAGGGAACCGATGTTCTGGCATCACATTATCCCCTGGCGCTGCTGCTGGTAACCCAAGGAAAGGATGGCGTGATGGCTCGCTGGCAGGGAAAAAACCTGTACTTCCCGGCAACACCGGTGGTGAGTGTGGACACGACCGGTGCCGGTGACGCCTTCGTGGCAGGTCTGCTGGCAGCGCTGGCGGCAGAGGGGATGCCCTCCGGTGAGCAGGCACTCGCATCCGTCATCGAACAGGCCCAGCGCTGTGGTGCGCTTGCCACGACAGCAAAAGGTGCCATGACAGCGTTACCCCGTCGCCAGGATTTACTGAAACACCCCTGACCGTTTCCTGCCCGTAACCGTTGTGCACGTCATTTTTGTTGCGGGTGACTAAATCGATTTAGCTGTCAACAATACCTCTATTTTTACAAGGATATAAAAATGAAAAAACACCTTCTCTCGTGTACCATTCTGCTGGCCTGTTCCCCGGTCTTTGCGGCGGGGAATACCGACAGTATTGAAGCCCGGCTGGCGGCCCTGGAAAAACGGCTTCAGGATGCTGAAACCCGTGCTCAGAAGGCTGAATCACGGGCAACCGCTACAGAACAGCAGGTGCAGCAACTGGCCGCCACCCCGGCGACACAACCTGTTGTGCCACAGACCGTATCCGTACCACCGGAAAAGAAAGCGGACAATAGTGGTTTTGAGTTTCACGGTTATGCCCGCTCGGGTCTGCTGATGAACGATGCCGCATCCGGCAGCAAAAGTGGTCCGTATCTGACGCCTGCCGGAGAGACCGGTGGCTCGGTCGGGCGCCTCGGGAATGAGGGAGACACTTATGTGGAAACCGTGTTTGAGCACAAAAAGACGCTCGAAAGCGGGGCCACCACCCGGTTTAAGGTGATGCTGGCGGATGGTCAGAAAACCTATAACGACTGGTCGGCGAACTCCAGTGACCTTAACGTCCGCCAGGTGGTGGCTGAACTGGGAAATCTGCCGGACTTCACCGGGCCGCTGAAGCACAGTACGGTATGGGCGGGTAAACGTTTCGATCGTGACAACTTTGATATCCACTGGCTGGACTCGGACGTGGTTTTCCTCGGCGGAACCGGGGGCGGTATCTATGACGTGAAATGGAACGACACTCTGCGCAGTAACTTCTCCCTGTATGGACGCAATTTCGGGGAGATGGAGGATATCGATAACAACGTCCAGAACTATATCCTTACCATGAACCACTTTGCCGGGCCGTTCCAGCTTATGGTCAGCGGTATGCGGGCAAAGGATAATGATGACCGCAGGGACAATAATGGCGACCTTATCCATGCCAGTGCCGCCAGCCACGGTGTGCATGTGTTGGCCGGACTTCATAATGACAGTTTCTGGGGATTACGTGAGGGAACGGCGAAAATAGCACTTCTGTACGGGCATGGTCTGGGGGCGGAAGTGAAGGGGATTGGCTCTGACGGTGCACTACGCAGTGATGCGGATACTTGGCGTCTTGCTGCATATGGTACCACCCCGCTCGGAAACGGCTGGCATATCGCCCCGTCAGTCATGGCGCAGGGCAGTAAGGATCGCTATGCCCGTGGAGACAGTTATGAATGGGTGACCCTGAACACCCGCTTGATTAAGGAGGTGACGCAGAATTTTGCGCTGGCGTTTGAGGGCACTTACCAGTACATGGATCTGAAACCTGAAGGGTATAAGGACCGCAATGCTGTTAACGGCAGTTTTTACAAGCTGACGTTTGCGCCCACCCTCAAGGCAGGAGGTCTGGGGGACTTCTTCAGCCGTCCGGAACTGCGTCTGTTCGCCACCTGGATGGACTGGAGCAGCAGACTGGATAACTACGCCAGTGATGATGCTTTCGGCGGTAGCGGGTTTAATGCAGGCGGGGAATGGAATTTTGGCGTTCAGATGGAAACCTGGTTCTGAACACTAACGCTCCCGGTGTACCGGGAGCGTTGCCGGTCATTGTCCCGTAAATGAAAGCGTTGTTCATCAATAGGAATTTAAACCCCAAAAAGATTAAAAAAACACCTGAAAAAGGGCGCTTTCTCAGCATCGTCACACATGCCATAACTTCGACGTCATCAATTAAATGGACTTCATTGATTGATACCGGGTATCGTGACGGGAGCCTGTTTAGGATTCTGTGTAAATGCCTTTTCTCAGAAGTGACCGTCCAGGCGGTCACCGAACTCGATAATAAAGCGGCTCATTGCCATTCGCCAGTCCTTCAACGGCATCGTCCATTTCTGGGACGCAGACTGGATTGCCAGCCACACCACTTTTTTCACCGAGTCGTCTGTCGGGAACACTTTACGCTTTTTGATCGCATGGCGGATCACGCTGTTTAGCGACTCGATGGCATTCGTCGTATAGATCACTTTGCGGATGTCCGTTGGATAAGCGAAGAACGTGGCAAGATTCGGCCAGTTAGCCTGCCAGCTTCGGCTTATCTGAGGATAGCGACTGTCCCAGGCCGCAGCGAACGCTTCCAGTGCCTGCTGACCTGCCTCTTCCGTGGGAGCTTGATAAATCGCTTTCAGGTCGCGAGTGACGGCCTTGTAGTCCTTCCATGACACGAAGCGCAGGCTGTTGCGCACCATATGCACGACGCATAACTGGATGCGGGCCTTCGGATATACTGTGTTGATGGTGCAAAATGGCATCTGAATCGATCGCAGTTTGGCGGCGTTTTTCAAGGTAGTTGTCGCCTTTTGTAATAAAATTACGTTATGCAGCCTCTTTTTCTGGATTCAGGTAAACTTCTGATATGTAGTCCCAGTTACGTAGATGCTTTCCCCAACGTTCAGGATGCTGTTCGCGTGCTAGCTGGTATACTGCTTTTCTGGCCGCCAGTATTTTCATATCATTACCTTGATGACGCTCGGCTGGCGTGACGTATTTGATCCCGCTGTGCTTATGTTCAAAGTTGTACCAGTTTACAAAACGGTTTACCCATACTCTGGCATCATTAATAGTGCGAAAACCGTTCTCAGGCCACCAGGGACAATATTTGAGAGTCCGGAACAAAGATTCTGAGTAAGGATTATCATTGCTGACTCTTGGCCGGGAATAAGAACTTAGCACACCAAGCGCATACATTTTCGCCAACAACGTGTAACTGCGCATGGGACCACCATTATCAGAATGGAGTACCAGATTGTTGGATGAACATTTTTCATTCCATACTGCCCGCTGGAGTAGTTCTGCTGCATGTTTTCCAGATTCGCTGGCAAATACCTCTGCAGCAATAATCTTGCGACTGTAAATATCGACGATCATATAGAGGTAAAAATGCTGACCTCTGACCCAGGACGGCAAATAGCTGATGTCCCAACTCCAGACTTGATTCGGTGCAACGGCCCTGAGTACATCAGGCCGTTTATACTGACATTCACGGGAGCGTTTCTTCAACTGGTTGGCTGATTTCAGTACACGATAAAAGCTTGATTCAGAAGCAATATAAATACCCCTGTCTGCCAGAGTTGGTACGATCACATTTGGAGGTAAGGATGCAAACTCTGGAGAGTTGCACAACTCCAGTATCCGCAATCTTTCCGCTTCTGACAGCTTATTTCGGGGAGATCTGTTTACAGTATCGGATCTTCGGTCCGTGGTGATGACGTTGCCATTAGTCCAGCGCTGAAGTGTCCGAATAGAAATACCGATACACCTACAAGCCTGACTTTTCCGGGCGCCGTTGATAACGGCCGTAAGCGGCTCGTCAGAACCGTATTGATATTTACTGAGAGCTCAGATCAACTTTCCAGGGCAACAGATCGCGTACCCGGTTTGCCGGCCAGTCCTGGATATGTTCAATGACGTAGCGCAGCCACTTTTCTGGCTCCACATTGTTCAGACGGCATGTGCCGATCAGCGAGTACAACACCGCCGCATGTTCACCACCGCTGTCGGAACCCGCGAACATCCAGTTTTTCCGGCCTACGGCCACTCCCCGTAAGGCGTTCTCTGCGATGTTGTTGTCGATTTCCACCCAGCCATTACTGCAGTACACGTTCAGTGCATCCCACTGTTTCAGCAGGTATGCGAACGCTTTTGCCGTATCTGAGTGACGCGACAGTGTTTTCATCTGTTGCTGTATCCAGTCATACAGTGACTGCATCAGTGGCGCGGCTCTGGTTTTTCTTGCCGCCAGACGCTGTTCTGCTGAACAGCCCCGGACCTCTGCCTCGATGGCATACAGTTCACCGATACGCTGCAGGGCTTCCGTGGTGATGTCGGTGGGCGCTCTTGCATGCACATCGTGGATTTTTCTCCGGGCATGAGCCATACACGCGGCTTCCGTTATTCTGAACCGCCCCGGGAATCCTGGAGACTAAACTCCCTGAGAAAGAGGTAAACAGAATGACTAAAAATACTCGTTTTTCCCCCGAAGTCCGTCAGAGGGCGATTCGTATGGTTCTGGAAAGTCAGGGCGAATATGACTCACAGTGGGCGGCAATTTGTTCCATTGCCCCAAAGATTGGCTGTACACCGGAGACTCTGCGTGTCTGGGTGCGCCAGCATGAGCGGGATACCGGAGGCGGTGATGGCGGGCTCACCACCGCTGAACGTCAGCGTCTGAAAGAGCTGGAACGTGAAAATCGTGAACTGCGCCGCAGTAACGATATCCTTCGCCAGGCTTCCGCTTATTTTGCGAAGGCGGAGTTCGACCG
>NZ_JBJQJO010000039.1:0-21715 GCF_046487395.1 Escherichia sp. WS1450
TGGATTATCCGACAAAACCGGCGTGAAGTATTACTCTCGTCGCCCAGCACCATAAGGATAACGCCCATAAAATCATGAAACTTTTCTTCCAGATTGGATACAATCAGGCCGTATCCCGTATTACAGGCTTATCACGTGTGACAGTCAGTCTCTGGGTGTGTTCAGGAACATTCCCTGAAATGTCAACCCGGCCTCCAGAGCGAGGACTTCTGGCCCCATGGAGGGAGTGGTTAAAAGAGCAACGAGAAAGTGGTAACTTCGGCGCGTGGCTGCAAGGATGGCAGCTGATGCTGCGGCTATATGTGAGGCAATCAGCAGTCGCTGGAATAATGGGGGTTGTCGAAAGTCATGTAAATAGACTAAAAATGCTGAAAGGCCAGATGTATGGTCGAGCCGGATTTGAACTACTCAGACAGAGGGTCATGAGTCCACTGGCATGAAAATCTCCATCCAGGTTGCGTAAGAGCCACTTTTCATCCGTCGTCGATATCTGGGATAGCCATAGTGAAATAAAAAGCTGTCTGAATTAAATTATTTTGCACATATATTTTAATCCTGCACTGAATTAAGAATGGGTAATCAGTGACCGCTTGGACGGTCACTTTTAAGAGAAGGCATTAACAGAGAATGGTAAACAGGCTCAATATATTATGTTGTTGGCACTACAGATGAATGATGGGATGATATTTTCCAATCCTTTCCATCCCACTCATAAGCGAAACTATAGCGTGCTGAAACTTGTTTTTTATCTTCAAAAGTAAACGTGTAATTCCCTGTATCAAGAGCCATATTGCATCCAATGCGAATAGTTCTGAAGTTTATTTCTCCAACAGGTTTTTTTTTCAAAAAATGCTCAAAATAGTCAACTCTTTCTGCATCTGTAATCCTAATTTTTTTTGATACTGTGGGCAGTAAGATCGCATCACTTAAATAGTTATCAGCAACCTTCTTGGCATCACCTGTTTTTAATGATTCATTCCAGCGATCGAATAACCTTTCAATGTCTTTACTATCTACCCGAATACACTTAACATTATCTACGTCACTTGCCCACGACGCTCCAGAAAACAGACACAGAATTAAAATATTTATTTTTTTCATAACTCCTCCTGATCAGCCTGAAACTTTTTTAAAGTTTAATCATATTAATACAGTGCAACTATTTGATAGTAAAAACGATGTTCTCTATTTTGTTAATAGATACTTCCTATTGTGTATATATTATGAGATTATTAAGAATAATACTCTCTGGGTCGTAGAGACAGGGTATAAGTCACAGGCTGGTGTGGTTCGGATGTTCTTGCCCCCTCAATATCAGACTGCTATTGTATCTTAAGTTAACGTTATCCGCTGACGTCGATATTCCCGTGGTGAGAGATAACCTAACGCACTATGCGGATGGTTTTCATTGTAATGCTCGAACGCCTCTGCAAGGTTATGCAATGCCGTTATTACATTCAGTTTCGGCATGAACGCGATGTAGTCTTCATTCACGTTTTCACGAACCTTTCTGCCATTCTATTGCTCTGAGGGCTACTGACTGCCGTCGTGCAGGGCTCCAGATTCAACTCTCTGGCGAATTGCCGTGTTTCATGAGCCGTATAAGCCGAACCGTTATCCGTCCGCCACTGGATTGCTCGTTCCGGTCCTTTATCGCCAAAGCGTTTTTCTATCGCTCCTAACATCACATCCTGCACTGTCGGCTTTATCGTAACCTCCCGTACTGGTCACGGGCAGACTGTTCATCATGTTAAACCCAGCCGCTGTCAGATCATGCACCGGCCGGATGGCGGGCTGACCTGCCCCGCCGCGCTGCTGCCCGCCAATCCATTTCTTACCTTCCTTCCCGGTGGCCTGACGTCCGGCCTCGTCCCCTTTCACCGCATCACCGTCACCGCTGTTCACCACCTTCTTGTACTCTTCCAGCATCGCTGGCCTGCGTCCATTTGCTGCGATCAGAAAAGTCCATCATCCGTTTTGCCATGTTCTGGCAGTTCAGTTACGCCTTGTCGAAAGCCACATTCGCCTGCAGCACACCGCTGGTGATCATGTCGTACAGGCCGGGGTTGGCACGCTGTATCACCATCGCCGGCAGACTGGCAGCGGCGCCGGTCGCCCCCTAAATCACATCCCCCATCAGATTTTTAAAGCCGTCGGTCAATCCGTTAAGATGATTACCCACCGTGGTCTTCAGGTCAAAGTTGCCGCACATCAGATCGCTGCTCCAGCCCAGGTCCATACCCAGCTTCTGCATGTTGCTGCGCGTGGCCAACTGTGAGATCACCGAGCCGCCACCCAGCGTATAGAACAGTTTGTCGGATACGGCGCCATCCACGGATTTCCCGTAACCGAACGTGCTGTCATTCAGTTTCGGCAGGGAAAGAAGATCAGCCATCGCCGGAATACTGCAGTACAGCATCACACTCAGTGCCACCATACCTGTTTTCATCTTCATCATCATGGTTCCTTAAAAATTCGTACTGCCAAGGAATCGCTGCCCGCGCTTTTCGAAGCAGCTGTAAGGCTGCCACAGTGCAAAGGCTGCATTACCGTTCTCCGCCGCCTGGTGTTCACCATCCGGGAAAACGGCACAGGAACGCGACACTGACGGCGTCAGTCGCTGCCATTTGTGATTGCGGGTGCCGGTGTTTTCCTCCACCGCCTCCGGGGGCCAGTAGCCGTCACGTTTCACGCCCTTAACCTCCCTGTAGACATGCGACTCCCCCATCCGCGTGATAATGTCGGCCACCCGCTGAGCCCCCACCGCCGCGGCCCGGTCATCATCGCTCTGCATCACAAAACCACTCCGGTGATAAACGCTCCCCCACATGTTTTTATCGGCCTAGCTGCCAATCTCGCGTTTGCCGGGAACCTGTGCCTCTGGATACAGGGATTCAGGTAATCCCGTTCGCTAGACGATGCTGTCCAGGGTACTGAGGAAATAGGCCATGGCCGGTGTCACCGGTGAATCACAGCTGAATCCGGGTACCATCCCGCCGATAAGCTGTGTGGCCGGATGACCCAGCGCATCTGCGTATTTGAAACGAATTGCTGAACGGCGCTTCCCCTGTATTTTCATATCCGCCGGATTTCCCCCGCCGGCACTCAGCCCGGACAGGCCGTCAGTGATGGCATTCTCCGGGCCACCTGCGGTCCGGCTGACCAGCGACATCTCTTTCCAGGGATTACCACCCGGTGCCGTATAGGTGGAAATAACCACTTCCGGGATGAAATGTGTCACCTTCACGGAAATTCTGACCGTACAGCCAGACGCGCTGCAGTAAAGCCAGTAACAAATCCCGCTGACACGCCAGCTGATATAGTCCGGTGCCGCAGTACTGGCGATAATGCTGGCGGTGTTCAGTGATACAGACGCCAGGGGCAGTGATGCCACACTCAGTAACAGCACGCCGGTACGCAGACGACATTTCAGGGACATCATGGCTGCACTCCTCCCTCAGCACGGATTTTCCCGGCCATCACCACATCCATGGTGCCGTAAACCACCTCACTGTCATCAAACACCACGGCAGGGTATTTCTTCACGCCCAGCGACTAGGCATGTGCCACATCGCGGTAATGACCGGCCAGTTCCGCCTGCATCGTCTGCCATTCGGGAGACTTCATACGTACCCTGACCACCGATTCAGCCTCACCCGCATCAGCAGGCAACAGGCCCCAAAAGCGGCTCTGAAGCTGCTCAGGCGCATCCAGCAGAACCACCCTGACACCATCAGGAGGATTAACGGGAAGATGCTGAGAATCGGTATAAATTGTTGTGCCGGCAGACGCTGCCAGCGGCAGGAAAAACAGGGAACAGAAAATCCGGTACATCGTACACCTCAGTCAGATATTATCTGACTGACAGCGTGCGAAGAAAGCGCTCATTTATCAGCAATAAATTAAAAACGGGATTAAAAAATTACGGTGGGATCCGGGGAAGTGTATCTGCCAAGCATAACAGACAGTCTGTGATTATACCCGGCCTTTCACAAAGCCGGGGAACTGATTCATACCAAGTGGTGATTTTCAACAATAAGTATAATGAGGTTGTCCCGGCACCGGTGGCAGTGGTTCGAGATAGACGTCATCAACAAAAACACAGGGGAATTTTTCAACTGCACATCCAGCACGCTCAGACATTACCTTCAGACTGATACCATGTTTCTCAGCATCAATAAAGAGGACATCTGCCCCTGTTTCATCCCGGAGATTTGTCGCATGATGCATGATCCGGTGTATTGAAGGACATGTTTTGTAACCAAAAACACATATACGCATGTTGCACCTCCTGATCACTGGTTGACGCCGATAATAAAACAATAATGTGAGCGTAAAAAATGCACCTCATACCACATTTCTGTAAAAGGCTCTGGCTATCACTGCAAAAAGCAAAATCTTAATTCCAGCATCACTTGTTACTCTCATTCCGTCACTTATATTTACCCACATGGCGATGTATTTAATTACTGCCCATAAGAATAAAAGCCGCTGGCGGATTATTTCTTTATTACCCGGATGCGGTCACAAGCCCACACATCGTCAACTACCTGCCGGTAATATTAACTGTCAGAAGAACGCATACATCCGGATGTTTACAGAGTCGCGCGCCTGGTCACAGGTGACAACAGAAGTATGCCATACTAAAGGAGTAAACGGCGGGTCACTGGTGATCAAACACCTGCATCGTGTGTTGCTGCCACTGCCCTCAGGTGACAGAGGCAGCATCTTTACGTATTATAATGCGTTATATCGGGTTTGTTGTTATCAGAACTGATAGTTCAGCGACATCCAGTAATTTCTCTCAGGTATCACATAACCCGTTGTCGATGCCCCCGTCTGGAAGTAATCACCCGCATAAAGCGTACCACTGCCGGCACGATACAGACTTACGTCACTGTAATCCTTGTTAAGCACATTATTCACCGCTGCATTCAGCATCAGTGCATCCGTCACTTTCCACGACATGCCCGCATCCAGTACCGTCCAGGCTTTCAGATATTCACCTTTCTCATCATACACTTTCTTCTGTACAGCTGAGAGTGACGAATAATTCTGGGTGAAACGTGGCGTTTTCCCGCGGTAACGGGCACCCAGCCATGATGTCACCTCTTCAGTAATCTGCCAGTTCAGTTTCGCATTCACCATATGCTCAGGGGTGTAACTCAGTGGTGCACCTTTATTATCCCCATCCCGTTGTTCACTCTGCGTCCAGGTATAATTCAGAGACAGAGTCACATCCTCTGACAACAGAGGCAGTGTGCCGGCAAATTCCACGCCCTGAGTCCTAGCCTTTCCGCTGTTTGTGTAGCTGCGGGTATTATCATCAATGGAATAAGATACGATCTTGTTGGAGAATTCTGTCATAAAGCCCGTGATATTGGCGTTCAGACCGGCATGATTATCGTAATACACGCCCGCTTCATAACTGACACTCTCCTCCGGCTTCAGGTCCGGGTTACCGAGAAGATTCGTACGCCCCTGACCGGACACACCGCTGATCCCCTTATGTAACTGCCCCATGCTGGGCGCCTTATATCCCGTGGTCACCCCACCTTTCAGCGTCCACGCATCAGTCACATCCCAGACCATATATGCCCGGGGACTGAAGTGTCCTCCGAACACCTCATAGCGTTCATAGCGGCTACCCGCAGTCAGTGCAAATGCATCCGTGATATACCACTCATCCTCAACAAATGCCGACCAGCTTTTCTGACGGAAGGTTTCACCAGTACTGGCGAGAACAACCCCGTCTTTCATGGAGGAGTTCTGATACTCACCACCGACGGTAACCTTGTGTGATTCCCCCAGAGGTGCAAACAGTAATGAGCTCAGGATAAGATTCGACTCCTTAAGCTCCCTCGGCTGGCCGGCAAGCCCCCATTTATCACGCTGCAGTACGCTACGTACAAGCTGACGGCCTTTATTTTCCGTCTCATTCCAGTTCAGGGATGACTTCCAGGCTCCGAAGGTGAATGTATGATCATAGCCTGCTGAAATTTTATTACGCTCATAGCGCAGGGTGCGATCATAACCGCCCGTCAGACTGCCCAGCTGGCCATCTCGGTTATCATAACGCTGCCGGGCGATATCCATATCAATCCAGAGTACATCCTTGTCCGTCGCTTTCCAGTCAAGACGACCACCTGCATTATAATTCTGTGATTCCGTGGGATAAGGGATACGCGTAGCTGAGGTGTCGCTCAGTGATGTGACCGATGAGCCCTGACGCTGCTGTGTGCTGCCACGTACCTGAAGGCTGAGTGAATCATCCACAAGGGGACCGCTGCTCCAGAAATTAAACTGGCTGCTGTTCCCCCATTTGTTACTTTCCTGCAGGTTCAGCCCGGCATTAACCGAAGAGCGCCATTTGTCTGCATTCTTTTTGGTGATGATATTCACCACGCCCCCCATGGCATCAGAGCCGTACAGAGTGGACATGGGGCCCCTGATAATCTCAATACGTTCGATGGCGGCCAGAGGTGGCATAAAACCCGTATTCATGGCAGCATAACCGTTTGGGGTTACGTCACTGCTCCCGCCCTGACGGACACCATCGATCAGTATCAGCGTATAACTGGCAGGCATTCCGCGGATGCTGATTTCCAGCCCACCTGTTTTACCCGTACCGCTTTCAACATCCACCCCCTCTACGGATCTCAGTGCCTCCCCCAGATCATGATACTGGCTGGATCTCAAATCCTCCTGGCTGATCACTGAAACACTCGCAGCTGCACTGGTTAATTTTTTTTCATAGCCAGACGCCGTGACTACCATCACATCTTCCGCAGCCATACTGCTGACTGAAAACCCGAGACAAGGGATGGCTACTGAAGCCAGAGTGGTTACTCGCATATCTTCTCTCCGATTATATTAATCAGAGAGAAGATAAACAAACGCAAGAGATAATGAGAATGATTTGCTTTTGGTTTTTACATAAAAAAGCAAAAAATTACAAAATATTACATAAGGTTCTACTATACCCCGAATTTCAGTTGAGGACGTTCTTTTCTCTAGGGGAAAGTAACGGATAGCAATCGTTGACGATCCATATCGGATTTTTGCACTATGGGTATTTATCCAATCTTTATCAGTTTCTTGTCCTTGGATATGTTAATCATACACTATCGGATATTTCGTACATCAGACAGGTGAATATAATTAATAATGAGGAGTTTTATGGACAATAGAACAATTACTCTGCAGGAATTACTCGAGTACATGTCAATGCTTCGAGACGACATGAATGCTCTCACGGTTGCATTTTCATATCTGGCTTCATCGCTTCCTAAGGAACAGATGATACAAATACTGGCATTCATTCATTTTGAATCAAATAATTCCAGATGGTCTTCAGAACAGCAGAAATCTTTCAAATGGCTAGCATCACTACTGGAGGGCTGTTATACAGTTCACACAAACATTTTTGATATACCATCAAAGAACCACTAGTACATTATGATACATTCCCTCTGAAGTATATTTCTACTTTGAGCGCCTCTGACTTTATGAGGCGCTTTGTCCAGCAAACCAAACATACTCGCTGGAAACAGAGTAAAGTATTATTATCCCCGATACATCTATATTTTACAACAGCGCATCCATATATTAATTAACGATGCAGTTAAGTTCCCCATTCTACCCAATTTACTGTTTTTGTTGTTTGAAAGAAGACTCTCATTAAGTGAGAGCCATCTGTAAGTATCCCGCATAATCGCTCCATTCATATTTAGAGATCATCCGGAATAATCAATCTGATAACGAAGAAAATCGCTATGCGTAAAGCCCGTATTACTGAGTATTAGATCATCGCTGTAATTAAATCGGTTGAAACCGGACGAACAATTAAAGATGTTTGTCGGGAAGCCGGTATTTCTGAAGCCACTTACTACATCTATTGACTACCTCAGTTTTGCAAGCACTGATTCTGGTTTTGGATTGTTGCTTACATCTATCCGGCATCAGGAAAACCTGTGCCCAAATAGGGAATCCACACACAATCGCCTCTACAACTGGACGACCTCTGAGGCCAGTACAAAAATCAGGTTCCGATTGTGCAGGTGCAACCCGTCACCATTTCTCAGTACGCTGCAACTTTTGCTGAAAGAGATTAACTTCACACTGCCTGATATTCTGTATCATTTATCAGCATCGACCAGATTATTCTCGCGTATTTGTTAGCAATCTCCACAGTAGTTTTATTAAATTCGCGACTCTCCTTTAACTGCTTAACCCACTGATTTAGGTATACATCATTATTATTCGTAGCAACTCTAACGACAGCACGGACGCCATGAATAAAAAGTGTTTGCAGATGCTTGTCGCCTTTTTTCGTTATATTCATGAGAACTTACCTGCAGCAACTCTAGTGCAGGCATGGAAGCAGACCAAGCCATGCAGCACAGTGACGATCATTCTTAAATTCAGTGCCTTTGCCAATAATAACAGCAACAACGCTCGTGACAATTTCAGGACCAATGCCTTTAGCTTTTGCAATACGCTGACAGCATTCAGATTGCCTGGACAGGTCTCTATTTATTTATCAAAAAAGTTTATACTACGACCGAGATCGTTAAAGAGATCATCTAAATAGCTGCGCCTAATACCACTACACTTTTGCCAGCCCATGTTTGCCTCCGGGGAACGGGCTGATGGTTTCCATAAAATGGCGAATTTTTTTCAACAGTTGCCACATTGAGCGGCACTGATGATTACGCGTTATTGTGTCGTGAAGTGCCTGCCATAGCCGTTCAACATGATTCACCCATGGCAAGTAAACCGGCTGATAAATGACCCTGAACTTCGGGTTCTCCTTCAACCAGCGCTGTGTTTCCCGGCTTTTGTGGATAATGTAGTTGTCCACGATCAGTGTGATGGTTTTCACCCGAAGGTATGTCGCTTTAAGCCGCTTCAGCAGGCTGATGAACAGCGCCGAACTTTTGCTGTTGCCGCCCACATAGCTGACTTTACCTGTCCCGCTGTGCAGCGCTCCGGCCAGATCATATTTTTCATTCTGTCCCGGCGTGACCACCCGTTTTTGCTGTCCGCGCAGTTGCCAGTCCGCACCGATTTTGGGATTAAGATGGATATCCACTTCATCTTCATAAAAGACCGGATGCTCTGTGCTGCATTCGTCCAGTGCTTTATGGATTGCTGCCATCTTTTCATCTTTATGCGGGTCACGGATACGCAGAGTTGGCGCAGCCCTTCGCCACACAATCCCCGCAGACGGCAACCAGCGGCGAACGGTTCCGGCATTTAACTGGCAATCGGTTATCTCATTGATTTTTATTGCCAGCAGTTCTGTACTCCAGCGTGAACGCTGGTAGCCAAAGTCGCCGGGAGAATGTTTTACCAGCTCACGTAACAGTGTGCAGATATGCTCAAACGACCAGAGACGGGCTCGCCCGGCAGGTAATGATTTCAGTCCCTCAACACCCGACTGCGTGAACCAGTTAATCCAACATCCAACAGAGGAACGGGCGCAGCAGAGCGTTCTGGCAACGTCGCTGACACGGTAGCCCCGGTGCAGCATCAGCATGGCAGTCAGTCTGCGGGCATAATTTTTATCGTGTGTTTTATGGATGGCTTTCTGCATCAGGCGTCGTTCGTCACGGGAAATTGGTGCTATGATCGGCATTGCTCAGTCCGGTTGGTGATTTGTTTTGATTTGGCGATTGATCAGATCGCACAATCCAGGCTGAGCTCCCTCAAAGTGATCTACTATTCCGCGCAGCTATTTAGTTCCGCTATCGTTCTGCACATACAAGCTCTTAACCCGTTTATGCATCCTCAAGGCTCAGCAGAATAGCTGTCAGCGCCAATGATATAAGACAGTAATGGGGATGCGGACGATTTCCTGGACTCTCAGGAGATGAAACATGTTTACTGAAGAAGAAAAAATCCGCGCCATTGAGCTTTATTTCAAATATGTGACCCGTCCTGAATAGCGTTGACACGTTCCTACTTAAATCCGGAGAACGTAATGATGACTTAGCTCAAACGCACCCAACGTGATTATCCTCTATCCTTTAAAATAGCTGTTGTTGAGCAGGTTGAAAAAGGCGAGATGACTTATAAACAGGCCCAGCAGCGGTATGGCATTCAGGGGCGCTCCACCGTTCTTGTCTGGTTACGTAAATATCCTGGACTTCCTGAGCTGGTGAAGAGGAAACTGCCTGTGACTCAGACAACTATCCCGCTCACACCCGAGCAAAGAATCAGGGAACTTGAAACGTAGCTTGAGCTGGCGAACCAGAAAGCTACGTTTTTTGAGTCAGTTATCAATGTCCTGAAAAATGATTACGGGGTGAGTATCGTAAAAAGCGGCCCGGCAAGTCCTCGCGCAAAGTCCGGTCCCCAAAATAACTGTGACGCGTGCAGTCTGTTCCTGGGACACAGCAGACAGGCATGGTATCAGGACAATGCAAGGCGCAGAAAACGGCAGGAACATCATGCTCAGGTTCTTGATTTTGTTGCCCGTGTCAGATGTCGTCAGCCCCGAATCGGTGCGCGTAAGCTGCACTATCTGCTGAACACTCAGGCCGATAAAAGGCTGAATATCGGGCGAGACCGCCTGTTTAACCTGCCCGATGAATACCGACTCCTGGTGCCAGTAAAACGGTCATATCACAAAACTACCAACAGCCATCATCGCTTCTACCGACATCCAAACCTGCTTAAACCAGGCCCTGAACAGGTTACTGCTCTTGAACCAGAACAGGTCCGGGTCGCCGATATTACTTACCTTCCACTGCGCAATAGTTCGGCCTATCTGAGTCTGGTCACCGATGCCTGCTCCAGAAAAATTATGGGCTACCATGTTGGGGAAAACCTGCAGACAGAAAATGTGGTAAAAGCGTTCAGACAGGTGCTGAAGCTGAGAAAAACGACGA
Organism: Escherichia sp. WS1450; assembly: GCF_046487395.1. Classification (NCBI taxonomy): domain Bacteria; kingdom Pseudomonadati; phylum Pseudomonadota; class Gammaproteobacteria; order Enterobacterales; family Enterobacteriaceae; genus Escherichia; species Escherichia sp. WS1450. The sequence goes on from NZ_JBJQJO010000039.1 coordinate 10,896, forward strand.
GTCCCCTGGTGCATCATTCTGGCAGGGGCTGCAATACTGTTCAGCGCTCTATCAGTCAGTTCATGAAAGAAATGAAATAACCTGTTCAATGACTGATGGTTATGACTGCTACCAGCATTGGCTGAGTGAATAAATGGTACCCTGAAAAATGAGTTTTTACTCTCGCGTCCTGCAGACCTGGCTCAGGCCCGGGAAATGGTCCAAGAGTCCGTGGCAATTTATAACCATGAGCGGCCACACCTGGCTCTGAAATACAAAACGCCCTATGACGTTCATCAGGCGTTTTACAGACAGAAAAGTGTCAACTTATACCAAGACTAGTCAATGGTAAGAAGCTGGCTCCCGTCGTACGCGAACTGGGCTACCCTTCGAAAAGAAATCTGCGGCGTTGGATCCGTTCATAGGAATCAGGTGGCGGAGCAAAAGAATCCATTCGCCATAAGCCCCGTTACACAGATGAGCAAAAACAAGTTGCCGTTGAACATTATCTTAACCACGGCTGCTGCCTAGCGTTTACCAGTAGAACTCTGGGTTATCCCTGTACCGATGTGCTCGCTCGCTGGGTTAATGAACGTTACCCCGGCAGACGACGTATATTTACCAGTAAGACCAGTCCGGTTGCGCCCTTTGAACCAGAAGTCAAACGTCAGGCTGTCATGGCATTCTGTACACGACAAATATCAGCCAGTGAAATCTCTAGGCGTATTGGTGTCAGTCGTGCCGTATTGTATAAATGGAAAGATGAAATTATCGGCAACAGTGCTTACCAGACTATGCGTAAACATAACGAACCTTCCCTGGAGGCAGAACGCGATGCGTTGCGGGAGGAAGTCGCCCGACTGAATCAGGAAATACGCCGCCGGCAGATGGAACTGGATATTCTGAAAAAAGCGGAGAAAATCATAAAAAATCTATGGTCACCCCCGTTTTTGCTACACTGATTTTTGATTAATGGTGGGCTTGCTTAAATCTATCCGGCGTCTCTGTGGACAAGGAGACCCGCGCCTCGATGAGTTCCGCACCTGATAATCCTAAAAAGACCCTCGGCTTCAGTGAGCCATTTTTTCTGTCAGGTTTTTAATCAGGTCTATTTGCCGTTCATGTCATCAATAATCAGTCTTCGCAAAACCAGACAGGTAACTTGTATCTTATTTTTTAAAATAAGCTAATTGAGTTTTGTCAGTATCTATATCAGGCCTGATATTCTTTGTGCAGAGCAGTGATTGCCCAGGCTATTCGGGCCAGTTTATTTGCCAGAGCGCAGGCGACAATATTTGAATGCTTATTGTCGAGTTGCTTTTGAACCCATTCAGCAACTCTGCCCTATTGATGCTCCAGCCGCATCATGAACGAGCGGGCGTACAGAACAAGTAACCGACTCGTTTGCTGATCCCCAGCAGCATTGATTTACCACCGGTACTGTATTGTCGGGGAACAAGTCCTGTGGATGCTGCAAAATCCCTACTGCACGAAAATTGTTTACCATCACCAAGCTGGGATGATAGCAGGCTGGCCGTCATCGGCCCAACACCGGGGATTGTCATGATTCGTTGCACAGTAGCGTCAGCTTTGATTGACTGGTTTAACTCTGATTCCAGTTCTGTTATTTGCTCAATACGATAAAGATAGTGAGCATGTAATTTCATCAGCAAGCGACTCAGATATTCAGGTATTTCGTGTTCAGCTAACGCCAGAGATAACCATTTTATTGCGGCATCCCCTGTCGGCAGTCTGATTCCAAATTCCAGCAAGAAACCGTGGATCTGGTTGTTTTTTTTCACCTTATCTCTGATGAGCGATTCTCTGACCCGATGTAATGCCCTCATTGCCTGCTGGGTTTCTGTTCTGGGCTGGACAAAACGCATTGATGGTCGTGAAGCCGCTTTGCATATGGCTTCTGCATCAATAAAATCATTCTTATTACCTTTGACAAACGGACGCACGAATTACGGAGAGATAAGTTTTTCTTCATGACCGATGTCGCTGATACGCCGGGCCATAAAATGCGTACCAGCGCAGGCTTCCATAACAACTACTGAGGATGGACATGTTGCCAGAAACTGCATCAGCTTCGTACGCGTAAACTTTTTACGCAAAAGCGCATTGCCAGATTTATCTTGACAATGAATATGGAAAGAATGTTTACCGAGATCGATACCAATAAGCGCAACGTTTTACATGATGGTGCCCTCTAAAATAACCCACCCTGTCAGCGTACCGCTCACAGGGTGGGGGTGACCATCTCATTAGACCCGGGCATCAGTATCAGTCACCTAAACAACAGAGAAAAAACAAATATCGCTGATGCCCTGAGACAAACATATCCCCTGACAGAATTACTGCATGTTCTGGGGCTTGCCCGTAGCAGTTATTTTTATCACCGGGCTGCACTGAAAGCCGGTGATAAATACGCCACGATACGTACGATGCTGACAGATATAGTTAACAGTAATTACCAGTGTTATGGCTATCGTCGCCTGCATGCGATGCTCAGGCATGAGGGGGTCAGCTATCAGAAAAGGTTGTAAGCAGACTTATGGTGAAGGAACAGCTTGTCGTCAGCCGTAACCGTCGTCGCCGCTACAGCTCATATTGCGGAGAAATCGGACCGGATCCGGATAACCTTATCGCCAGAGATTTTAAGGAGGACCAACCTAATCAGAAATGGCTGACAGATATAACGGAGTTCCAGCTTCCTGCAGGAAAAGTCTGGCTGTCACAGGTGGTGGACTGCTTCGATGGAAAAGTTGTGAGCTGGTCTCTCAGTACACGCCCCGACGCAGAACTGGTTAACGCTATGCTGGATAACGCTGTCAAAACGTTAAATGCTGGCGAACGACCGATGATACACAGTGGCAGAGGTGGGCATTATCGCTGGCCAGGCTGGCTGGAAAGAGTTAATGCCGCAGGTCTTATTCACTCAATGTCCCGTAAGGATGATGCCGCATGCGAAGGCTTTTTCGGCAGACTGAAAACGGAAATGTATTATGGGCGTAAATGGTCGGGCATCATGCCGGAAAAGTTCATGCAGCATGTGGATGCTTACATCAGAGGGTATAACGAGCGGCGTATAAAATTATCGCTGGGTGAAGACAGCCCTGAAATGTACCGCCAACAATGTAGGCTGGAATAATAAAGAAGTCCAGGAAATCGTCCGCATCCCCAAAACGGCCAATAATCTTGGCGTTGACATAGCACGACGATCTCTTGAAACTACCGCGCCGATAGTTATTCCCCAATCAAGCAACAGTCCCCTGATTTGACAAACGGTCACATTAACAATATGCTGCCTTGCCCGGTGCAAAGCGTAGATATCCTGTTGTTCCGAGCTTTTTGGAGGCATGAACAGCATTGTCGGTTACATCAGAAGCACTGCGATGGCCTGTGCATCATTACCGTCATTTTTTGCCCACAGACAAAGGGAGTTACATACTGTGGGTTGAGGACCTTTACGTTATGCCCCAGTTTTTTAAATTCACTCTGCCAGTAAAATTCCCATGTGGATGCCCTACATCAATTAGGAAGGCCGGAATATTCGCCACTATTTGGAGTAATTCTTTTCGGCCAATACGTTTTGAATAAACCGGATTACCGACCTAATTTAACCCGCAGAGCTGAAAGATATTTTTATCCAGATCAATACCCAGGAATACGATATTCATTGTGATTCCCCTGCTGAGTGAGTGCATTTCGTACAGTTAACCGCAAAAGGAGGGGGTACTCCATTCCATGAACTGGAAGCCCAGATACGATGCATAGAGTCACCTGATATTAAAAAGAACGAGGATCTTGAGGACGAGAACCGACGTCCAAAACAGATGCTTGCCGACCTTAGCCTAGAGAACCGGCATTGAAAGACATTATCGAAAAAAGCTTTAAAACCAGCCTGTAAGCGTGAGCTTGTTACTCATCAGATAACGACATTTGGACTCAGTGTCCATCAGGCCTGCCGGAGTCTGAACCAGAGCAGAACGGTTTCCCATTACCGTCCGGATACCACGTGGTACGACCCCGTTATTGTGGTGGTGCAGGCAGTGGACGAGCGATATCCTCGATACGGTTTTTCAAAACTTTTTCAGGTTCTGAGGCAGCAGGTTCGCGGCAAATCGCAGTTATCCGGTCATGCTGCGCATAGATAATGGTTCGGAATTTATCTCTCTAACGCTGGCTGAATGGGCTGATATACACGCAGTAAAACGGGAGTTTATCCAGCCGGGTAAGCTGACGTAGAACGCTTTTATTGGGCGTTTTAACAGGACACACCGTACAGAAATACTCGATTTTTATCTGTTCAGAACGCTGAATGAAGTTCTAGAAATTACGGAGAAATGGTTATCAGAATATAGCTATGAACGCACACATGAATCACTGAACAATAAGACGCTGGAAGAATATCGACGACACCATTATTTGACCAAGATATAAAAATGCATGGAATTAAAACGGGGCATATTTATATATGAATAACACAACTATATCGCTAAGGTAAAGGTGTATCCAAACGGAGAATACAGCACTAACAGCATATATTCATCCAAATTAATAAAATATGACCGAGAACATAGAATATTAAACATTTTTAAATTATGCTTTTCTCGCTAACGCGTCTATATCCGAAAAATACTCTTTAATTCCCTCTAGGATAGATTCTGCCACTTGTTGTTGGAATCTTGCCGTTTTCAGTTTGCGCTCTTCCTCAACGTTACTGATAAACGCCGTTTCGACCAGAATGGAGGGAATATCAGGTGCTTTCAGCACGGCAAACCCGGCCTGTTCAACCTGATTTTTATGCAGCTTGTTGATTTTACCGAGCTTATTCAGCACCGCTTTACCCAACTTCAGGCTGTCGGCAATGGTCAGAGACTGCACCATATCGAACATGGTGTGGTCGACATAGCGGTCACCGCTTTTGCTCACGCCGCCAATCAAGTCCGAGGCGTTCTGGGTTTGTGCCAGATATTTTGCCGCAGTACTTGTCGCGCCTTTGGTCGAAAGCGCAAACACGGAAGAACCGCTCGGCTGGCGACTGGTAAAGGCATCAGCATGGATAGAAACAAAAAGGTCAGCACGTTGTTTCTGTGCTTTTGCTACACGCACTTGCAACGGAATGAAGATGTCTTCATTGCGCGTCATGTACACCTTCATATTACCCTCTTTTTCGATCAGAGAGCGCAGACGGCGAGCTATTTGCAATACCACGTCTTTTTCGCGTGTTTTGTATTTCCCCACCGCACCGGGGTCTTCGCCACCGTGGCCGGGGTCAAGCATAATGACAATCGGACGATCACGCCCTGCTTTACCCGGTTGTGGACCACTTTGTGCTGGCGGCACCTGCTTTTCGAGGTCGCCTTTGTTGTAATCCTCCAGCAGCGCCAGCAGCGGGTCCTGCATATCCTGTGCATTGGCCGGATAGAGGTCCATCACCAGACGCTCTTTAAACCCGGCGACCGGCGCAAGGGCAAACAGCTGCGGTTTTACGTTTTGCTTTAATTCAAAAACCATGCGTACGGTTTGCGGGTCAAATTGCCCGACGCGCGCCGACTTGATGAACGGGTCGTCTGCACGAATTTGTGCCGCCATCCCCTTGAGTACCGAGTTCAGGTTTACATCTTCGATATCCACCACCACACGTTCAGGGTTACTTAACGCGAACTGCTTATATTGCAGCTGACGATTTGATTCTACCGTCACGCGGGTGTAGCTGGACGCAGGCCAGACGCGTACCGCCACGACCTGGCTGACCGCAGCCAGGCTGACCTGACTTACGCTCAATAGCCACATGGCGCCCGCACCTTGCAGTAAACGACGACGGCTGATTACATAATTATAGTTAGATACCAGCATACCTTACCTAAGCAATACAATGTTCAATAATATAACTATGCTCTAATAAATTTTTACAGGTGTTTAAAGAAATAATCACACGTATTCTTATCTTTGCAATCTAATCTAATTTTAAATAAAGGTCAATATCTTATTTTTTGATATAAGTTTTCTTAAATACCACGATATAAAAACATTTTATTTAAGTGATTTCTTTTAGTTTGTTTTTCAAATAAAAGGGATGTGCTCATGACATTTTAAATATGTACATCATGCACAGCAATATTATAGTTTTTTATCTGATTACTGAGAAGTATCTATCAATAGAACAATGTTTTTTAGTTTGTATAGGGAAGAGTTGGGTTGAATTGAGAATAAAAACTAGAGATTACTGGGGAAGGAACTTTTCAAATCCGAAATCATGGTCTACAATGAAAAAATGATGTTCTAAGTATTCCTATCATGAATAAGAATGCACCATATTTTGAATAGTATAATTTTATATTTATATATCCTTTACTGTACGATGATGATATTTTATACCTGAATGACAAGGGTGTTATTTTATACCACATATAAATTTGCAGAAAATATAAAATGAGAAGCACTGAATAATCGCGGCTTCTGGCTATGATTTAAATGTTTTTACATTTTTTCAAAGTAAATTCAGTTCAAGCACCTATAACACCGTCGTCTGATTTTGGTATTACCAAAGTTGAAGAGCGGGGCGTCCATTCGTTCTTCAGACTCCTGAAGAAGCGTTCCATTGGGCTGTTATCCCAGCAGTTTCCGCGCCGGCTCATACTCTGCCTGATCTGGTATCGCCACAATAACTGCCGGAACTGCCTACGCGTATAATGACTGCCCTGGACGCCCTTCTAAGAGTCAAGCAGTTATCGGGGTGCTGTTGATCTGCCTGTTTTGATTACGCAGTAATGTATAAACTTCGTGTGAGATATAGCGCTTCAGGCTGCGTATTGTTTCCATTTTTGTATGCCCTTCCGCTACTCGTCTGGCGACATATTCCTTCGTTTTATCGTCAGTTCGCAAACGTCCGATGGAAATGATGTGAAGTGCACTATTTGCAGCACGATCTCCACCCCGGTTAAGTCGATAACGATTCGTTTTTCCTGAAGATACGGGAACAGGGCTGACACCACACAGTGCCGCAAAACCTGATTCTGATCTTAATCGTTGGGGATTGTCTCCGGCAGTGATCAGCAACTGTGAAGCGCTTTCGTATCCAATAGCATTACGTTTAATCAGTGCAGGTGCCAGCTCATCCACAATTGCCGCAATCATAACATCCAAATCAGCGATTTCGTCATGTAACTCGAGATAGCGTCGGGCAAGGGACTTTAATGAAATACGATAAACGTTGGTAACATTGAGCTATTCACTGGCATCAGGCCGCTAGGATCTCAGAGTCCTGATGAGCTGCATGCGCGTCATATTTCTGAGCTGTTCACGTAATTCATCCGGGGCAGAGATAATATTGGAATGGTTAATCTGGAGAGCGACTCTGCGGGCTGATATTGCTGTTTTTCGGCAAGTTTTTAATACCCGCAGAGACTCAATCATACCATTGCGCGTTTTGGGTGTGACAGTTCTTATTCCGGAGCATGCGGCGTGAGCGGCACATTCAGCATCAATCGTGTCACTTTTACCCCGTTTGCGTCGCTCCATCCGATCTGGCACAGCCACCTCAAGAACTTCTAACCCGGCATTCTGTAAATAGCGAAGCAGACCTGATCCATAGGTGCCTGTACACTCAACACCAATTCGCTTTAATGCCCCAAACGAAACCATCCATGCCAGCATCTGCCGGTAACCTTGCCGTGTTGTGGAGAAAAACGGGGGCCCCAGAACTTTATTGTTCTGATCTACGACAGCGGCAACGTGCAGATCTTTATGTATATCCACGCCACCCACAACAGCGGTTTCCGTAACTTTACCTGCCATAACAGAGCTCCTGTGAGGAAACAGAGTTGAATCTCCAGACAGATAACCCGGACAGGACAGTAACGAGACAAGCCGTCAGGCCCTTCTTGAGTCACGCGCATCGGTGAGGAGACGCCTCGCATGAAGGCGTTTCCGACATCCTCTCTGTTCATCGGCAGATAGCCTATTTCATCCAGGATCAACACCCGGGCATAACTCAGTTGCTGTAGCTGACGCTCCAGCCGGTTTTCCTGTTTCGCTTTCATCAGTGTCGCGATCAGTCTGTCCAGTGGCATAAACAGTACCCGATGTCCCGCATCCACCGCTTTCACGCCAAGAGCTATGGCCAGATGAGTTTTTCCGACACCAGGAGGTCCCAGCAGGATCACGTTTTCGCTGCGCTCCACGAACGCCAGACCAGCCAGTTCCCGGACAACCTTACGGTAGATGCCCGGCTGGAAGGTAAAGTCGAACTGCTCCAGCGTTTTGACCCACGGCAGACGAGCCTGCTTCAGCCTGGACTCCATACCGCGCTGATGCCTGCCGTTCCATTCCTGCTGTAGCGCCATGCACAGGAACTCCCGGTAGTTCAGCTCTTTTTTAGCTGCCTGTTCCAGCAGGCTTTCAACGTGATAACTCAGATGCTCCATTTTCAGGCGACTCAGCAGGACTTCCAGCTCATGCATCACAACAGCTCCTCATAGGCACTCAGTAGTCGATGTTCCACCTGACTGACCTGCTGCCAGAGCGGGGTGTGATGCTCCGGCACTGTCTGCCAGCCAGACGATGCCGAACAGAGGCGATGTGAGGCCACCAGTTTCTCATTACTGTAGATCCGCAACTCGTCATCCAGCGATATTCGTATCGATACCGGCTGACCACACAGCGCTTCGGGAACGCTGTAACGATTACCACCAACCTCGATATAGCTGTCCCAGGACACATGGCGGATGTCAAAGTAACTGGTATCGAAGTCCGTATCCGGTAACGGCTGCAGATATTCCTGCTCCAGCGCGAAGCGCTGTTCCGGCGTTTCTTTGAACTGACGAAGCTCCCGTTTGTCAGCCACATCGGCTATCCATTGCTCCAGTTGTTGATTGACATGAGTGAAGCTGTCGAACCTGCGGTACCGGACGAAGAAGTTCTCCTTGAGGTATTTCACCATCCGCTCAACCTTACCTTTTGTTCTGGCCCTGCGTGGACGGCATGCCCGTGGCAGGAAGTTATAGTGGTCAGCCAGCAACAGAAATCCGGAGTTGAACACGACTTTCCCGTTGTTATTCTTCAGCACCGCAGCCTTCTGGTTATCAACCAGCACCGTTTTCACACAACCACCGAAGTAGCGGAAGGCGCGAACCAGTGATTCGTAGGTATTCTCAGCATCCTGTTTTGGGGCAGCGAAGACATGAAAGCGGCGGGAGAACCCCAGCGCATTAACCGCAAAGTTAACTTTGCACCGTTGCCCGGCAACTTCCACCTCAACTTCGCCCCAGTCGTGCTGGAGCTGGTATCCAGGCTGAGTTTCGAAGCGAACTGTTCTTTTTGACGGACGCATTTTACGTTTGGGCTGGATGTAGTAACGCAGCATGGAACGTCCGCCCGTATAGCCCATTGCCTTAATCTCCGCGAAGATAACCGCGCTATTCCAGACATTCTCTGCCAGGCGCATGTCGATGTAATCCATAAACGGTTTCAGCTTAACCATTTTGTGGCGGGTCCTTCTGGCTGGCGGTTCAGGGTATTTGAGGTAGCGTCTGACCGTTCGTTCAGAGCAACCAATCTGAGTCACAATATCGACAATGTACGCGCCCTGCTGGCGCATTTGCTTTATCATGTAAAAGTCCTCTCTGCTCAGCATGTTGATGTCCTTTCTGGTGTGAGAACCTTAAGGAAACAACATGTTGGGTGGAGCGGACAATCCAAATGGTGAATTACCGTCTTATATCACTGGCGCTGACAGGCTTTAACGGCCTGTCCTCAAAAGTTCAGAACGTCCTGAAGGATGACCCGTTCTCCGGGCATATCTTCGTCTTCCGGGGCCGCAGTGGCAAAATGGTGAAAATACTGTGGGCCGATCGTGATGGGTTATGCCTGTTCGCCAAACGCCTGGAACGGGGCCGCTTCATCTGGCCGGTGACCCGGGAAGGGAAAGTGCACCTGACGCCAGCTCAGTTATCCATGCTACTGGAGGGGATCGCGTGGCAACATCCCAAACGGACAGAACGGCCTGGCATCCGGATATAACCCGTTGCAAAGCGAGTATATGGACACCTCACTTGCTCATGAGAATCCCCGCCTGCGGGCACTGTTGCAGACGCAACAGGACACCATCCGCCAGATGGCTGAATACAACCGCCTGCTCTCACAGAGGGTGGCGGCTTATGCTTCTGAAATCAACCGGCTGAAGGCGCTGGTTGCGAAACTGCAACGTATGCATTTCGGTAAAAGCTCAGAAAAACTTCGCGCAAAAACCGAACGACAGATACAGGAAGCACAGGAGAGAATCAGCACACTTCAGGAAGAAATGGCGGAAACGCTGGGTGAGCAATATGACCCGGTACTGCCATCCGCCGCCCTGCGTCAGTCTTCAGCCTGTAAACAGTTACCGGCCTCACTTCCCCGTGAAACCCGGGTTATCCGGCCAGAAGAGGAATGCTGTCCTGCCTGTGGTGGTGAACTCAGTTCTCTGGGATGTGATGTGTCAGAGCAGCTGGAGCTTATCAGCTGCGCCTTTAAGGTTATCGAAACACAAGTCCGAAACTGGCCTGTTGTCGGTGTGACCATATCGTGCAGGCGCCGGCTCATGTCAACGACGGATGAAAAGTGATCCACTTATATCTCCACCAACGGCCCAATATTGATCCACCGTTTTACTCAGGATTAGCTTCTGCTATAACCCCGGCTTTTCGTTTCTGTCTGAGTCGATAGCTTTCTCCTTTGATTTTAACGACATGTGAGTGGTGTAAGATACGGTCCAGCATCGCTGAGGTCAGTGCTGCATCACCGGCGAACGTTTGATCCCACTGCCCGAACGGCAGATTGGATGTCAGGATCAT
>NZ_JBJQJO010000040.1:0-21176 GCF_046487395.1 Escherichia sp. WS1450
TCAGGGGTGAAAGTACGTTTGGTTTTCTTGTTCATTAAGTCACCTGTTTTGTGTTGTGGTGAGGATATCACCTTTAATCAGGTGGCCAAATTTACTGTGCCACTACAAACCTCTTCTTCCAGGCCATATGCCGTCACCTGCGGCTCATCATCACCCAGGCATATAAGGTGCGTTAATAACGCTTTGAACGGCATATCACCCTGACCTGAAATACAGGCTTTATGACCCAGGCCACCCTCTTCTTTAACGATCAAGGCATCTTTGATATGGACCTGGGTAATATGCGGTGCCATCGTTTTTAAAGCGTCGATGGGATGCTCATTTGCATTGATCATGTTCGCAAAATCAAACAGTAAGGAAAGAGATTCCATCTCACTTTCTTTGACCAGCGACACCAGCTCATGGCTTTTTAAATCTTCATGCTGTTCGATCGTAAAAGTCAGGCCGCTGTCCTGATACGTTTCCCGTACATAGGCAATGTCGTTAGCGATGATCGATAATACGTCGCGCAAATTACCTTCATAACGTGGATAAAAACGTACGGACGATGCCCCAGTTTTCAACGCAATGGCGACGGCTTCGTCAATAGATGCCTTATCTGAAGCGCTGGTTTCAATATGAATATCAAGGTTCAGACGGCGGGCTTTATCCCCAAAGGCAGAGAGTTCTTTATCGTCCATATTACCAAGAGAAAAACGCTCGCCATCCAGAACATGGATTTTGACGCCACGTAGATTATTTTCACTTGCGATATCAAGTAAATCAGCAGGCAACACTCTTTCCAGCCGCATATTTAAATGAAAGGCATAAGCATGTAAATAAAGAGGAAGAGTGTCGACACGTTGTAGAATCTTTCTTGCGTTATTTATTGTCACCATAAAACACCTACAGATTAATGATGAGGTCTACGGCCTCAAATCGCCAATATTCAATATCTATCTGGACAATATTGCCTTGCTGGTCGGCGCGATGCTTTTCAATTAAGATCGCTGGCATACCCGCAGAACCGCCAAGATACTTGCTGATATCGCCCGGCATTCTGACGGGTTTGAAAATCAATTTTTTTACTACCGTCTCTTTTTGGTAGCACTTTTCCCAGACTGCAGAAAATGAGTGGTTTTCAAGTTGTTCAATAAAACCCGGAGCAACTTCAGGATTAATATATGTTTCGTGATAGAAAACTTTATGTCCTTCCAGCGCCCCCCAGCCGGTGATGCGATAGAGTTCAGTTGATGGTGTCACTGCAATCAGTGGCGCGAGCGTCTCGGGAATATCGCTGGTACGTTTTTTCTCGGTAAACCCCCAGGAAGGCTCTCGTCCTTGCTCAATTGCGGCCCGCTGAAAGCTCGCTGACAGCTCCGGACTGTAATTAAATCGCGGCTGGGTCACGAACCACCCCTTACGATCCTTACGGAAGATTTTGGATTCTGCCTCGAGGTTCAACAACGCCTGGCGCAGCGTCATACGTTTAATGCCCAGCAGTTCTCCCAGCTCTCTTTCTGAAGGGAGTTTTCCACCCGGCGTGGTGATGCCATCTTTCAACCACCGATCCAGTTTCTCTTTTGCATTTTCTACGGTGGATTGATTCTCCGCCATTGTTTAATCCTTTTGGTTTAAACCAGATGAAGCATCTTACGCTTACACCAAAAAAGAAAGCAATTAACGGTGTATGACTTTGCAGATAATTGTGACAAAGCTCTCTATTGACGTAATCACAGACTTATAAGGGAGATACTCGCATTGGTGTGCGCTCACGACAGGTAAAAAAAAACCTGCCAGCGATGGCAGGTTTTTTATGACTGAAAAGCGAAATTAATCGTCTTTCGGTGCGCGGTTGGCGCGGCGACGATCGTTTTCCGTCAGGTGACGTTTACGAATACGGATAGAGGTCGGAGTCACTTCTACCAGTTCGTCATCATCGATGAACTCCAGAGCTTGTTCCAGAGTCATGCGGATAGGCGGAACCAGAACAACGGCTTCGTCAGTACCGGAAGCACGCATGTTGGTCAGTTTCTTACCGGTCAGGCAGTTTACAGTCAGGTCGTTAGAGCGGCTATGAATACCGATAATCTGACCTTCGTAAACTTCTGCACCGTGACCGAGGAACAGCTTACCGCGATCCTGCAGACCGAACAGCGCGAACGCTACCGCTTTACCCTGACCGTTAGAGATCAGTACGCCGTTCTGACGCTGACCCACTTCACCCGGACGTACGTCGTCGTAGTGGCTGAAGGTGGAGTACAGCAGACCAGTACCGGAAGTCATGGTCATGAACTCAGAACGGAAGCCAATCAGACCACGGCTTGGGATCACGTAGTCGAGACGTACGCGGCCTTTACCGTCTGGATTCATGTTTTTCAGGTCGCCTTTACGTTCGCCCAGCGCCTGCATCACAGAACCCTGATGCTGTTCTTCAACGTCCAGCGTCACGTTTTCATACGGCTCTTGTTTACGACCGTCGATTTCACGGAAGATTACTTTCGGACGGGATACCGCCAGTTCGAAACCTTCACGACGCATGTTTTCGATAAGAACAGACAGGTGCAGTTCGCCACGACCAGAAACGCGGAACGCATCGGCGTCTTCGGTTTCTTCTACGCGCAGCGCAACGTTGTGTACCAGTTCTTTGTTCAGACGATCCAGGATCTGACGAGACGTTACGAACTTACCTTCTTTACCGCAGAACGGCGAGGTGTTAACGCAGAAGAACATAGAAACGGTCGGCTCATCAACGGAGAGTGCCGGCAGCGCTTCAACGTTTTGCGTGTCGCAAACGGTGTCAGAAATGTTCAGTTCGCCCAGGCCCGTGATCGCCACGATATCGCCAGCTTCCGCCAGATCGGTTTCAATACGTTCCAGACCGAGGTGGCCCAGCACTTTACCGACTTTCGCGTTACGGGTTTTGCCTTCGCTATCGATGATAGTGACCTGCTGGTTCGGCTTCACTTTACCGCGCTTGATGCGGCCAATGCCGATAACGCCAACATAGCTGTTGTAATCGAGCTGAGAAATCTGCATCTGGAACGGACCGTCAAGGTCAACGTCCGGCGCAGGAACGTGGTCAACAATCGCCTGATACAGCGGGGTCATGTCTTCCGCCATATCTTCGTGGTCCAGACCCGCGATACCGTTCAGCGCAGAAGCGTAAACGATCGGGAAGTCCAGCTGCTCGTCGGTCGCGTCGAGGTTAACGAACAGATCGAATACCTGATCCACAACCCAATCAGGACGCGCGCCAGGGCGGTCAACTTTGTTGATAACAACAATCGGCTTCAGGCCGTAAGCAAACGCTTTTTTGGTTACGAAGCGCGTTTGCGGCATCGGGCCGTCAAATGCGTCAACCACCAGCAGCACTGAGTCTACCATGGACATTACACGTTCAACTTCACCACCGAAGTCGGCGTGCCCCGGGGTATCAACGATGTTGATACGGTAATCATTCCATTTGATAGCGGTGTTTTTCGCGAGGATGGTAATCCCACGCTCTTTCTCCAAATCGTTGGAGTCCATCACGCGCTCTTGGGTTTCGGCACGAGAGTCGAACGTACCGGATTGTTGGAGCAGCTTGTCTACCAGGGTGGTTTTACCATGGTCTACGTGCGCGATGATGGCGATATTACGCAATTTTTCGATCACAACTTTGCCTCAGGCATTAGAAATAGCGCGTTATTGTACACGGATTAATCGCACTACAAAACAGGATCACAAACATCCTCCGCAAACAAGTATTGCAGAGTCCCTTTGTGATCGCTTTCACGGAGCATAAAAAGGGTTATCCAAAGGTCATTGCACCAATATGGTGCTTAATGTTTCCATTGAAGCACTATATTGGTGCAACATTCACATCATGGTGCAGCCCTTTTGCACGATGTTAAGCATGATAACGCCTTTTAGGGGCAATTTAAAAGTTGGCACAGTTTTCGCTTTATCTTTTTTACGGCGACACGGCCAAAATAATTGCAGATTTCGTTACCACGACGACAATGACCAATCCAGGAGAGTTAAAGTATGTCCGCTGAACACGTACTGACGATGCTGAACGAGCACGAAGTGAAGTTTGTTGATTTGCGCTTCACCGATACCAAAGGTAAAGAACAGCACGTCACTATCCCTGCTCATCAGGTGAATGCTGAATTCTTCGAAGAAGGCAAAATGTTTGACGGCTCCTCGATTGGCGGCTGGAAAGGCATTAACGAATCCGATATGGTGCTGATGCCAGACGCATCCACCGCAGTGATTGACCCGTTCTTCGCCGATTCTACCCTGATTATCCGTTGCGACATCCTTGAACCTGGCACCCTGCAAGGCTATGACCGTGACCCGCGCTCTATTGCGAAGCGCGCTGAAGATTACCTGCGTTCCACTGGCATTGCCGACACCGTACTGTTCGGGCCAGAACCTGAATTCTTCCTGTTCGATGACATCCGTTTCGGATCTTCTATCTCCGGTTCCCACGTTGCTATCGACGATATCGAAGGCGCATGGAACTCCTCCACCCAATACGAAGGTGGTAACAAAGGTCACCGTCCGGCAGTGAAAGGCGGTTACTTCCCGGTTCCGCCGGTAGACTCTGCTCAGGATATTCGTTCTGAAATGTGTCTGGTGATGGAACAGATGGGTCTGGTGGTTGAAGCCCATCACCACGAAGTAGCGACTGCTGGTCAGAACGAAGTGGCTACCCGCTTCAATACCATGACCAAAAAAGCTGACGAAATTCAGATCTACAAATATGTTGTGCACAACGTAGCGCACCGCTTCGGTAAAACCGCGACCTTTATGCCAAAACCGATGTTCGGTGATAACGGCTCCGGTATGCACTGCCACATGTCTCTGTCTAAAAACGGCGTTAACCTGTTCGCAGGCGACAAATACGCAGGTCTGTCTGAGCAGGCGCTGTACTACATTGGCGGCGTAATCAAACACGCTAAAGCGATTAACGCCCTGGCAAACCCGACCACCAACTCTTACAAGCGTCTGGTCCCGGGCTACGAAGCACCGGTAATGCTGGCTTACTCTGCGCGTAACCGTTCTGCGTCTATCCGTATTCCGGTGGTTTCTTCTCCGAAAGCACGTCGTATCGAAGTACGTTTCCCGGATCCGGCGGCTAACCCGTACCTGTGCTTTGCTGCCCTGCTGATGGCCGGTCTTGATGGTATCAAGAACAAGATCCATCCGGGCGAAGCCATGGACAAAAACCTGTATGACCTGCCGCCGGAAGAAGCGAAAGAGATCCCACAGGTTGCTGGTTCTCTGGAAGAAGCACTGAACGAACTGGATCTGGACCGCGAGTTCCTGAAAGCCGGTGGCGTGTTCACTGATGAAGCGATCGATGCGTACATCGCTCTGCGTCGCGAAGAAGATGACCGCGTACGTATGACTCCGCATCCGGTAGAGTTTGAGCTGTACTACAGCGTCTAATAGTTGAAGTTGTACTACCCGGCGCAACAACGCCGGGATTTAGTTGCCGTGGAAACTTTCAGCCCATCTCTGCATGGGCTTTTTTCTCCGTCAATTCTCTGATGCTTCGCGCTTTTTATCCGTAAAAAGCTATAATGCACTAAAATGGTGCAACCTGTTCAGGAGACTGCTTTATGGCAACAGGCACGCAGCCCGATGCTGGGCAGATCCTCAACTCGCTGATTAACAGTATTTTGTTAATCGATGACAACCTGGCGATCCATTACGCCAACCCCGCCGCGCAACAACTGCTCGCCCAAAGCTCCCGCAAATTGTTTGGTACGCCGTTACCGGAACTGTTGAGCTACTTCTCATTAAATATCGAGCTGATGCAAGAAAGTCTGGAGGCGGGGCAAGGCTTTACCGATAACGAAGTGACGCTGGTCATCGACGGGCGCTCGCATATCCTTTCTGTGACGGCCCAGCGTATGCCGGACGGCATGATCCTGCTGGAGATGGCTCCGATGGATAACCAGCGCCGCTTAAGTCAGGAACAGCTACAGCACGCCCAGCAGGTTGCTGCCCGTGATTTAGTGCGCGGCCTGGCACATGAGATTAAAAATCCGCTTGGCGGTTTACGGGGCGCGGCGCAGCTGCTCAGCAAAGCATTACCTGACCCGTCACTACTCGAATATACCAAAGTGATTATCGAACAGGCGGACCGGCTGCGAAATCTGGTCGACCGTCTGTTGGGGCCGCAGCTGCCCGGTACGCGCGTTACCGAAAGTATTCATAAAGTGGCTGAACGCGTGGTGACGCTGGTGTCGATGGAACTGCCGGACAACGTGCGGTTGATTCGTGATTACGACCCCAGCCTGCCGGAACTGGCGCACGACCCGGATCAAATTGAGCAAGTGCTCCTGAATATTGTGCGCAATGCGCTACAGGCGCTGGGGCCAGAGGGTGGTGAAATCATTCTGCGTACCCGCACAGCTTTCCAACTGACCTTACACGGCGAGCGTTATCGGCTGGCGGCGCGAATTGATGTGGAAGATAACGGGCCAGGTATTCCGCCTCATTTGCAGGATACGCTGTTTTACCCGATGGTCAGCGGCCGCGAAGGTGGCACCGGGCTTGGCTTATCCATCGCCCGTAATTTGATTGATCAGCATTCAGGCAAAATTGAATTTACCAGTTGGCCAGGTCATACCGAGTTCTCGGTTTACCTGCCTATCAGGAAATAAAGGTGACGTTTATGCAACGAGGGATAGTCTGGGTAGTCGATGACGATAGTTCCATCCGTTGGGTGCTTGAACGTGCGCTCGCTGGAGCGGGTTTAACCTGTACGACATTTGAGAACGGCGCGGAGGTACTGGAGGCGCTGGCGAGCAAAACGCCGGATGTGCTGCTTTCAGATATCCGTATGCCGGGAATGGACGGGCTGGCGCTGCTCAAGCAGATTAAACAGCGCCATCCGATGCTTCCGGTCATCATTATGACCGCACATTCCGATCTGGATGCTGCCGTCAGCGCCTATCAACAAGGGGCGTTTGATTATCTGCCCAAACCGTTTGATATCGACGAAGCCGTGGCGCTGGTTGAGCGCGCCATCAGCCATTATCAGGAACAGCAGCAGCCGCGTAATGTTCAGCTTAACGGCCCAACGACCGATATCATCGGCGAAGCGCCAGCCATGCAGGACGTGTTCCGGATTATCGGTCGGCTTTCGCGTTCTTCTATTAGCGTGCTGATTAACGGCGAGTCCGGCACCGGTAAAGAACTGGTCGCTCATGCCCTTCATCGCCACAGCCCGCGAGCCAAAGCGCCATTTATCGCGCTCAATATGGCGGCTATCCCGAAGGATTTGATCGAATCCGAACTGTTTGGTCACGAGAAAGGCGCGTTTACCGGCGCGAATACCATTCGTCAGGGGCGTTTTGAACAGGCTGATGGTGGCACATTATTCCTCGATGAAATTGGCGATATGCCGCTGGATGTGCAGACGCGTTTGCTGCGCGTGCTGGCAGACGGTCAGTTTTATCGCGTTGGCGGCTATGCGCCGGTGAAAGTGGATGTGCGGATTATCGCTGCCACTCACCAGAATCTTGAACAGCGGGTGCAGGAAGGTAAGTTCCGTGAGGATCTGTTCCACCGCCTGAACGTTATCCGCGTTCATCTGCCGCCGCTGCGTGAGCGTCGGGAAGATATTCCCCGCCTGGCGCGCCATTTTTTACAGGTTGCCGCGCGCGAACTGGGCGTAGAAGCGAAGTTGCTGCATCCGGAAACCGAAGCCGCGCTGACGCGTCTGGCGTGGCCAGGCAACGTGCGCCAGCTGGAAAACACCTGTCGCTGGCTAACGGTGATGGCCGCCGGGCAGGAAGTGTTGATTCAGGATTTGCCCGGTGAACTGTTTGAATCAAACGTACCGGAAAGCACTTCACACATGCAGCCGGACAGTTGGGCAACACTGTTAGCACAGTGGGCAGATCGGGCGCTGCGTTCCGGTCATCAAAACCTGCTTTCCGAAGCACAGCCAGAGCTGGAACGGACGTTACTGACCACCGCGCTGCGACATACGCAGGGGCATAAACAGGAAGCGGCGCGGCTACTCGGCTGGGGGCGTAACACTCTGACGCGGAAGTTAAAAGAGCTGGGGATGGAGTGATTCACGGCTTGTGTGTAAAGATTGATTATTGAGCGCAAATTGCTGGTATTTTGCGCTTTACTGTTCCGATAAGTTCAGTATGATCTTGCCCGGAAAACGGGGAGAGTCATTATGCTGGAATCAATAATTAATCTGGTATCGAGTGGCGCAGTTGACAGCCACACACCGCAAACTGCCGTTGCTGCCGTGCTGTGTGCCGCAATGATTGGGCTGTTTAGTTGAGTTTCAGATTGCTGATGAAGTGCTCTTTGTTCATGCCGGATGCGGCGTGAACGCCTTATCCGGCCTACAAAAGCAATATTTTCAACAGGTTTTGTAGGCCTGATAAGCGTAGCGCATCAGGCAATCTTGTTCTCAGCACATTGATGGCGCTTTCGTTTTCTACTTTGTAAACGAAGCGCCATTCACTATTTAAATCACCCGTGAGAACTGCTGCATCCGCGCTTTCTGGCGCAGATAGGTATCAAAGCACATGCAAATGTTGCGGATCAGCAAGCGACCTTTCGCCGTCACCTGAATCCCCTTCTCATCCACATCCACCAGCCCATCTTTTGCTAACGGGGCGAGCAGCTTGAGATCTTCCGCAAAGTAATCAGCGAAGTGCAAATCCCACTGTTTCTCAATAGGGGCGTAATCCAGACGGAAGTTGCAGATGAGCGACTTAATCACATCGCGGCGAATACAGTCATCACGCGTTAGCGCAATACCACGCCACAGCGCATTGCCTTGTTCATCCACTTGCTGATAGTACTGCTTCAACTCTTTCTGGTTCTGCGCGTAGCAGTCGCCAATCATGCTGATGGCGGAAACGCCCATCCCCAGCAGATCGGTATCGCCCTGAGTGGTGTAGCCCTGGAAGTTACGATGCAGCACGCCTTCACGCTGGGCCACCGCCAGCTCGTCATCCGGACGGGCAAAGTGATCCATACCGATAAACTGATAGCCCGATTGCGTCAGGAAGGCGATGGTTTCCTGCAGGATATCGAGTTTTTGCTGCGGACTCGGCAAGTCAGCATCTTTGATTTTGCGCTGAGCAGCAAAAATGGTCGGCAAATGCGCGTAGTTAAAGACGCTCAGACGATCGGGGTTCAGCTCCGCCACACGTTTCAGGGTAAAAGCGAAACTCTCCGGCGTCTGTTTCGGCAGGCCGTAAATCAGGTCGATGTTGGTGGAGGTAAAACCAATCTCACGCGCATGGTTAAGCAGTGCAAAGATGAACTCTTCATCCTGCTCGCGGTTAACCAGACGTTGCACTTCTTTGTTGAAGTCCTGCACGCCCATGCTCAGACGATTAAAGCCCTCGGCGCGTAAATGATCGAGTACATCCAGTTCGATTTCGCGCGGATCGACTTCGATCGAAATCTCCGCATCGGCATTGAACTGGAAGTTTTCGCGCAGCAGCTTCATCAGACGGCTGATTTGCGCTTTGTTCAGATACGTCGGCGTACCACCGCCCCAGTGCAGCTGGCTCACCTTGCGCCCGGCAAAAAGCGGTGCACGATGGACGATTTCTTGCTCCAGCGCGTCCAGATACTGATCGGCCTTGTGCTGCTGGCGAGTAACAATCTTATTGCAACCGCAGAAGTAACAAAGCTTATGGCAGAACGGGATATGTACGTAGAGAGATAATGGACGCTCAGGATAGCGCGCCACGGCTTGTAAAAACGCCTGTTCGCCGAAGTCTTCTGAAAACTCCAGCGCGGTCGGGTACGAGGTGTATCGTGGCCCGGAATAGTTATATTTCTGGATCAGGGCCAGATCCCAGTCGATTTGCTGTACAGACATGCTCACTCCTTCCGATGGCGTCTCTGGCGGCTACGGCGTACCGGCGGATGCCCGTTTCGGGTCATCAGCCGGTTGCGCAGCCACTTTTGTCGCCGCGACAACCGCTGTAGTTTAACGAATAACCACACCAGATAACATATAACCGGAAGGGTTATCAGCAGAACGGGAAGGCCCACGGCGGCAATCCGTTAGTTGCCCCGCAGCAGACGCATCATGTCTTCTTGCTTCTCGTCTTCTTCCTCTTCTTCGTCATCGTCATAAGAGAGGCCGAGCTTCTGCATCAACTCATCAATACGATCCAGCTTGGCATCCACCCAGGATTGCTCTTCGGCGCTCAGGGTTTCGCCTGCTTCCAGACGTTCCAGCAGCGCATCCAGACGCTCATCCGTTTCCAGTAACTCCAACTCCGCCTGCGGTGAAAGCATAGGTTTCTCACTCTTCGGTTTGTGCTGTTTGGTGACTTTTTCAGTCACGCCCAATGGAATAGGGGTTTTACTGCCAATACGTGGATCTTTCGGTGCGTTCTGGCCTTTGCTGCCTGACGTGGTGTTACCGCCCGCTGCGCGGCTGCCCGGCGCATGACCACGACGTTTTTTCTGACGCTTACGGTCACGAGCTTCCTGATCCAGCTCCTCGCGTGTTTTTCGACGCGCTTTTGCATGACCTTTGCTGCGTGAGTTTGAAGATGATGGTTTCATAATGGTTCGTCTTTTAGCCGTTTTATTCAGTATAGATTTGCGGCGGAATCTAACAGAAAGCAAGCAAAGAAAAAAGGCGACAGATTACTCTGTCGCCTTTTTTCCTGACTCATAACCCTTAACGGGTCTTACAATCCTTGCAGGCCGCCAACACACCCTGTTTTTCCATTAGCCGGAACAATCCGTGTTGATTCCATTTCCGTTTAATTACGTCTCCGGACGTTTGTCTTCCTGACAATCCTCTGTCTTCGCCTCCTGGCGCTCCTGACCCTCATCCTGAGTCATTGTTCCTGTTAGCGTCCTCGCTCTATGGGTGCTACTTTACGCCTTTGCTTTAAACAAACAATCAACCGCCATCAGTATTTGCACATTTTCAGAGTTTTATATAAAAGCAATTAACTGATTTATATAGCTTATTTGACATGCATCGCAGAATTTTCTCTGCTATTTCGCATAAAGACTATCGGCAATGTCTCACAAAGCGTATGGCTTTTACTTACAACGCTCACGCCGAAAAATCCGCCTTTTATTATGGTTCAGGTATAATCGCCGCAAAGCTTTGACTGACGGAGACGACCGCTTTGACTAATTTGAATTATCAACAGACGCATTTTGTGATGAGTGCGCCTGATATTCGCCACTTACCTTCCGATACCGGAATTGAAGTGGCTTTTGCAGGCCGTTCCAACGCAGGTAAATCCAGCGCGCTGAACACGCTGACTAACCAGAAAAGCCTGGCGCGGACCTCAAAAACCCCAGGGCGCACCCAGCTTATCAACCTGTTTGAAGTGGCTGACGGCAAGCGTCTGGTTGACTTGCCCGGCTATGGCTACGCGGAAGTCCCGGAAGAGATGAAGCGCAAATGGCAGCGCGCGCTCGGCGAATACCTCGAAAAACGTCAGAGCCTGCAAGGTCTGGTGGTGCTAATGGATATTCGCCATCCGCTGAAAGATTTGGATCAGCAGATGATTGAGTGGGCGGTAGACAGCAATATCGCCGTGCTGGTGCTGCTGACCAAAGCGGACAAACTGGCAAGCGGCGCACGTAAAGCGCAATTGAATATGGTGCGTGAAGCGGTGCTGGCGTTTAACGGTGATGTGCAGGTTGAAACGTTCTCTTCACTGAAGAAACAAGGCGTGGACAAGCTGCGGCAGAAACTGGATACCTGGTTTAGCGAGATGCAGCCTGTAGAAGAAACGCAGGACGGCGAATAATTTTCTTGCCTTAATGCTTGTGCCGGATGTGGCGTATCCGGCCCGTAAATTCAATAGATTACACTTCTACCGTTGGCCTGATAAACAGGGCGCATCAGGCATTACGGAGCTTTTCTTTCGCCCAATAAAAAACGCCCCAGTCATTACTGACTGGGGCGGCTAAAATATTCAGCCAAATCCGATTACGTGAAGTAAAAGGTCTGAAAGATAGAACATCTTACCTCTGTACCCTACGCGACTAACTTTACTCTTTTTTGTTCAGTTCAGAAAGCACTTTTTGTAATTTTTTTTCAGTTGTTGCATAGGAATTTCTAATAGCCATCACAAAACGTGACAGCTTATGTTGCTTACTTACGAAAAAAGGGCATGTTCAGGCGAATCTTAGTGCGCCTGATCCCAGTTTTCGCCACTCCCCACTTCCACCAGCAACGGCACATCCAGACGGGTACAGTTTTCCATCAGTTGATGAATCTGCTTCGCGACGGCATCGACATCATCTTTATGAACTTCAAATACCAGTTCATCGTGTACCTGCATGATCATACGCACACGCGGTTGCTCAGCCTGTAGCCACGCATCAACGGCAATCATCGCCCGTTTGATAATGTCGGCGGCGGTTCCCTGCATTGGCGCGTTAATGGCTGCACGTTCAGCCGCTGCACGACGAGCACCATTGCTGGATTTGATATCCGGCAGATACAGACGGCGTCCGTCCAGTGTTTCAACGTAGCCCTGCTCTTTCGCCTGAGCACGGGTGCGTTCCATATACTCCAGCACGCCAGGGTAGCGTTCGAAGTAAAGGTCCATGTACTTCTGCGCTTCTTTACGTGGAATGTTCAATTGCCGCGCCAGACCGAAAGCACTCATGCCATAAATCAGACCAAAGTTGATCGCTTTCGCGCTACGGCGTTGCTCGCTGGTGACGGTTTCCAGTGGCAAACCAAACACTTCTGCCGCCGTAGCCCGGTGGATATCTTTTCCTTCCGCGAATGCGGTCAGCAAGCCTTTGTCACGCGAGAGATGCGCCATAATGCGCAGTTCAATCTGCGAGTAGTCCGCCGAGACAATCACATAATCCTCTGGCCCAATAAACGCCTGGCGGATACGACGACCTTCTTCGTTACGCACCGGAATGTTTTGCAGGTTAGGATCGGTTGACGATAAACGTCCCGTTGCAGTTACTGCCTGGTGATAAGAGGTATGTACACGCCCGGTTTTCGGGTTGATCATCAGCGGCAGCTTGTCGGTGTAGGTCGATTTCAGCTTCGCCAGACCACGATACTCCAGAATCACTTTTGGCAACGGATAGTCCAGCGCCAGTTCTTCCAGTACCTCTTCCGACGTTGACGGCGCGCCACCCGGCGTTTTCTTCAGCGGTTTAATTCCCTGTTTTTCAAACAGAATGGTTTGCAACTGCTTGGTGGAGGAAAGGTTAAACTCCTCACCTGCAATTTCATGCGCTTTCTTTTCCAGCTCAGCCAGACGAAGAGTGAGCTCTTCAGAATGATTGTGCAGCACTTTCGGATCGATCTTCACACCGTTACGTTCAATGCGTGAAAGCACCGGCACCAGCGGCATTTCGATATTCTCGAAGACGTTCAACGGCCCTTTGTGTTTTTGCAGATCCGGCCACATTTTCAGATGCAACTGCAAGGTGACATCCGCATCTTCGGCGGCGTAACGTCCGGCCTCTTCGAGGGCAATCTGGTTAAAGGTCAGTTGATTTTTGCCTTTACCCGCAATCTCTTCAAAAGTGATGGTTTTGTGCTTCAACCAACGTTCCGCGAGGCTGTCCATATCGTGACGCCCGGCAACGCTATTGAGAATGTAGGACTCCAGCATGGTATCAAACGCAATCCCACGCAGCTCAATTCCGTAATTCGCCAGAATACCGCGGTCGTATTTCAGGTTTTGCCCGACCTTCAGCGCCTTTTCATTTTCCAGCAACGGTTTTAGCAACTCGAGTGCACGCTCGCGAGAGATTTGATCGGGCGCATCAAGATAATCATGAGCAACCGGAATATATGCCGCTACGCCTGGCTCGATAGCAAAAGAAAGCCCGACCAGGTTGGCAGAGATGTTATCGAGGCTGTCGGTTTCGGTATCAAATGCAAATACTGGCGCTTTTTCCAGCTTCGCAATCCACGCTTTCAGTGTTTCTTCATCAAGGATGGTGACGTAGTTGTCATAAGAAATCACCGTTGCCGTCACTTCTGGCGCTTCGTCTGCAACACTGGTTTCCTGCGGCCTGGCTGCGGGTTTCGCCCCTTTAGCCTGTAACCATTTGCCCGCTTCGACATCAGCAGTCCAGCGTTTGAACTCATACTTTTTGAACAGCCCCAACAACTCTTCCGCCGCCGGTTGCTGCACTTCCAGTTGTTCACAGGTCAGCTCCAGTTCAACGTCGGTTTTAATCGTCGCCAGCTGGTATGAGAGATAAGCAACTTCTTTGTTTTGCTCGAGCTTCGCTGCCATTGTTTTCGCGCCACGGAAGCTCAACCCAGCAATTTTTTCTGGCTCGGCATACAGCGTATCCAGTCCGCCAAGACCTTGCAGCAATGCCTGCGCGGTTTTTTCACCGACGCCCGGTACGCCAGGGATGTTATCAGAGGAGTCACCCATCAGCGCCAGGAAGTCGATGATCAGTTCTGGCGGCACGCCGTACTTATTCACCACCTCTTCCGGGCCGAGGATGGTATTCGTCATGGTATTGATAAGCGTAATATTTGGCGTCACCAGCTGCGCCATATCTTTATCGCCAGTGCTGATCAGCACCGGACGCCCGGCTTTTTCGGCTTCCCGCGCCAGAGTACCGATAACGTCGTCCGCTTCTACGCCAGAAACCGCCAGCAGCGGCAGTCCCATCGCTTTAACCATCGCGTGCAAGGGTTCGATTTGTGCACGCAGATCGTCCGGCATTGGCGGGCGATGTGATTTGTAATGTTCAAACAGTTCATCACGAAAGGTTTTTCCCTTGGCGTCAAAGACCACCGCTGCATGCGTCGGTTTATATTGCATGATCAGACTGCGCAGCATGTTGAGGACACCATACATCGCACCGGTCGGCTCGCCTGCGCTGTTAGTCAGCGGGGGAAACGCGTGATATGCGCGATAAAGATAAGATGAACCATCTACAAGGATAAGTGGATTTTGGGGGATCTGAACCATAATGTCCGTGCCTGTTTATCAGATTATGGGTAAAGGATGCCACAGACAGGATGAAAACATGAGTTTTTCACCGCTTTTCGTGAAAATCTTTTGTAGATCTTCTGGATCGCTCGCAAATCGTCATGTGGATAACTTTGTGCATAAATTATTTACATCGCTTTTAATTTATTATCATGCTTTTTACAGCATGATGTTTGTCTTTGTTTTTCATGAAGTTAAAAATAAGACCATCCCTAATAATTGAGATGATGGGATTTTTTCTAATGTGGATAGATATGAATTATTTTTCTCCTTAAGGATCATCCGTTATTTGGGTCGTTTTCTGCTAAAATCTGCGCCTTGCGCTTCTTTAGCGCACTGTCTATGGCTAACTTTTTGAATAAATTCATTATGACGAGAATACTCGCTGCGATAACCCTTTTGCTGAGTATCGTATTGACCATTTTGGTCACTATTTTTTGCTCCGTCCCGATCATCATTGCCGGGATTGTAAAACTATTGCTTCCTGTGCCAGTCATTTGGCGAAAGGTTTCGCGTTTTTGTGATTTTATGATGTATTGCTGGTGTGAAGGTCTGGCGGTATTACTGCATTTGAACCCACACCTGCAATGGGAAGTTCACGGGCTGGAAGGGTTAAGTAAGAAAAACTGGTATCTGCTTATTTGTAACCACCGTAGTTGGGCAGATATTGTCGTACTGTGCGTGCTGTTTCGTAAGCACATTCCGATGAATAAATATTTCCTCAAGCAGCAGCTGGCCTGGGTGCCTTTTCTTGGCCTGGCATGCTGGGCGCTGGATATGCCGTTTATGAAGCGTTATTCCCGCGCTTATTTATTACGTCATCCGGAGAGACGTGGTAAAGATGTTGAAACTACTCGGCGTTCTTGTGAAAAGTTTCGCCTGCATCCCACCACCATTGTTAATTTCGTTGAAGGCTCCCGTTTCACGCAAGAAAAACATCAGCAAACGCACTCCACTTTTCAAAACTTGTTGCCACCAAAGGCGGCAGGCATTGCGATGGCGCTAAATGTACTGGGTAAACAATTCGATAAACTGCTTAATGTTACGCTATGTTATCCGGACAATAACCGTCAGCCGTTCTTCGATATGTTAAGCGGTAAACTGACGCGAATTGTCGTACATGTGGATTTACAGCCTATTGCCGATGAGTTACATGGCGACTACATCAATGACAAAAGCTTTAAGCGCCATTTTCAGCAATGGCTGAACTCACTGTGGCAGGAAAAAGACCGACTTCTGACGTCGTTGATGTCATCACAGCGTCAGAATAAGTAAGTTTTACTCGCCTCTGAATGAGCAGAGGCGAGTGAGTATTTTAATGAACAAAACGTCCGGCACGAGACATAAATTCTTCTTCGCTCATTTCCTGTCCGTTAAAAACAACTTTACCCGGTGTATAACGCAGTTGCAGCGAGGCGGTATTGTTGTCAATCGTGATTAACTGAAACATCTGACCTAATGTCATCATCCCGCTGATTTGTTTATCAGCCCGCTTTTGCGCTTTTTCAGCATCCATTCCTTCAGATAAATTAAGCTGTTTTGCGGTTTCTGTGACGACATTAAGCGGTAACTTCACATCAAAATTGAGCGATTTAATATCTTTGTTTGTGGATGATGAGGATTTGGCTGGGTCGGCAATACTGATATCCAGATTGGCATTTAGTTCGCCGAGTGCATTCTTCCATCTTACCGGTTGTTTAATGGTCGGCTCACTTTTTTGTAATAACGGTAAATACTCTTTGAACAATGCAGCATTCACTTCTTGCAGAGCAACTTCATCGTTTGCTAACTCAGGGTGTGCAGCAAGCTGCTTCTGCATCGCAATGTTATACTGGATGATAAATTGGCGCACTGCTGAGGGATCAATAGATTCAGCAATCAATGACCACTCACCACTACCGAGTTGCTGATTCCCTTTTGTTAACTTATCAAGTTCGTAGGTCAGATTGACATTGATATAATCTTTGTCTTTAACGCGATCCAGCCTGGTTTTTGCAACGAAAGCATCGATTTGGGCAACGTCTTCCCCGTGATTGATAATGTTAATCTGATTAAAATTCGACTCGCTTTCACCAACCGGAAATTTCTTTTCTTCTAATCGCGCCAGAGAATCAATGGTAAAACTTTTTGCCGTTACTTTGTTCATTGGTGATAATTGCAGAACAATATCTTCGACTTTGCCTTCAATATCCAGGTTAGACAATGAACTACCATCACCATTAAAAGTAAACTGGCCCTCACCAAAAGAAAACTTTCCAT
Organism: Escherichia sp. WS1450; assembly: GCF_046487395.1. Classification (NCBI taxonomy): domain Bacteria; kingdom Pseudomonadati; phylum Pseudomonadota; class Gammaproteobacteria; order Enterobacterales; family Enterobacteriaceae; genus Escherichia; species Escherichia sp. WS1450. The sequence continues at coordinate 17,208 of NZ_JBJQJO010000040.1, forward strand.
ACTCTGCAGGGGCAACATCTAATGTCGTAGAGAATGAGCCACCAAACGCGAATCGCAATGTCGCTTCCACGGGCGATTTATTTTTCGCGGCGATAAATAGCGGTTGTGTCAGTTCATTATTCACTAAGTTCACTTTTGCCGCTGCCAGTGCGGGGATGACATTACCACGCATTAACATTGTGATGGGCAACGGACCGTGCTCAACATCCACATCAAATGCAACTTTCTGGCCTGGCTTGATATTGAGATCGGGTGCACCGTTATCAAATGTTATTTGCATTTGAAAATGAGAATTAAAAAAGCCTTTGTCAAAGTTTTTATAACTTAACGTCATATCGCAGGCATGTTCACCTTTCTTTTTAGCATCGTTAAAATCTTTAATAAACTTTTCGACACCAGGCTGAATTTGCGTACCTGTGTACCATGTGCCACCACCCCAGATTACGGCTAACGCAACAATAACACCTGTAGCTGACTTACGTATCATATAAATATTCCCTGATAAAACAGCAAAACTTTGAATATCCACTTATGCTGAAATAATGTCCAGCGGCAGGATGCATTATCAGAATGTATTTATATTTATTAAATAATAAAAAAAGCCCGTGAATATTCACGGGCTTTATGTAATTTACATTGAATTATTTTTTCTCGGACAGATATTTCACCGTATCAGCATACTGCTGAACAAAAACATCCATATTGCTGGTATCCATACCCTGCGGATTCAGCTGATATTTACCGTTAACAAACATCGCCGGAACGCCACGCAATTGCACGTCAGCTGCAGCTTTTTCCTGCTGAGCGACCAGGGATTTCACCACGAAGCTGTTCCACGCCGCGTCGTACTCTTCACCTTTAATACCTGCGTTGATAAATACATCGCGGATATCAGATGCTGAACGAATGGTCTGGGTTTTCTGTACGCCTTCAAACAGCGGAACAGTGACTTTGTCTTCCACGCCCAGTGCCATCGCCACTGCCCATGCCTGAGTCAGATCTTTGCCCAGGTCACCACCCATGAAGTTGACGTGGTATTTAGTCATCTTCACGCCTTCCGGCAGTTTTTTCTTCACGTTATCAGAAATATGCAGAACTTCTTCAAACTGATAGCAGTGCGGGCAGAAGAAAGAGAAAAACTCCAGCACTTGCGGCGCGCCAGCAACTGGTTTTTCCAGGGTAGTGTACTGTTTACCATCTTCATACTGCGCCGCCGATGCGCTAAACGCTAAAACTAAACCAGCCAGCGCCAGCCAAATCTTTTTCATGATCTACTCTCTCCGATTAATACATAGGTGTTAATTGCAAAGGGGGTTCTTGTAGAACTTTTGCCTGTTCTATAAAAGTCGCCGTCTGTCGCAGCCAGTAATCTTCCCCGGTTAACCACGGGAAATTTTTCGGGAACGCGGGATCAGCCCAACGCCGCATCAGCCAGGCAAGATAATAAACCAAACGCATGGCGCGTAAAGGTTCAATCAGTCCGATTTCAGCGGTGTCGAACTCGCTAAATTCTTCATAAGCTTCAATAATAGTTTCCAGTTGCATCCGCTGCTCGGCTTTATCGCCATTGAGCAACATCCACAAATCCTGAACGGCTGGACCATTACGTGCATCATCCAGATCAACAAACATTGGACCATCGCGCCAGAGGATATTACCGGCGTGGCAGTCTCCATGTAGCCGCAGAACGGTGAAATCTTCCCGCCAGTGTGCTGTAACGGCGGCGATCAGCTCATCTGTCGCTTTCAGGAATGCCGCTTTCAACCCGGAAGGTATCAGTGTAGCGTCCTCAAACAGCTTGCGAGGCTCAATGAGATATTCATTCAGACCGATGGTCGGGCGATGGATAAAAAGCTGTTTGCGCCCCGTCTGATGCATACGCCCTAAATAACGCCCAACCGCTTCCATCTGACCGATATTATCAGCTTCGAACTGGCGACCACCGACGCTTGGAAAAACAGCGAAATAAAATCCCTGATGATTCAATAAAGTCTGACCGTTAAAGGCCACAGGCGCTGCGACCGGAACTTCATCGTTAACCAGCTGCAACGCAAATTGATGTTCTTCGAGGATTTGATCGGCTGTCCAACGTTCAGGGCGATAAAATTTGACGACAAAACGTCGACGATCTTCGTCCTGAAATTGATAGACACGGTTTTCATAGCTGTTAAGCGGGGTAAGACCGGAATCCACCCGGATCCCTTGCTCAAATAGAGCATCCATGATGGTATCCGGGTGTAGTGTCTGGAAAGTAAAAGCGCTGTTGTTCATCCCATCATCCGGAAAACATTACGAATGATGAAGGATATCATTTCACGATGATTTTGGTGGCGCCGCTTACAAGCTTTTACTCTTTAATTACGCCGCGAGCGCGTAACAGCGCCGTTTTGAAATCTTCTTCATAATCTTTCTGCAAACCCGGGATCACCGCATCTTTCGCGGAATCACGCATTTTCAGATGATAGATCAGAATGTCATCCGTCAAATCCGCCAGTTCGCCGTCAAAACCTGACTCTTTCGCCAGTTTCTGCAAAAATTGCAGCAGGTTAAGGTCTGGCTCTTTTTGCCAGGCTGGCTGGAGGAGTTCAATAACTTCATTCAGACGTTTACATTTCATAGTAATGCTCCTTACTCTTGAGACAGACACGTTAGCAGGGTCAATCCCACAATAAAAGAGGCGATATCGGTGAATCTGATGACGACGATAACAGGCGTTGTGCTGGCGGGCGGTAAAGCCAGACGAATGGGCGGCGTAGATAAAGGATTGCTTGAATTAAACGGCAAACCGCTGTGGCAACATGTCGCTGACGCGCTTATGACGCAGCTCTCGCACGTCGTGGTTAATGCCAATCGTCATCAGGAAATCTATCAGGCAAGCGGTCTGAAAGTGATTGAAGATTCACTGGCGGATTACCCAGGCCCTCTGGCAGGAATGCTTTCAGTAATGCAGCAGGAAACGGGGGAGTGGTTTTTGTTTTGTCCGTGCGATACGCCTTACATTCCCCCTGATTTAGCAGCCCGGCTTAATCATCAGCGCAAAGAGGCACCTGTCGTGTGGGTCCACGACGGTGAACGCGATCACCCGACTATTGCTCTGGTAAACCGCGCAATTGAGCCTTTATTACTGGAATATCTGCAAGCAGGAGAACGCCGGGTAATGGCATTTATGCGTCTGGCTGGCGGTCATGCGGTTGATTTCAGCGATAATAAAGATGCATTTATTAACGTGAATACGCCAGAGGAGCTTGCCCGATGGCAGGAAAAACGATGATACCGTTACTCGCCTTTGCCGCGTGGAGCGGCACTGGAAAAACTACGCTGCTGAAAAAACTGATCCCGGCATTATGCGCCAGAGGGATCCGTCCAGGGCTGATTAAGCATACGCACCATGATATGGATGTTGATAAACCGGGCAAAGATAGCTATGAGCTGCGCAAGGCTGGCGCGGCACAAACCATCGTTGCCAGCCAGCAGCGATGGGCCTTGATGACGGAAACACCAGACGAAGAAGAGCTGGATCTACATTTTCTCGCAAGTCGAATGGATACCTCAAAGCTGGATTTGATTCTGGTCGAAGGGTTTAAGCATGAAGAGATCGCAAAGATTGTGCTTTTTCGCGATGGAGCCGGACATCGACCGGAAGAATTAGTGATAGACAGACATGTTATTGCTGTAGCCAGTGATGTGTCACTTAATCTTGATGTCGCGTTACTGGATATTAATGATGTTGGGGGGCTGGCTGATTTTGTGGTGGAGTGGATGCAAAATCAGGACGGATAAGCAAGAGTAGGCTGGATCAGACGCAGCCAGCGTCGCATCCGGCCTTCTTCTGCTCCAGCGCAAAAAGGCCATCCTGACGGATGGCCTTCTGCTTAATTTGATGCCTGGCAGTTCCCTACTCTCGCATGGGGAGACCCCACACTACCATCGGCGCTACGGCGTTTCACTTCTGAGTTCGGCATGGGGTCA
>NZ_JBJQJO010000041.1:0-17548 GCF_046487395.1 Escherichia sp. WS1450
ATGGTGGCCCCGATGCCACGCCCACTCATCAATACCGACATGAGGCGCGCCCGACTGTTTCGTCTCCGGGGTATTAATAACCCTGCGAAGAAGAGTATCAGCACTGCAACGTAGCCCCACTGCCGTTGCTGCCTGTTTCCCGGCCTCACCTCCGGCTATTAATCCCGGTTGACGTTGTAAATTTTGTAACGCCTGTGAATACTGCTGATGTGAACTGTGAAGGGAGGCTGAGACTCGGCAAAATTTTTCGTTAACAGGCAAGGGTTATGGCAGCACCAGAGTAAGATGCGTCTGGGCTGAGCAGGGTAAGTGCTGTATCTGGAGGCGATGGCATCTATGAACTGAGTAGCTGTGCTTAAGGTATTCAACACATAGTGCTGTTTTGCATTTTCCGGGGAGATGGAGGGTTATATACCGTCAGAGCTAATAACTTCTTGACCGTATTGCCATCAGCAAAGTAACCGTAGAAATCTCTTAAGTGAGTGTATTAAGTTACCCATAACTTAAAACGGCTTCACTGGTAAGCCTCATACATTTTCTTTCACTCAAGTTGTGGAAGCCCTCTTTCGTCGAACCGTTCGTTATAAATGCAAAAGATGTATGCTGACCCTCTCAAAGCCGAAATCATACAGAGTTTATGGAAAAGTGGTGAACCAGTCGCGTCGAAAGTAGATTGAGCTCATATCATTACTTGCTTTTGCAGCAGCGCCAGATAAATACAGTCACCATGCTAAATAATACAGCGGCAAATAATGCCATCACAATCAGTGCTATTGCGACACCTGTTTTCGACACCAATGGTACCAACAACGCGCAAAGCCCATAGCCAAGTGTGTGACTGCAAGCGAGCCAGCCCGCGCCTGCGCCGTCGGCCAGCTTATCATTCAGTAAAAGTTGATAAGCGGGGGTTGCCAGAGCAGCTCCAAATGACAGCACTGCACAGCCTAGGTAAAACAACCATAGCTGTTCAGCGAGCATGATAGCCAGACCACTACTCATCAACACCCCGGCACTCAGGAGCAGAGCCACTGGAGTCAGGCGCTGTGGACGGAGTACCACGAACTGCGCGATAAGCGCAGCTATTGCGGACAGCCCCAACAACCACGCTACCTGTTGGCTAATAGTGGTGGTATCAGTGGCGAACTGGCGAGTAAGGGCTGGAGAAAGTCCAAGCTGCATCATGCTCATTGCCGCAGCCAGTAACATTGCGCAAAGCAGATAAGGCAGGAAATCCCGCTTCAGGCTGACGCTCTTGCGCTCCGGTGTGGGCTGTGGTGGTGTGCCGGGCAACCGCAGAAGCATCACCAGTGCCAGCGCTGGCGCTGCCATCAGCATCCACACTGGCGCCAGAGGGTGAATGACCAACATTGCCGCCGCGCACAGCGGCCCGAATAGCCTGCCGCAGCTCAGGCCGGAGCTGATGGTTGCCAGAGCGGCCATGCGATTCCCATCTCCCGCTCTCTGCAATGCCCAGACCTGACAGGCTGGCACCATTGCTGACACGGTCAGACCGTAGACGATCCGGGCGATGATTAATATTCCCAACCCCACCGCTTTTGTTACGGCACCGGTAGCCATCAGCACGCTTCCCAGCCCAAGCAGGGTAAAGCTTACGCCATATCCTCCCAGAGCCCACAGCACCACAGTCTTACTGCCAGTAAGGGAAATTTGCTTTCCCCACCATGGGGAAGATGGCAGAAACAGCATTGAGCCCAGCATCAGCAGGGCAGCCCATACAGACAGACTCAGATTTGTCTGTATGACCAGAACAGGGAGTACAACCAGCAGACCGTTCTGTCCGATACCGAGAAGACCGGCACTGAACGCCAGTGGCCAGCAGGACAGGGTTTTTTGGGGCGTATCTTCGATCTTAGATGACATTGTAATGTTTCAACACCATGTATTAATTGTGTTTATTTGTAAAATTAATTTTTCTGACAATAACATTTCTCATTGATAATGATAATCATTATTGACATAATTGTTATTATTTTACTGTGTAGGAGCTGTTTGATTATGATCCTGCCCTCTGAAAAATCCGCCACAGATGTGGCTGCGCAGTGCTTCCTGAATGCCTTGATTCGTGAAACCAAAGACTGGCAACTGGCGGAATACCCGCCAGACGAATTGATTATCCCGCTGGACGAACAGAAGTCGCTCCATTTCAGAGTGGCTTATTTCTCCCCAACCCAGCATCACCGCTTTGCATTTCCTGCTCATCTGGTCACGGCATCAGGCAGTTATCCTGTCGATTTTACCACTCTCTCCCGGCTTATTATTGACAAGCTCCGGCATCAACTTTTTCTGCCAGTTCCCCTCTGCGAAACTTTCCACCAACGCGTGCTGGAAAGCTACGCCCATACGCAACAGACAATTGATGCCCGCCATGACTGGGCCATCCTGCGTGAGAAAGCGTTGAATTTTGGCGAGGCTGAGCAGGCACTGCTGACAGGACACGCTTTCCACCCTGCACCTAAGTCTCATGAACCGTTTAACCGCCAGGAAGCTGAACGATACCTGCCTGACATGGCACCTCACTTCCCGCTGCGGTGGTTTTCGGTGGATAAAACGCAAATCGCTGGTGAAAGTCTGCATCTTAACCTTCAACAGCGGTTGACGCGATTTGCCGCAGAAAATGCGCCCCAGTTACTCAACGAATTAAGTGACAATCAATGGCTGTTCCCGCTGCACCCGTGGCAGGGAGAATATCTTTTGCAGCAGGTGTGGTGCCAGGCACTTTTTGCTAAAGGACTTATCAGAGACTTAGGCGAGGCCGGCACGTCGTGGCTGCCGACCACCTCTTCCCGCTCCCTCTACTGTGCTACCAGCCGCGATATGATCAAGTTCTCCCTGAGCGTTCGGCTGACCAACTCCGTCCGTACTCTGTCTGTGAAAGAGGTGGAGCGAGGAATGCGCCTGGCACGTCTGGCGCAAACCGACGGCTGGCAGATGCTACAGGCCCGCTTCCCTACTTTCCGGGTAATGCAGGAGGACGGCTGGGCCGGGCTGCGCGATCTTAACGGCAACATCATGCAGGAAAGTTTGTTTTCCCTGCGTGAAAACCTGCTGCTGGAGCAGCCGCAAAGCCAGACCAACGTTCTGGTTTCCCTGACTCAGGCCGCACCGGATGGCGGTGATTCGCTGCTGGTTTCGGCGGTAAAACGCCTGAGCGATCGCCTCGGTATCACTGTGCAACAGGCCGCCCACGCATGGGTCGATGCTTACTGTCAGCAGGTGCTGAAGCCTCTGTTTACGGCTGAAGCGGATTACGGCCTGGTGCTGCTGGCGCATCAGCAAAATATTCTTGTGCAGATGCTTGGGGATCTGCCGGTCGGATTTATTTACCGTGACTGCCAGGGCAGCGCGTTTATGCCTCACGCGACAGAGTGGCTCGATACCATTGACGAGGCGCAGGCGGAAAATATTTTCACCCGTGAGCAGTTGCTGCGCTATTTCCCTTATTACCTGCTGGTTAACTCCACTTTTGCCGTAACTGCTGCGCTGGGTGCTGCCGGGCTGGACAGCGAAGCGAATCTGATGGCTCGTGTACGAACATTGCTGGCTGAAGTGCGTGACCAGGTGACTCATAAAACCTGTCTCAACTATGTTCTGGAAAGTCCGTACTGGAACGTAAAAGGTAACTTTTTCTGTTATCTGAACGATCATAACGAGAACACCATCGTTGACCCTTCGGTGATCTATTTTGATTTCGCTAACCCGCTGCAGGCTCAGGAGGTCTGAATGTCTGGGGCAAACATTGTTCACAGCGGATATGGACTGCGCTGTGAAAAACTCGACAAGCCTCTGAATCTTGGCTGGGGGCTGGACAATAGCGCGGTGTTGCACTGGCCCGGGGAGCTGCCAACAGGATGGCTGTGCGACGCGCTGGATCAGATATTTATCGCCGCACCACAACTTTCAGCAGTGGTTCTTCCCTGGTCCGAATGGTGTGAGGAGCCACAGGCGCTGACGCTTTTCGGACAGGTACAAAGCGACATTATCCATCGTTCCGCTTTCTGGCAGTTACCGTTATGGCTGAGTTCTCCGGCAAACCGGGCCTCCGGTGAAATGGTTTTTGATGCAGAGCGTGAGATTTATTTCCCGCAGCGCCCCCCCCGTCCGCAGGGTGAAGTTTATCGTCGTTACGATCCACGCATTCGCAGGATGCTGAGTTTCCGCATTGCCGATCCCGTTTCTGATGCAGAACGTTTCACTCGCTGGATGAACGATCCGCGCGTTGAGTATTTCTGGGAGCAAAGTGGCTCACTGGAGGTACAGATCGCCTATCTGGAACGCCAGCTCACCAGTAAACATGCATTCCCGCTGATTGGTTGTTTCGACGATCGGCCGTTCAGTTATTTCGAAATCTACTGGGCGGCGGAAGACCGCATTGGTCGCCACTATTCGTGGCAGCCCTTTGACCGTGGCCTGCATCTGCTGGTTGGTGAACAGCAATGGCGCGGAGCCCACTATGTGCAAAGCTGGCTGCGCGGGGTGACACATTACCTGCTGCTGAATGAGCCACGTACGCAGCGCACAGTACTGGAGCCACGCACCGATAACCAGCGCCTGTTCCGCCATCTTGAGCCTGCGGGATACCGGACAATTAAAGAGTTCGACTTCCCACATAAACGCTCGCGCATGGTGATGGCGGATCGTCATCACTTCTTCACGGAGGTCGGTCTGTAATGAATCACAAAGACTGGGATTTGGTCAACCGCCGCTTGGTGGCAAAAATGTTGTCTGAGCTGGAGTATGAGCAGGTTTTCCACGCGGAATCTCAGGGCGATGACCGCTACTGCATTAACCTGCCGGGAGCACAATGGCGCTTCATCGCTGAACGTGGTATCTGGGGCTGGCTCTGGATTGATGCTCAAACTCTGCGCTGCGCGGACGAGCCAGTACTGGCTCAGACGCTGCTGATGCAGCTAAAGCAGGTACTGTCAATGAGCGATGCAACCGTTGCTGAGCATATGCAGGATTTGTATTCCACGCTGCTGGGCGACCTGCAACTGCTGAAAGCCCGTCGCGGGCTGAGCGCCAGTGACCTGATTAATCTTAGTGCCGACCGCCTGCAATGCCTGCTGAGCGGTCATCCTAAATTCGTTTTTAATAAAGGTCGCCGTGGCTGGGGTAAAGAGGCGCTGGAACGATATGCGCCAGAGTATGCCAACACCTTTAGACTGCACTGGCTGGCGGTAAAACGTGAACATATGATCTGGCGCTGTGATAACGAGATGGATATTCATCAGTTGTTGACGGCCGCAATGGATCCGCAGGAGTTTGCCCGCTTCAGTCAGGTCTGGCAGGAAAACGGACTGGATCATAACTGGCTGCCGCTGCCTGTACATCCGTGGCAGTGGCAGCAAAAAATCGCCACCGACTTCATCGCTGATTTTGCCGAAGGCAGGATGGTGTCTCTCGGCGAGTTTGGCGACCAGTGGCTCGCCCAGCAGTCGCTGCGTACCCTGACCAACGCCAGTCGCCGGGGTGGGCTGGATATCAAGCTGCCGCTGACCATCTACAACACCTCATGCTACCGGGGGATTCCTGGCAGATACATCGCTGCCGGACCACTGGCTTCACGCTGGCTACAACAGGTTTTTGCGACCGACGCTACCCTGGTGCAAAGCGGTGCAGTGATCCTTGGTGAACCGGCTGCAGGCTATGTCTCCCATGAAGGCTATGCCGCGCTTGCCCGGGCTCCCTATCGCTACCAGGAAATGCTTGGTGTTATCTGGCGGGAGAATCCGTGCCGCTGGCTGAAACCGGATGAAAGTCCGGTTCTGATGGCAACACTGATGGAGTGCGACGAAAACGATCAGCCGCTGGCAGGCGCATATATAGACCGCTCCGGGCTGGACGCTGAAACCTGGCTTACGCAACTGTTCCGGGTGGTCGTGGTTCCTCTGTATCACCTGCTTTGCCGCTACGGTGTCGCGCTTATTGCACATGGACAAAATATAACGCTCGCCATGAAAAAGGGGGTTCCACAGCGTGTTCTGCTGAAAGACTTCCAGGGCGATATGCGGCTGGTGAAAGAAGAGTTCCCCGAAATGGACTCTTTGCCTCAGGAGGTTCGTGATGTTACATCCCGCCTGAGTGCGGACTACTTAATCCATGATTTGCAGACGGGTCACTTCGTGACAGTACTGCGTTTTATTTCGCCACTGATGGTTCGTCTTGGCGTACCTGAACGGCGATTTTATCAACTGCTGGCAGCAGTGTTGAGTGATTACATGAAAAAACATCCACAAATGTCAGAGCGTTTTGCGCTTTTCTCACTTTTCAGGCCACAAATCATTCGCGTGGTGCTGAACCCGGTAAAACTGACCTGGCCTGATCTGGATGGCGGCAGCCGCATGCTGCCGAATTACCTTGAGGATCTGCAAAATCCGCTGTGGCTGGTAACTCAGGAATATGAATCATGAAAAAAAGTGTCGATTTTATTGGTGTAGGGACAGGGCCATTTAATCTCAGCATTGCTGCGTTGTCACATCAGATCGAAGAACTGGACTGTCTCTTCTTTGATGAACATCCTCATTTTTCCTGGCATCCGGGTATGCTGGTACCGGATTGTCATATGCAGACCGTCTTTCTGAAAGATCTGGTCAGTGCTGTTGCACCTACAAATCCCTACAGCTTTGTTAACTATCTGGTGAAGCACAAAAAGTTCTATCGCTTCCTTACAAGCAGACTACGTACAGTATCCCGTGAAGAGTTTTCTGACTACCTCCGCTGGGCTGCTGAAGATATGAATAACCTGTATTTCAGTCATACCGTTGAAAACATTGATTTCGATAAAAAACGTCGATTGTTTCTGGTGCAAACCAGCCGGGGAGAATATTTTGCCCACAATATCTGCCTTGGTACAGGAAAACAACCTTATTTACCACCCTGTGTGAAGCATATGACACAATCCTGTTTCCATGCCAGTGAAATGAATCTTCGTCGGCCGGACCTTAGTGAAAAACGGGTAACCGTGGTTGGTGGAGGACAGAGTGGTGCAGACCTGTTCCTTAATGCATTACGCGGGGAATGGGGAGAAGCGGCGGAAATAAACTGGATCTCCCGGCGGAATAATTTTAACGCACTGGATGAGGCTGCTTTTGCTGATGAGTATTTTACACCTGAATATATTTCAGGCTTCTCCGGACTGGAGGAAGATATTCGCCATCAGTTACTGGATGAGCAGAAAATGACATCGGATGGCATCACTGCCGATTCTTTACTGACCATTTATCGTGAGTTGTACCACCGTTTTGAAGTTCTGAGAAAACCAAGAAATATCCGTCTGCTACCCAGCCGCTCGGTAACAACTCTGGAAAGTAGTGGTCCTGGCTGGAAGTTGCTGATGGAGCATCATCTGGATCAGGGCAGGGAGAGCCTGGAAAGTGATGTGGTGATTTTCGCCACAGGTTACCGTTCTGCGTTGCCACAAATACTTCCCTCACTGATGCCGCTGATCACCATGCACGATAAGAACACCTTTAAAGTGCGTGATGACTTCACTCTGGAATGGAGTGGCCCGAAAGAGAACAACATCTTCGTGGTCAACGCCAGTATGCAAACCCATGGCATCGCCGAACCTCAGCTCAGCCTGATGGCATGGAGATCTGCACGTATTCTTAATCGTGTAATGGGACGTGATTTATTCGATCTCAGTATGCCGCCCGCCCTGATTCAGTGGCGCAGCGGCACCTAGGGAAAACGCAGCCGGAGGCTGCTTCTTTAACTCGCTACACAGCATCTTTGGGCTGATTTTTTCCGCCCGTGTGGAGGAATAATGATGATAAGCAAAAAGTATACGCTTTGGGCTCTCAACCCACTGCTTCTTACCATGATGGCGCCAGCAGTCGCTCAACAAACCGATGATGAAACGTTCGTGGTGTCTGCCAACCGCAGCAATCGCACCGTAGCGGAGATGGCACAAACCACCTGGGTTATCGAAAACGCCGAACTGGAACAGCAGATTCAGGGCGGCAAAGAGCTTAAGGACGCACTGGCTCAGCTGATCCCTGGCCTTGACGTCAGCAGCCGGAGCCGCACCAACTACGGTATGAATGTGCGTGGCCGCCCGCTGGTCGTGCTGGTTGACGGCGTGCGTCTCAACTCTTCACGTACCGACAGCCGACAACTGGACTCTATAGATCCTTTTAATATCGACCATATTGAAGTGATCTCCGGTGCGACGTCCCTGTATGGCGGCGGCAGTACCGGTGGCCTGATCAACATCGTGAGCAAAAAAGGCCAGCCGGAAACCATGAAGGAGTTTGAGGCTGGCACCAAAAGTGGCTTTAGCAGCAGTAAAGATCACGATGAACGCATTGCCGGAGCTGTCTCCGGCGGAAATGAGCATATCTCCGGACGTCTTTCCGTGGCATATCAGAAATTTGGCGGCTGGTTTGACGGTAACGGCGATGCCACCCTGCTTGATAACACCCAGACCGGCCTGCAGTACTCCGATCGGCTGGACATCATGGGAACTGGAACGTTGAACATCGATGAATCCCGGCAGCTTCAGTTGATCACACAGTACTATAAAAGCCAGGGCGACGACGATTACGGGCTTAATCTCGGGAAAGGCTTCTCTGCCATCAGAGGGACCAGCACGCCCTTCGTCAGTAACGGGCTGAATTCCGACCGTATTCCCGGCACTGAGCGGCATTTGATCAGCCTGCAGTACTCTGACAGCGCTTTCCTGGGACAGGAGCTGGTCGGTCAGGTTTACTACCGCGATGAGTCGTTGCGATTCTACCCGTTCCCGACGGTAAATGCGAACAAACAGGTGACGGCTTTCTCTTCGTCACAGCAGGACACCGACCAGTACGGCATGAAACTGACTCTGAACAGCAAACCGATGGACGGCTGGCAAATCACCTGGGGGCTGGATGCTGATCATGAGCGCTTTACCTCCAACCAGATGTTCTTCGACCTGGCTCAAGCAAGCGCTTCCGGAGGGCTGAACAACAAGAAGATTTACACCACCGGGCGCTATCCGTCGTATGACATCACCAACCTGGCGGTCTTCCTGCAATCAGGCTATGACATCAATAATCTCTTTACCCTCAACGGTGGCGTACGCTATCAGTACACTGAAAACAAGATTGATGATTTCATCGGCTACGCGCAGCAACGGCAGATTGCCGCCGGGAAGGCTACATCCGCCGACGCCATTCCTGGCGGCTCAGTCGATTACGACAACTTCCTGTTCAACGCTGGTCTGCTGATGCATATCACCGAACGCCAGCAGGCATGGCTCAACTTCTCCCAGGGCGTGGAGCTGCCGGACCCGGGTAAATACTATGGTCGCGGCATCTATGGTGCTGCAGTGAACGGCCATCTTCCTCTAACAAAGAGTGTGAACGTCAGCGACAGCAAGCTGGAAGGCGTGAAAGTCGATTCTTATGAGCTGGGCTGGCGCTTTACTGGCAATAATCTGCGCACCCAAATCGCGGCCTACTATTCGATTTCTGATAAGAGCGTGGTGGCGAATAAAGATCTGACCATCAGTGTGGTGGACGACAAACGCCGTATTTACGGCGTGGAAGGTGCGGTGGACTACCTGATTCCTGATACTGACTGGAGTACCGGAGTGAACTTCAACGTGCTGAAAACTGAGTCGAAAGTGAACGGTACCTGGCAGAAATACGATGTGAAGACAGCAAGCCCATCAAAAGCGACAGCCTACATTGGCTGGGCACCGGACCCGTGGAGTCTGCGAGTGCAGAGCACCACCTCCTTTGACGTGAGCGACGCGCAGGGCTACAAGGTCGATGGCTATACCATCGTCGATTTGCTTGGCAGTTATCAGCTTCCGGTGGGTACACTCAGCTTCAGCATTGAAAACCTCTTCGACCGTGACTACACCACTGTCTGGGGGCAGCGTGCGCCACTGTACTACAGCCCGGGTTACGGCCCTGCTTCACTGTACGGCTACAAAGGCAGGGGCCGCACCTTTGGTCTGAGTTACTCAGTATTATTCTGACAGGAATTCTTTGGAAACAAAGGTATGTTGATATAAGGGCCTTCCCTGATCATGGTGGGAAGGCTCAAAACGCCATATTCAGTTTCCCGTAGTGGAACATCACGCCCAGCTTAAAGCGTTCCCGATTGCGGTATCCCCTGGCTTTTATCCTCAGCAGCCTGAGCTTACTGTTAAGCGCCTCCGCGTTTCCGTTTGAGACACGGTGTCGCATGGCATTCAGGATCCCATACAGCCTTTTTCCTATCGTTTTCGTGGCGTTTTTCATCATAGTAATGTCACTGTTGGCCGCCAGAGCCAGCAATCTCTCCCACTCATTACGTCTTTCCTCACTTCATGGCCTGTTCCAGATATTCTTTGCCAGCTCTTTCAGCGCCCAGCACAGGCTTGTCAGCTTCATCTGTGCACGCAGCCATATCAGCTTTTCCTGCCTGGATTCGGTCATCCATTTATCGTTGTACTGCCACAGGAAGCGGGTCCCCTTTGCCTGACGCCGACTTTCAACAGGGAGGTGTGGATGTTCATCCTGACGGATTTTATCAACCACTTCACCAAGTTGCTTTGCTACATGGAAGCGGTCGAAGGCGATTTTCTCAACCGCACAGGGTAAGTGGATACGCGCTGCTCTTATACAGCCTGCATTCATGTCCATTGAGAGCGTTTTGATAGCCAGCAACTGCCCGTCAGTAAGCGTGCGAAGATAGCCGGCGAGGCTCTCTGTGCCACGATCGTCCGTTAAGGCCAGTGCACGACCATCGCGATCGGAGATCACAGTTATATAACAATGTCCTTTTTTAAAGGCGACCTCATCCACATTCATATGACGGGCGGATAATGGCTTTTTTATCCGGGCAAGACCTCGCTTAACTGCCCGGGTCATAATGCCGTCAACCGCATTCCAGCTGAGCTTAAGTTGTTTCCTTACAGCATCAACAGTGCTGATTTTCAGCCATGAGAGAACGAGTCGAACAGCAGCGTATACCGCCTTCCGGGGCCAGCCCAGGGAACTAGCAACGTCTGGCAGCCATGCTCCGGGCACATAATGCGGGGCACATCGGCTTCGACAATAGTGGTGAACTGGCAGATATCAAGATGACGCCATTTACGATGACGGTGATCGTGAACAGAACAGGATTTACCGCAGGTCGGACAGGCTAACCGGGCATTTTTAGCGATTCCAACTGTGACGGTAACAGAACCGGCGTTTTCATCGAGAGAAAGATATTTAACCTGCCATGGAGCGGTCAGGTTGATAATATGAGCGTAGAGGGACCTTTCGTCCATGGCGGTGACCTTTGGCAATTAAAACACCATCATCATGCCTTCAGCCACCATAACAAGGGAAAACCCTGATATACGGCCTTAAAAAGATATTCCGTCTCCGGAACGGACTGCTCACCACTGAATAACATTATGCCTGTTTTATGTATCTTTGACTGAAATTTATCGCATATCCTCATTTCATTGCCCGTATGAAAAGGTAAGCGAAAACCTACTGCCGTAGTAGCCATTGAGTAGTATTGGTAACATAGGTGCCAACATTTCAACTGATCTGCGCTAAGATCTTGGGTATTCTATGAAAAATGTGGTAGTGCTTCCAATCAGTAGAACATGTTCTTTTCAATGACGGAACCGATGACTTTTTCGTTGATTTTCACGGAACGCGAGAAGCAGATTGTTTTACGTGCCAGCCGCTTGATGCGGGTGCGGAGGGGCAGGTTGTTAAGTTCAATAGGTTGCGTGAATATTTTACCGGTCAGGTATTTCTCCTTCGTCACTTCTCTGACGTTGCAGCCCCTGTCATTGCTGGTCACTATGCCGATATAGAACGAAGTCAACAGGGCTAACAGTTCCCGACAGGTCTCATCATTCCGTGGCCCGAAAGAATAAGCCAACACACCGCAGTTTTAGTGTTGTAAGCAGACTAGTGTTGTTGCGCCTTGCTGCCAACGAAATTTAACTGCTCATCAAGTTTCAAAGATAAGGGCAACATCAGCGTGAACGACTGGCGTAGATGTTATCCGCCGGGGCGAAAACATTTTTAATGTCCGTATGACGGTATTGATGCCGATTTTCAGTGTTCATGGGTATCACGGACACCTGCGCCGTTATGTGCCATTTCAACGATCTGCTCCTTAACGCCGGGTTTCCTGACTTCACCAAGAGTAAGTGAGCTGGAAAACATGTTTTACATGAGCGACAACGGAAACGCTCATCTCGGGAACGTGTTCTTAACGGTTAGACTGGCCCCCCTGAATCACCTGCAGTTGAAGGACAGTAACAGGTTAAGTGATAACAGATGTCTGGAAATATAGAGGTAAATCCAAGGAAGTGCCACTTTTCATCCGTTGTTGACAATACAGCAAAACTTGATGCTATTCGTACGCCCACAATGGAATGTGGATTCAAACTGAATATTCCGTTTGTTGATATGAGTGATTTGGGCAACGGTGGCAACAAATAACTTTATACAGGAGCTGACGGTGTTTTCCTGATCATGCCGCCCATATTTTCTTCGGAGGTCGGGGACTTTCAATACCTTCCCCCGACACTCTATGACTTCACAAGATTGTCTCCATGACTGCTATGTGCCTACAGATGTTGCTCTCTGGTTGTTGTACTAGTCGGGAGATCCTGTGGATCGACATTTTCCTTCGCGTGAGCATTGATGCTGGAAGCGGTAAACGTCAGGATGAATACAACCGTGAATAAGATAACAATCGTTGGTGCTGGTGCGCTGTCTATAAAAAAGGAGAGCCATACACCAGTCATTGAGACCATTACCGATATACCGAGCGCCAGCAGGAGCGCAATATGAAAGCGTTGCGTCAGGAGTACCGCAATGGCGCCAGGCGCAATGAGCAGAGAAATGGAGAGAATGATACCTACCGCTTTCAGCGTCGCCACAATGGTCAGAGAGACCATGCACAGCAGCCCATAATGCAGCCATCTCGTATGCAAACCGCTTACCTGCGCCTGTTGATAATCAAAGCTGAACAGCAAAAAATCCCGCCATTTTACGCTAATAACAAGTGTAACCAGCCCGGCAATAATCACCGTCTGGATTATATCGCCGATGGTTACCCCGAGCATGTCGCCGAAAAGAATATGGTCAAGATGTACGTCGGGTTTGACTGCAATATACAAGATCAGACCTGCGGCAAACATGCCAGAAAAAACAATCCCCATCACTGTATCTTGCTTGATTCGGCTGTTGTCTTTCAGGTATCCCGTCGCCACCGCGCAGAATACTCCGGCGACGAATGCTCCTCCCGCCAGAGGAAAACCCAGTATCCACGCAAGCACGATACCAGGAAAAACCGCATGACTCATCGCGTCTCCCATCAGTGCCCAACCTTTCAGGACCAGAAAGACCGACAGCAGCGCACAGGGTATGGAAACTACCAGTGAAATCAGCAGTGCGTGACTCATAAAGGTGAACTGCAGTGGCTCCAGTAATAATGCCATCATGAGCGATCCTCCAGCACCTTATGCGCACGCTGACGATTTGCCAAAAGCCCATGGGTGGGTGCAAAGACAAATGCTAAAAGAAACAGCAGTGTCTGCGCCACCACGATGATTCCACCTGTCGCTCCGTCCAGAAAGTAACTGACCCACGCGCCGAGGAAACTGGTTACACTGCCAATAGTTACAGCAATCACGAGCAGGCGGGGAAAACGATCGGTTAACAACCATGCTGTTGCGCCAGGGGTCACTACCAGACAGATCACCAGAAAAGCCCCAACCGTTTGCA
The DNA here is from genome assembly GCF_046487395.1 of Escherichia sp. WS1450. Lineage (NCBI taxonomy): Bacteria > Pseudomonadati > Pseudomonadota > Gammaproteobacteria > Enterobacterales > Enterobacteriaceae > Escherichia > Escherichia sp. WS1450. Next base: position 13,740 of record NZ_JBJQJO010000041.1, read on the forward strand.
ATGCTGCAACGGTCGATACCGCCAGCAGTGTGAAGAAGAGGATTTTTAATCTTCCTGGATATAATCCAATAGCACGGGCGTGATTCTCGTCGAAAAAGGTCACCATAAGATCTTTCCATTTGAAAAAGAGCACTATGACTGAGACAATGCCAATGATAGTGAGTTGCAGGATATCCGCCGGAGCGATTGCCAGAATATTGCCCAGGACGATGGTCTGAATATTTACGGATGTCGGGTTTAATGACACCATAAACAGCCCCAGGCCAAAAAAGGACGAGAAGATCAGGCCGATGATGGCATCTTCTTTTAAGCGAGTGCGTTGGTTAAGAAACAGCATGCTGCCCGCAGCCAGTCCACCGGAAAAGAAGGCCCCCAGAGAAAACGGAAGCCCCAGCATATATGCCCCCGCAACACCCGGGACGATAGAGTGCGACAGCGCATCGCCAATCAGCGACCAGCCTTTTAGCATCAGATAGCATGACAGGAAAGCGCAGAGACCGCCGACCATCGCCGCGACCCACATCGCATTGAGCATATATTCATAGCTGAAGGGTTCCAGTAGCACGTTCATCTTTCTTCCCTCTGCACCGCTGATGGTCGATAAGCCACAAAGGGGCGTTCATCGTCAGTAATAATGCTTTCTTCCGAGCCTTTAAGTGTGACATGGCGTAGTACGCCGCTAAAAGCCAGCTCCAGGTTCTCGGCTGTAAAAGTGGTGTCTGTCGGCCCGCTTGCCAGGACGGTGCCTTTGACCATGACCGTATAATCGCAAAATGTCGTGACGGATCCGAGATTGTGCGTTGAGACAAGCATCGTTTTGCCTTCCGCGCGTAACTCCCTCAACAGGCTGATGATTTTGGCTTCGGTTTTCACATCAACGCCGGTAAAAGGTTCATCCAGCAGGATCACATCACCCTGCTGTGCAATCGCTCTCGCCAGAAAGACGCGTTTCTTTTGTCCACCGGAAAGCTCGCCGATTTGTCGATGGCGAAAATCTACCATATCGACACGTTCCAGCGCATCGGTGACAACCTGACGATCCCTCTTATTGGCTATACGCAACATACCCATATGCCCATAGCGGCCCATCATCACCACATCTTCCACCAGTACAGGAAAGGACCAGTCCACTTCTTCTGACTGCGGGACGTAGGCAATCAGGTTTTTCTGCAGAGCCTGCCGCGTGGGAATACCCAGAACAGATATCTTTCCGGTAGTCAGACGCACGAATCCCATAATCGCTTTAAATAACGTCGATTTTCCGGAACCGTTTACCCCAACCAGAGCGGCAATAGATCCGCCTGGTACTGTGAAGGATGCATCGCGCAGTGCTGTGTGCCCGTTACGCCAGGTGACAGTAACGCCATTAACGACAATACCCGCAGATTGCATCATTACTTCTCCCTTTTCCCGGCTTTAATTCCCTGCACCAGCGTACTGGTAGTAACCTTCAGAAGGTCGATATACGTAGGTACCGGGCCGTTTTCTGTGCTCAGGGAATCGACATAGAGCACACCGCCGTAGTGTGCGCCGGTTTCACGCGCAACCTGACGCGCTGGTTTATCGGAAACCGTACTCTCACTAAATACCGCTGGGATATTATTTTTCTTCACTATATCAACCACTTTACGTACCTGCTGGGGTGTTCCTTGTTGATCGGCATTAATCGGCCACAGATAAAGCTCTTTTAGCCCCAAATCGCGTGCGAGATAAGAAAAAGCCCCTTCACTGGTGACCATCCATCTTTTATTCTCAGGGAGTTCAGCAATCTGCTTACGCAGGGGGGCAAGGGTTTGGGTAATCTTGGCTTTATAAGTATCGGCATTACGTTGGTATGTTTTTGCATTTGCCGGATCGTATTTTATCAACGCATCACGAATATTATCGACGTAAATCAAAGCATTATCTGGCGACATCCAGGCATGAGGGTTAGGTTTTCCCTCGTAGGGGCCTTCGGTGATCCCTACTGGCGTCACACCCGAAGAGACAATCACTTCTGGAACACCATTGAGATGCTGGTAAAAGCGCTGGAACCACAATTCCAGATTCATTCCATTGGCGAGAATCAGTTGTGCCCCCTGCGCACGTTTAATATCGCCAGGGGTAGGCTGATACTCATGAATTTCCGCACCGGGCTTGGTTATGGATGAGACTTCTGCAACATCTCCAGCCACGTTTTTGGCCATATCTGCGATGATGGTAAATGTTGTAATGACCTTGAATTTTTCAGTTGCACTCGCCTGAAATGCGATCGAGCAGGTGAGGGCGAGGAACCCCAAGAGCATGGTTAATTTTTTTATTGAGTGCATAATTCAGTACCTATAGTGAGCAAAATTAGAACAAACATAGCAACGGCTATGTTTTATAGCATAATCTATACAAATGCAAATGGTTATCATTAATGTATTTGTTTGTAAGTGATGAGATGCTCTTCCTCTCCTTCACGACAGCCTTCAATTACGCCATGATGGATAAACTGTAACCATAAAAGGAGAAATGTACTGAACACATCCTGCCCTGTTAAGAGAGGTGCACTGTGATGGATGAAGGGTAAAATTGTCTGCTGTGGAGCCTCTCAGATTTCCGGCATCATAGTGCCCAATACGGGATGCAAAAGCGCCCTCAGACTGGCGACTCCACAAATGAAATATACACCGGTTGGCGTTGATATCGCAAAGTATCTGATTCAGGTTCACTTCATCAATGAGTACACGGGCGAAGTGGTGGACAAGCAGCTACGTAGCAAGGATTTTCTGACGTTCTTCAGCAACCGGGAACCCTGTCTGATAGGTATGGAGGCTTGTGGAGGCTCCCAACATTGGGCGAGGGAACTGGAAAAAACTGGGACACAAAGTTCGGCTGTTGCAAGCTCGCTTCGTTAAAGCATTCGTCATGGGCAACAAAAATGATGTGATGGATGCGCGTGCTATCTGGATGGCGGTACAGCAGCCCAGTAAAGATATCGCTGTTAAAACGGAAGAGAAGCAGTCAGTTCTGGTCCTGCACCGTTCGCGCAGACAACTGGTGAAGTTCAGAACCTCGCATATTAATACCCTTGGCACGCTCCTCGAGTTTGGTGAAATCCTCCACAAAGATCGGACAGCGATGGACAGAAAGCTACCGACAGCCCTAGAGCGAATGAAGACGAACCTGCCGCCGTATCTCATCACTGTGCTTGAATACCAGTACAACAGACTGAGTGAGCTGGGCATGCAGATAGATGGCCTTGATAAACAGATTAACAGCGTGGCACGGCAGAGCGAAAACTGTAAGCGCCTAATGGAAATCCCCGGTGTGGGGCCGTTAATCGCTACGGCGGTGGTCGCCACCATGGGCGAGGCCTCAGCATTTAAATCCGGACGTGAGTTTGACGCTTATGTCTGTCTGGTGCCGAAGCAGACGGGGTCCGCTGGGAAGGTTCGCATGCTGGGGATAAGCAAACGTGGGGATACCTACCACCGGACATTATTTATCCATGGGGCAAGGGCGGCAGCATTGCTGACCAAAGAACCCGGCCCATGGATCACGGAGCTGAAAAAACGGCAGCCGACAGGTGTAATGCCGATCAGTTTAGGAGCAGTTGACCGATCCAGGGTCTGTTTAAGAATCCTGAAACGCTCACTCGTTTCCGGATTTTTGTGCACAGAAAACCCCCCAGCTAGGCTGGGGGCCGGAAAGCTTTCAGCTTTGAGCCAGTTTGAACCGCCCCGGAAATCCTGGAGACTAAACTCCCTGAGAAAGAGGTAAACAGGATGACTAAAAATACTCGTTTTTCCCCCGAAGTCCGTCAGCGGGCGATTCGTATGGTT
>NZ_JBJQJO010000042.1:0-16532 GCF_046487395.1 Escherichia sp. WS1450
GTGGAACCGGATACAACTGAACATCATCCGGACACGCAGCCGCTGGATGCTCAGCCGCAGGTGAATTCTGTTGATGCGAAATATCAGAAACTGCGGGCAGAACTCCATGAATCCCGGAAAAACATTCCGCCCCAAAATCCTGTCGACGAAGACAAATTGCTGGCAACCTCTGGCGGAGAATTTGCTGAAGGGATTAGCGACCCGAATGATCCGAAATGGGTGAAGGGGATTGAAACCCGCGATTCTGTGAACCAGAACCAGCAAGAATCGGAACAGAACGACCAGAAAGCGGAACAAAACAGCCCAAATGTGCAACGAAAAGAGCCAAAAGCGAAACAATCCGAACCAGTAGCACAACAGGAACCGGAAAAAGTCTGCACCGTCTGCGGTCAGAGCGGTGTCGACAACTGTCCTGATTGTGGCGTGGTGATGGGCGACGCAACATACCAGGAAATGTTCGATGAAGAGAATCAGCCTGAAGTTCAGCAAAATGATCCAGAGGAAATGGAAGGCTCTGCGCATCAGAACAAGGAGAACTCTGGCGGCAATCAGCATCATGCCAGCGATAGTGAAACTGGCGAGACGGCAAATCCCTTAATTAAGATAACCAGTCATCACAAATATAAGTCCACAAGCAAAACGTGGTATCACCTGATGATCGACCTTGAAACAATGGGAACCAACACCAATGCACCCATAGTAGTTATTGGTGCGGTTTTCTTCGACCCGGAAACAGGGGAAATCGGGCCGGTATTTTATATCGTTATCAGCCTGACTGACGCAATGAATACAGGGGCTGTTCCTGATGGTGGCACCATCGAATGGTGGCTGAAGCAGTCCAGCGAAGCCAGAGCTGCCATTTTAACTGACCAGGTAAAAATGAAAGATGCCCTTTTGCGTTTTCGGGAATTCGTCAATGAACACTCTGATGAAAAATTCGTTCAGGTGTGGGGTAATGGCGCAACGTTCGATAACGCAATTTTGCGCACCTCATACGAACGTCTGGACATCCCCTGTCCGTGGCATTACAGCAACGATCGTGATGTACGCACAATCGTTGAGATGGGGAAAATCACAGACTTCAATGCCAGAAGCGTAATTCCATTCGAAGGCGTGCGCCATAATGCTCTGGATGACGCTCTTCACCAGGCAAAATACGTAACAGCCGCTATACAAAAACTGATCCCGAATCAGGCTGATTTTTAATGTTCAACCCCGGTCGTCGCCCACCGGCTATAGTGGCGGCGACCATGATTAGCGAACGACGCTCATAGCAAGACTTATTCTGCTCACTGAGTGGGCAAAAGAGGAATTCAGTGAACCGGTCCCTAGTCCGGGTACGTTAAGTAAATACGCTAAAGCCGGAATGATATTTCCTCTCCCCAAAAAAGTAGGAAGGCACTGGCGAGTGGATCCACGCGCTCGCTTTGTCGGAATGGTAAACAAGCCGGAGGTGATCGCCACAGATCACCCTGCTTTGAAGAGGATACTGGAAGATGGCGCGCCCGCGAAAATATAAAACCGATGTTCCGGGTTTATCTCCGTATTTTGACAAAAGAAATAACAAAGTTTACTGGCGTTACAGGCATCCCACCACAGGTAAAAATCATGGACTCGGCAGTATTGACCAGAAACTGGCGGAAACCATTGCAGCAGAAGCGAACAGCCGTCTTGCCAGACAACAAATGGAGCAAATGCTCAGTCTGCAGGAGAAAATTATTAGTGATACCGGCGGCGCATCAACCGTTTCCATTTTTCTGAATAATTACAGAAAAATTCAACAGGAAAGATATGAGAACGGAGAGATCAAACTCAGCACGCTGAAGCAAAAAGCGGCTCCTCTCAGGGTGTTTGATGAACGTTTTGGAGCCAGGCCGCTAGATGCCATAACCGTAAAAGATGTGGTATCGGTGCTGGAAGAATACAAGGCAAAGGGACATAACAGAATGGGACAAATTTTCAGGAAGGTATTGATCGATGTTTTCCGGGAGGCTCAACAAACGGGTGATGTTCCGCCAGGCTTTAACCCGGCTGAATCGGCAAAAAAACCGCAAGTGCGGATATCAAGACAGCGACTGACTTTTGATGAGTGGATGATGATTTATAACGCAGCGGAAAAGGATGGTTACTTTTTACAGCGCGGCATGCTGCTGGCACTGATGACGGGCCAGCGTCTTTCGGATATTTGCAAAATGCAGTTTTCGGATATCCGGGATGGTTACCTTCATGTCGAACAGCAAAAAACAGGAGCCCGGATAGCCATTCCTCTGGCTCTGCGTTGCGACAAATTAAATCTTACCCTGGGTGACGTGGTGTCATCCTGTCGTGATTACATCCTTAGTCCGTGGTTATTGCACCATCATCACGCTAAGGGGATGGGTAAGCGCGGCGGGATGGTTAAACCAGCAACATTAACAGTCGCATTTAAAAAAGCCCGGGATTCTGTGGATTACAACTGGCGTGCTAATGGCACGCCACCCTCTTTCCATGAGCAAAGATCTTTATCAGAACGATTGTTCAGAGAACAGGGAATTGATACCAAAATTTTGCTGGGCCATTCGAATCAAAAAATGACCGATATTTACAACGACGCACGCGGTAAAGAGTGGAAAAAACTGGTTATTTGATAACCAGTTTTGCAGAAGAGTTTTGCAGAGGTTTTGCAGAGAAAATTAGAAGCGGTATCCGGCAGAGAACATAAACACCCACGGATCCAGTCGTACCGCGTCTTTCACGGGGGTTCCATTAAATTTATAGCTGGCGGTGGTGTCGATATCCATGTACCACACTGACATGTTAACCAACCAGTCACGGTTAATCAGATAATCAACCCCCACCTGCCCGGCAGCTCCCCAGGAATCTTTCAGACTGAGATCGGAAAGCCCCGCCTCTTTGCCATGATCGTTAAATCCATTATCAAAGAAGGTGGTGTAGTTAATACCTGCCCCAACGTAAGGACGGAATTTGCTGCTGGCATCACCAAAATACCACTGCGCCATCAGTGTTGGCGGCAGATGATGAACGGTTGCAATATCGCCGGTCGCCCGGGTGCCGATCTTATGGCGGAACGGCGTCGCTGCCAGCAATTCCACACCAATGTTATCGGTCGCCATATAAGTAAACGTCAGGCCCAGTTGCGTGTTATTGGTCACGCTGAATCCACCCAGACTTCCTAACGTACCACCAGCACCTTCTGTTGGACGTACGGTTGCAGAACCTGCACGCATAAAAAATTCGCCTGCTTCATGCGCAAAGGCACTGCCAGAGAGAAGAGTTGTTACTGCCAAAGCCGCCACTGTTAACTTTTTCATATCCGCTCCGTCGTTATGGTTATAAAAACGTGACGAATATACCTACATTGGAGTAACAAATGATCCTACATAGATCACATTACATATGATAATTCACCCTTTATTGATCTGGATTAATTTAGAAGTTGCATTGAGAATCCTGGTTAACGTGATTTAAATCAATTTTTAAATATTTTCGCTACGCAAATATTAACTCGTTCGCCACTTGCCGCGGTTTGCCCACGCCTGAAGGCCAGCAATTACCTCCGCTTTACAAAGATATGCTTTTCCATACAAGACCTGATGCTGCCACCCGAGGCTTAACCAGGGTACAATTGCCCGCTAATTAACACCTGCATAAAACTCAAGGAGAGTGCATGTCTATCACGGCGCAGTCCGTATACCGTGACACCGGAAATTTCTTCCGTAATCAATTTATGACCATTCTGTTGGTATCGTTGCTATGTGCGTTTATCACAGTGGTGTTAGGGCATGTTTTCTCACCCAGTGATGCACAGCTTGCGCAGCTCAATGACGGCGTGCCCGTTAGCGGCAGTAGTGGGTTGTTCGACCTGGTTCAGAATATGTCACCGGAACAGCAACAAATTTTGCTGCAGGCTTCAGCGGCGTCCACTTTTTCAGGATTAATCGGTAACGCCATTCTCGCCGGAGGCGTAATATTAATTATCCAGCTGGTGTCTGCGGGTCAGAGAGTCAGTGCGCTGCGAGCTATTGGTGCCAGTGCGCCGATATTGCCAAAGTTATTTATTCTGATTTTTCTGACTACCCTTTTAGTACAGATTGGCATCATGCTGGTGGTCGTTCCGGGAATTATCATGGCCATTTTACTGGCTCTGGCACCGGTGATGTTGGTACAGGACAAAATGGGCGTTTTTGCCTCGATGCGTAGCAGTATGCGGCTGACTTGGGCGAATATGCGTCTGGTGGCACCCGCAGTACTGAGCTGGTTGCTGGCAAAGACACTGTTGCTGCTTTTTGCCTCTTCTTTTGCCGCATTAACCCCGGAAATTGGTGCCGTACTGGCGAACACCTTGAGCAACCTGATTTCAGCCGTACTGCTCATCTATCTGTTCCGCCTGTATATGTTGATTCGCCAATAACCTTAAGCATTTGATTACGGAATCGTAAAATGAAGCAGTTTCTTGATTTTTTACCGCTGGTTGTCTTTTTCGCGTTTTACAAGATTTATGACATCTATGCGGCTACTGCGGCGCTGATCGTCGCCACGGCGATTGTGCTTATATATAGCTGGGTTCGCTTTCGTAAGGTTGAGAAGATGGCCCTGATCACTTTTGTTCTGGTGGTCGTCTTCGGTGGCTTGACGCTGTTCTTCCACAATGATGAGTTTATTAAATGGAAGGTTACTGTCATTTATGCCCTGTTTGCAGGTGCCCTGTTAGTCAGCCAATGGGTGATGAAAAAGCCGCTAATTCAGCGGATGCTGGGTAAAGAACTCACGCTGCCGCAACCGGTATGGTCGAAGCTGAATCTGGCCTGGGCTGTTTTCTTTATCCTTTGCGGTCTGGCAAACATCTACATCGCATTCTGGCTGCCGCAAAATATTTGGGTCAACTTTAAAGTGTTTGGCCTGACCGCTCTTACCTTAATCTTCACATTGTTAAGCGGTATCTATATCTACCGCCACATGCCGCAGGAAGATAAATCCTAACCAGACTGCCAGTCCTTCGGGGCTGGCACTGTATCTCCTCTGTTCTCCTCAGGAAAATCATAGTAGCATCGCGCCTGTGATTTTCCTTTTAAGTCGGTTTTACCATGTCTACAACACATAACGTCCCTCAGGGCGATCTTGTTTTACGTACTTTAGCCATGCCCGCCGATACCAATGCCAATGGTGACATCTTTGGTGGTTGGTTAATGTCACAAATGGATATTGGCGGCGCTATTCTGGCGAAAGAAATTGCCCACGGTCGCGTAGTGACCGTGCGGGTTGAAGGAATGACTTTCTTACGACCGGTTGCGGTCGGCGATGTAGTGTGCTGCTATGCACGCTGTGTCCAGAAAGGGACGACATCGGTCAGCATTAATATTGAAGTGTGGGTGAAAAAAGTCGCGTCTGAACCCATCGGGCAACGCTATAAAGCGACAGAAGCATTATTTAAGTATGTCGCGGTTGATCCTGAAGGAAAACCTCGCGCCTTACCTGTTGAGTAATAATCAAAAGCCTCCGGTCGGAGGCTTTTGACTTTCTGCTTACTGAATTTCGGTGGTGCCGTTAATTTTAAACAGGATATTCACCACAATCCCACTGCCTGGCTTACCCGGCTCATAACGCCATCTGCGCATCGCATTTTTCACCTCACGCTCAAACATGTTCGCAGGCTTGGCTGAGAGGATTTGCACGTTATCCACGCGACCATCCGGCGTGACATCAAATTTAACTTTAACCTGCCCTTCAATGCGCAATGCCTGTGCTCGTGCCGGATACTGCGGCTGATTGCGGCTTAATGCGCGTGGTCCTGAAGCCACACTGGTAACCGGCTTGCTGGTTGCAGTCGTTGCCGTACTTGATGTCGGGCGCGCGGGTGCCGTATTTTCAAACGGTGATGCCGGACGCGACTCTACGGGTTTGACATCGCGTTTTGGCTGCTCCTGTACCTTTTTCACCGGCTTCGGTTTTGGCTTAGGTTTCGGCTTCGGCTTTTCAATGACCACCGGTGCTTCTTTTGGCGGTTCGGGGATCGGCTCAGGTTCCGGTTCTGCCTCTACCACCGGCTCCGGTGGTGGCTGAACGGCTTGTGGCGGTTCGAGATCCGCAGGCGCAACCATCGTGACAGAAATTGGCTGCGCAGGCGCAGGTAGTTCAATAACCTGATGTACCGAGGTATAGAGCAGACCCGCCACAACAGCACCATGAATGCAGACCGAAAGTAACGTCGGCCAGGGGAAGCGGCGAGGTAAATCAAGGGTCATTGTATTGTAGCTATTCGGCATTGTAGCATTAGCCATAACGTTTATAAGTTCATCTTTAAATGATAATCAATTGCATGGGAGTTTATCACCATGAGAAGTGTAATAACATACTTGAGATTTTCATCAGCCACACAAGGTGCTGAAGGTGCTGATTCAACCAGACGACAAAATGAGCTATTCAAACAGTGGTTAAGGAAGAATAGCGATGCTCAGGTAGTGGCATCTTTCAATGATGAAGGTCTATCCGGTTACAAAGGTAAACACTTATCAGGGCAATTTGGGGATATGCTCTCCCGCATTGAATCAGGGGAGTTTCCAGAAGGGACAATTTTACTAGTCGAAGCTATCGACCGCATAGGCCGCCTTGAACATCTTGAAACAGAAGCCTTGATGAATCGCATTATTGCTCATGGTATCGAGATTCACACTCTACAGGATGGGCTAATCTACACAAGGGATGCTCTATCCGATGATTTAGGAATCTCAATCATTCAGCGGGTTAAAAGCTACATAGCGCATCAGGAGAGTAAACAGAAGTCTTTCCGTGTTAGTCAGAAATGGGAACAACGTGCAAAGCTTGCCCTTGCTGGTGAACAACGTTTAACAAGGAATGTTCCCGGATGGATTGACCCTGAGACTTTTAAACTCAATGAACATGCTGAAACTGTACGCTTGATTTTCAAACTGCTGTTAGATGGTGAAAGTCTGCATAACATTGCACGTCACCTACAAAGCAACGGTATAAGGTCTTTTAGTCGCCGTAAAGATGCTAACGGGTTTAGTGTTCACTCTGTACGCACTATCTTAAGGTCAGAGACAGCGATAGGCACGTTACCAGCATCACAACGTAATGACCGCCCCGCTATACCGAACTACTACGAAGCCGCTATAGATGCTTCAACGTTCAATAAAGCTCAAGAGATTCTTGGTAAGAACCGTATAGGCCGTACACCTGCAAGTGATAATCCATTAACGATTAACATCTTCAAAGGTCTGTTTAGGTGTCAGTGCGGGGCTAGTGTTCACCCTACAGGGACTAAGAATAAGTATCAGGGCGTTTATCGGTGTAATAACCATCTTGACGGTCGCTGTGATGTTCCACCGTTGAAGCGTAAACCGTTTGACCGATGGATGATTGATAATTTTCTGGGGATGATTGACGTTGTTAGTGACGGGGAAACTGAGAGGAGGATTGCAGCGCTACAGCATGAGGTTGAAACTGTCACAGCCAGAATCAAGAAAGCTACCGCCCTACTTCTTGAAATGGATGACATTACAGAGTTGAAAGCACAGGTGAAGGAACTGAACCAAAAGCGCACAGAACTACAGACTACTATTGACACTCTGAAGCGTAAAACTTCACTCACTGACAAGGAACTACCCCAACTTAAAGATATTGACCTTATGACTAAAGCGGGTCGTGTCGAGTGTCAGTTGATTTTGTCCAAGCATCTAAAGGGGCTGACATTGGGTAAGGATTCGGTAACTGTAACGCTACAGAACGACACTGAAATAACCATACCTACAAACCCGTTACCGCTAAATGATGGAACATCAATCTTTGAAATTGCTGATAAAGAGCTACTAGAAATAGACGCTTATCAACTGTAACTTTCAGGGGCTATGAAGCCCCTTTTTACGTCTTAATAAGTACCGCGCTTATTAGGGTTCACACTGTACTTCTTCAAAGTGCTACTAAGCGCCTTTGTAGCTCCAGCATTAGCGGAGTCTGTGAAGGTACTTTCACCATTTTTTACCGTAACATTCCTAGAACAATTCAGACGGGCTTTTAACTGTTCGTCGGTAAGTTCATTTGAAGAACGGTTATAAAGCTCCTTACAAGCCAGCATAGGCGTATTCTTGCTACGGTCTGTCGTTGTGTTACCAATGCTCTTTTTGGAGGTTACCCCATCGTCTTTGGTAGTTGCTGTTTTACCAGTTGCTGCACTCACATCTGTAGTCCCTAGCACAGCTTTAAAATCCACACCCTGGAAGGTCATCTGAATACGAAGACCATTTGAAATGGTATGTTCTTTAGATGCCTTAAATTGGGTAATAACAGCATCATCAATCTTGATTCCATCCTTACAGACAATAGTAATAATCTGTTTCTGGTCTCTCCATGTTTCTACTGTGCTAATAAAGTTCTCTACAAGTTGCCCTTGTCTGGTTCTTAAAAGAGAACCGCTTGAATCAACTACTACAACACCTGAGATAGTGATTGTTTTAGGTGCTCTTTGAACGTTATCTGTAATGGTCTGCCCAGACTGCATAGCCTGAGTTGTCACCATCATAGGGGAGTCATATTCCATATTCTCAGTCGCCGACAGTGACAGAAAGTTATCTGGGTTACCTTGCAGATGGAAATAAACCCCATCCTTTCCGCTATATCGGAGTTGTTTTGTATCAAACATTATTTCATTCCTATATCGAAGTCTGTTAAGCGTTAGCTACGTGAAATCTAATTTTTGATGTTGGTATCTGTTCAGAAGAAATCACGTAGCTCTTTACTATTACTCTTCTGGATAGCCTGAGCTAATTAGCATATCCGCTGTGAACTGGTCACTAGCTGCTTGTGTAAATCTAAAGAATGCTGATTCATCAGGTTTAATAGTTGCTTCACCAGTGATATTCACAGGGATAGGCTTCTTGGTTTCTGCTGTTAGAGCATCTACCTTTCTCCCCAACTCTGATACAGCAATAGCTAATTGAGCATTGCTATTCACAATATCACCCGTAATAGCTGGTGTACTTGACTCAGTGTTATTCACAAAGTTATTCATTGGCTCTTGGAAACCAGCAATCTTTGTAGCTGCATTATTAAACCAACCTTTCACATCACCCATAGTAAATACTGGTTTAAGTCCAGATTCTTTAGCTAACCCTGGTAATTTAGCTTGTGCTTCCATTCGTTCAGGTGTTGAAGATAGTCTTTCATAACCTGCATAAACTGCACTACCAGCTAATAGAATATTCCCAAGATTAAATCTTGATGGCTTCCCATTCTTTTTATTTACGTTATCTGTTGTTGTATTGGCTACCTGACCTAATCTTGTGATAGCAGTCATAAGCCCGTAAATACTTCTGGTAACACCAACAACCTTATTTACAGCAATAACACCAGCCAAGACTTTTAAGCTATTAATCAAGCCAGAACCTAAAGCATCAACTACTTTCTTTTGTTCATTGGTTAAACCACGATAAGCTAATGTCACCTCATCGAAGAACGCTCTCACCCTGTAACTAATATCGGTCATGCTATCAACACCATGTGACATAGAAGTCATGAGACCACCAAGACTTTCACCTAATGTTTTACCACTTCCACCAAGACTATTTAAAAGATTGGTCAAGCTTCTGGTAAAATCTTGCAGACCACTTTCAGAACCTCTGAAAATACTATCAAGCGTGGTATTCCAAGAGTTTTTCAGGTTCCCTAGTTGTGCCTGAGTACTTTCTGAAATGGCTTTCCAGCCACCTTTAGCGGTGATTTGTTTATTTAACTCTTGAGTAACTTTCTGAAGAGTATCGGCAGATTTTAAAGCTCCCTTTTTCATGGTGTCAAATAGCTCTTGTTCACTCTTTCCAGTTGCTTTAGCGAATACCTGAACCATACCGGGAACAGCTTCAGCTAACTGTCCCTTTAATTCTTCAGCCATCACCTGACCTTTACCAGCCATCTGTGATAATGCTGTTAGTGCTCGCTTAATCTCTTCTTCGCTTCTTCCCATCAGACGAGCATAACCAATCATATTTTTAAAAAGTTCTTCAGAACCCTGAATACCCATAGATTCTTTAGCTGAAGCACCGAAACCAGCAAACTGTGATTGCAGTTCAGCGATATCTAAACCCGTTGTTTGAGCTAATGACTTTGTGAACTCTTTTACTTGACCTGCATCTTTATCAAATACGAAATCAATACTTCTTTCCGATGATGCACGTTGAAGACCAACTTCCATAATCTTCTGATAACTGGCTAATACAGCTTGCATTGAGATAAATGCACCTGCTGTTTTAACTGCTGCTGAAGACAGACTATCAAGACTGTTAGCTGCTTTATTTCCGTTAATGCTGGTGGATGTGTGACCTTTGGCTTTAACAAGCGCTTCTCTTAATGAAGCATTTAGTTTAGCAAGGGATTCATTAAACTTAGAATTATCCATCTGACCAGCTTTACCACTTAATGCGTAAAACTGTGAACGGATGTATTTCTGTAATACAGGGTCAAAACCTTTAAGCTTAGACATGTTAGCCTGATAAGCTGCTCTTACTGCTCGGTCACCTGTATTTTTTCTCGGTTGTCTTGGTTGTTTAAGAGCGCCATTAACTTGACTGGTAAACTGAAATGCTTTTGTGTTTCTTACTCTTTCCTCCAGCTTATTAAAAGTTTTGTTAAGCTTTCTTTCAAGTTGCCCTAAAGAACTTGTCAGATTACTATCAAGCTGTTTTGTATTAATCTTAAACCCTTTGTTCAAGTTCTTTTCAATTCTTTGTGCTGACTGCATAGCGAGCTTTTCAACTCTTTGCAGACCTTTAATAACGTTCTCATTGAAACCTAATTCAACGATAAACGAATCAACTGTAAACTTGCTCATTCATATTTTTCACCTCATACGAAAAAGGAGAGTCACCCAGATAACAATCCAGATAATCTCTCCCGTTGATACTTACTAACTAACCACAACTGATACCCAATGATAATCACCATCTTCACAAATAATTTTTGAACCAACCGGAACACGGTCAATACACCACGTAGGAACTTTGCGAATCTTTGTTTTGCTGTTTGAGGTGACAGGTTGATGCTTACTCTTTACCGTTTTTGGTTTACGTGGTTGGTTTTTAAGTTTTTCACAAACTGCCTTGATAGTTTTTAAACGCTTCTCATACATTATCACCTCACATATAATCAAATAGCCTTACTGTAATTCTTAGGAACGCTCAGGAAGTCATTAAAACTTACAATCTGCGATAATTCTTGCTTGTATTTTTTGGCGATTCTCTGATGATCACTAATCAACTTAGATAGCCTTGCTTTCATAAGATTAATATCTCGTTCCTTTGCCTTTAACAGTCTCTGTTTTGCAGTCTCTGAAAGTTCTTCGTGCGTCTTATCAGAAACAATCAAAGCCAGCCTTTGTGGTGCTCTGATAGCTCTTTCTGTACGAATAACTTTATGACCTTCAGGTAAATCAGAAATAACTTTACCAATTTCTACAGGGTCACACCCCCAACCATCACGGTCAAATTTTGTGTAATATGCAGAAGGATTAGTTTGCAACTCCATTAGAATAGCCATTTCATCAATCTCATCTTCAATTTTTTCTTGAAGCCTTTCATATTCAGCTTTCATCGCTTCCTGAGAAAGCTTAAGTTGACTGAAGTATTTTCTCTGAAGCTTCAGTTTTAAATTAAGCTCACACTCTGTGTTCATATCAAAATCAATTCTGGTTGTATTCTGATGAACCATTTCGGGTGGCTGATAAGGTTCTTTTCTAAATACACCATGTGACTCTCTCCATGCCCTATCAATAGATTCCTGTAAACTCATTTGAGAAATATCAAGAGCACTTGGCCTGGAATCAATAATTATTTCATGTTCGTTTCTAATAGACATTTATTCACCTCATTGCATTTGTTTATTTCAAGTTTCATAGAAGCACCCTCAATAGCATTCGTAGAGGTGAATGTCTGAAGCGAGTGAGTCGCTATCAAAGGCGCTTATAAGAAAACTGAAAAGCCCTAAACATTTCTGTGAAGGGCTGTGTATGAAAGTTTCAATTCAGGTGAAGACTTTCTTCAAAGACCCTCTAACAAAAGCACTTGAAGAAATGCCCTAAAGTTAAAGATGATTCGGATGAAGCATCTTCATTAGGGCTAATGCCTGTAAGGATTATCAAGAGTTAAATGGTTTTAAGATGGCCTCTCAAATGTGGGATTAAGAAGCCATAATGAAAGCATTGCACTCTCAGATATATTATCCACCAGATGTAGAATGATTGAAAAAAATAGAGAGAATTGCTCTCACCATATATACAATCTTACTATGTACAATGTTATTTGTTAACACATATTTAACATTTCGATAACATCAATTCTTATTCACTGCGTTACCAATCAGGCAGCCAATAAATAACCCAAGAAGAGTCCAGAGAATAACGAGTGTCATTGCATAATCTCACTGTAAGGGTTTAATTCGTTCTGATAAGCCAGGAATACATTCAGCTTTAGTAGTTGCTCTGGGCTTAAATCCAGTCTGCTACACTCTTCAATGATAAAGCGTTTATTGTGTGGGTCTGTTACTTCCAGCTTGTGAACATAGTCACCAAGCTTTATTGTATTGATAGTGTGTTTATCGATATAAGTTGAAGCTTCAAAGCAATTCGCAAAGTGAATATTGAAACCTGACTTGTTCAGGTCAACCAACCAATTCATAGTTTCTTGGTCAACCATAATTTGCATTGGATAATTCATTTCTTAAATCCTCTTTTCAAATCCTTAACAGGAAGCTCTGTAACGAGTTTTAACCCCATTTTTAGGGGTAACCTATAGAGATGAACCACCCACCTTAAAATAAGGGGGCAAAATCGCTTAGAATGCGTTACAGAGCGTCTGAGAAGCTGTTTTAGGGTTTTCTTTAAAAGTCTCGGGCTACCAATAGCCTGATTCGACTTTATTTCGTTCAAACCATTCCGTTGTAACTGCTGTTTTTAATGTTTCGTTTGGGCTGGTGGCGTGAATGAAGATATCCCTTGGATTATGAATATCACCGAAACCATCTTCTTTGATGAGCAGGTCTGATACGTGCCTAATCATTTTATCTGTCAAATATTCGAATTTAATACATAACATTAAACCCCCATAGATAACTTGTGAATCTTGATGCTTAGAAGTCTTGCTAAATCTAGCTCAAAAGTATTTGAAGACTTCAGACTATCAAGGTCATTTTGTGTAATTCTGATATGGTGTCTTGCAGCCTCTAAGCGACTATTAAGTAAATCTTGTTCGTCAATGTCACGATTAATTGCAAGTTTCATCACTGCTGCATGTGATAGCCCTGTAATCTTCTTGATTCGGTTAAGTTCGTCAAAGGCTGTCTTTGTAACTCTGGTTAAAGTGTGCTTAGTCATTATTTAAAATCCTTCTGCTTGTGCGTATACGTCAAATTCAAAGTCTGGTTCACTGGTTGTAAGGCTGATATTTCCCATTTCCGCATGATGATTGATTGCCTCAATAACTTTCATGCAAATGGTGGTTAAGTTAGCGCAATATTTATCACCTGGTAATTCATAGCTAAGTCTAGTTGCTTGACGCTGAAGATAATTTGTTACTGTACTTGAGCTAATCTCATCAAGACTTCGCAGTAAATAGAAAACTTTCCGGTGATAGTTATCCCTTCCAAAACTGCGACAAGTGCCGATAATTAAATCTTCAATTTTTGATGGTAGTTGCTCGTAAGAATCAAAGCTCATCAAGAAAGTTTTTAAGTTATTCTTTGTTGTTTTGCGTGTTGGCATATATCTGCCTCGTGGCGTAATGCTACGAATGACCGATTCAATGTTTTTACGTTCGGATTTGGTAAAGGCTGGTACTTCGTAGCTGGTGGGGGTATCTGTGTAGCTGTAACCGTTGTGTCTGTTGCGTCTCTTGGATTCTTCAAGAAACTTTTGAAATTCTCTGTCGTTCATTCATAAGCTGCCCTCTTGGTATTTGTTAATTTCCTGTTAACTATATATACAATCTTAGCAGTTTCAAAGGCTAATGTCAAGTATTTTTTAACATTTTATTAACATTTATGGTATAATGATTCTATGGGCTGATACATTCCATTCACAGATACAAGGGTGTTGAATGGATTATTTACTACGGCTTTAACAGAGTCACACAGGTTTGGTTCCTGTGCTTTTGGGGTGTTCGTTGCGCTGCTGATTTACTGGCTTCTGTCAGCCATTATCAGAAAGCACAGACGATTGAAGGTAACTGTGAAAATGTTTGGCGTGGAGGTTAGTCTCTGTGCAGATGACGGGGAAAGGGAGGATTAATAAGAAATTGGCTGGTGGTTGTTCTTCACCAGCATCTTACCTTGAGAGCAAGTCCCTTACAGCCCCATATTGAGCAGCACTTAAAAACACATTAAAATCAACGCATTATATTCACCCATATATAGAACTGCCAAGACCCCTTCACAGTGAAATTCCAAGACTCACTTAGACACAAGGCGATAACCCCAGAAAGGGGGAGCCACTCTTAACCAGCCTTCTTAAGCGACCTTTACAGACCTTGTTCAAGGGAGTCACAATAGATTTTTCTTTCCTCGGTTTCCCGTGTTCCTCGGTTGCCTATTGAGATTTGAAAGACCTCTGTAACTTCCCTCTTAACGAGAGAGAAAGAACATGGTGACCCAAGCGAAGCGCCTCTCTAAAAAGACTTTTTAACTAATTTTGCTCATGATTATAACAAACGATACATTTTATTGACTTACATCAAAGACAAGTACATTGACAAAATGGTAATATTGGTCTCATGACCTTACTTAACAGATTTTTAAGAGACTTTGAAACGAACTGTTTAACAGGTCACTACCTCTGGTTTCATCGTTCCCTTCTTTTTCTAGGTAGTTTCTGTTAAGTATCTTTTCAGGTATATCTTACAGTCGCTGTTAAGACTGAACCTACCTTCGGTTTTATGGTTCTCTTTCTCCCGTTATAAAGACTTCTGTGCTGATTAAAATCTGTACAGCTTTCAGAGTCTGAAAATTTTTATAAAAATCGTGGTAGCCCCTCTTCATTTCTCCTTCACCGAATTCTTTCGAAATTATCTATCAGATATCTATGTCTGCTAAGTACCCGTCACTAAGCCTAAGCAGCCCCCTTGGCAAAAAAGCAAAATATCATTGACTTTCCCTGTGAATTGATACAGAGACCATCTTCATCTCTTAAGCATACCGATATAGCATACTATTTAGGTATAACTAAACCTCTGTAAAAACCATACCGATTAGCCTTGTAAAATACTTTATCGGTACGATACACTCAACCCATCAAATGAGTAAGGCAAATAAGTACATTATGGCTAACATTGGTTATATTCGAGTTTCATCAATCCAGCAGATTACAGACCGTCAATTAGAAGGGGTTGCACTGGACAAGACATTCACTGATAAAGCATCTGGAAAGAATACAGACCGTCCACAACTAAAGGCTATGCTCGATTATGTTCGTGAAGGTGACACTATCCATGTACACGACCTGTCACGTCTGGGACGTTCTACCGTTGATGTATTAACGCTGGTGGATAAACTTTCACAGAAAGGTATCAAGGTTCACTTTCACAAAGAAGGTCTGATAACTGGTGACGATAACCCCACGTCTAAGATGATTCTCACAATCTTTTCAGCAGTGGCTGAAGCTGAACGTAAAATGATGCTTGAGCGTCAAAGAGAAGGTTATGAAGCTGCTAAAGCTGCTGGTCGTGTAGTTGGAAGGGGTAACGGTAAAGCGGTTGACAGGGAAGGTATTAAAGCTGCTCTTGCTGCTGGTGGCTCAATTGCTAAGGTTGCCGCACAATTCAACGTTGCTAAGTCAACTGTGCAGCGTATTAAGACCGAGGATTAAGGACGACCACCTGACAATCTGAATGCATCTGAGAGCGTGCCATTTCCGCTCAAGCCTTTTTCTTTCTGCCTTTCCCTGACCGTCTTTAGAGATGCAGCCAGAGCATCTTTCGCAACAATATGCGAAATGCTCTTTTTAAAGTCTGCAATGGAAGTACTGTTATCGACTCTTACAAAACCATCAATAGCTACAATCAACTCAGCAGCTTTATCCACCCATTGCCAGTACTCTTCAACAACATCTTCAGTTAACCGTCTGGCTCCTTCAATCGTTTGATTATTAATAGCAATATCTCTTCTAATGCCTTCAAGTTCTCTTCTAAGTTCATCAGCCTGACGTTTTAAGGCATCTGTCTGCTCTTTTTCTTTAGCAATATCCGTATCTGCTTTAGCCTGAGCAAGCTTCTCAGCATTCAATGCTTCAATCTTCTTCTCAGCGGTTTCTTGCTGCATGCTGTATTCAGCCAGTAATGAAGCCTTAACCCCTTCACGCTCCTTTCTTTCTAACCATCGCTTTGTCCATGCTATACCATAATTTAAATATGGCGATATGACAGACAACACAATGAACCGCCCCGGAAATCCTGGAGACTAAACTCCCTGAGAAAGAGGTAAACAGGATGACTAAAAATACTCGTTTTTCCCCCGAAGTCCGTCAGCGGGCGATTCGTATGGTT
>NZ_JBJQJO010000043.1:0-13240 GCF_046487395.1 Escherichia sp. WS1450
CCGCCAGTGCATGGACCGCTGCCGGGCGGGTGAAACATGGCCTCCTGACCTGGCTGAGTTTGTGGCACTGATTCCGGAAAGCGGGGCCAATCCATTCGGTCTGACGGTGGGTGCTGTGATGGAGGAGTACCGACGCTGGCGCAATGAGTCCTGGCGATACGACGGAAGCGATAAATACCCGTGGTCTCAGCCTGTGCTGTATCACATATGCCTCGAGATGCGTTCAAAGGGGATTGAACGCCAGATGACCGAAGGGGAGTTAAAACGGTTTGCAGAACGGCAACTGACGAAATGGTCAAAGCATGTTGGTATGGGCCTCAGCGTTCCGCCAGTCCGGCGACAACTGGCGGCCCCCAAACGCCCGTCGGGACCAACGCCAATTGAGTTGCTGAAACAGGAATATGAACGCCGGAAAGCGGCTGGTTTTGTATGAATTGTGAAGGAGATTTTTCAGGAGGACTTGTGAAAAAAGTATTTACACAGGAAGAGCGGGAAAAAATTAAGAGGCAGGTTGTCGAACTCGTGCGACAGAGCGGGCGCGAGACGTTACGACAACTGGAAGCGAAAACAGGTGCGACAAGATATCTGCTGAGCGTTCTTGCCAGAGAGCTGGTTGCCAGTGGTGATGTATACAATTCAGGCTACGGATTATTCCCGTCTGAGCAGGCGCGTAAAGACTGGCAAAACGCCCGCAAAAAACTATCAAGGGAAAAGGTGAAAAAACCGGTTGTGGTTGATCCTGACCTTATCTGGTCATTACCAGACGGAGAAATACGCCGCTACGACAGGCGTCAGAACATAATCTGTTGCGAGTGCAGGAAGAGCGAAGTTATGCAGCGCGTGCTGGCGTTTTATCAGGGAAATTATCAGGGGGGCTGTGAGTAAAATTAGCTATCAGGCTTCAATTATCGCTGGCATTCGCATCAAAGGAGAGGAGCATGGAAATAAAACCAGAAGATGAGTTAAGTAATATTGTTTTATTTCCGGTAAAAGAGGATGACCCACGTAATCAGGTTAATTTTCTTTATGAGCCATCGGAAAGACCATATTGTCATCACGCCTCTGTCCGGGTTGACGAAAAAGAGCGTCAGGTCCGCTGTAAAATCTGCGGTGCAGTTGTGGAGCCATTTGACTGGATGCTCTCTGTGGCGAAAAGAGAAACCAGACTGGCAGATGATGTAAGGCTCTTGCGCCAGGAGGAACGGGAAAGGCGAAAAAATATAGAAAAGCTAATTCAGATTGAGCGTAACGCGAAAGCGCGGATACGCAGGGTGACAAAATCCAGAACTGAATAATTAAATTTAGCACTGTTAAAAATTTAATCCTTAACCGGAGGGATTTCTGCACCTTCAGAACAGCAGGAGGCCACCCGAAAGGGCGGTAGTGAAATGCGAAAGTTCAAAATAATTATTGAAACTGGAATAGCTGGTGGAGATTTTGAGGATGTATTCGAAGTGGACGATGACGCAACACCTGATGAAATTCATGACGAAGCAAAAGAAATTTTCTTTAACTACTGCAATTACTCATATCACGAAATAAAAGACGAAGAGGAAGAACAAAATGGCTGGTTTTGGTTCAACTAAATACAACGTCAGTTTTGAAGAATGGCATGAACTGTTAATGGATTATGCAGAGTTACGTGGTGGAAGTGCTGCTGATGCTGAAGCCTGGCGTGATGACTACGAAGCAGGAAAAACTCCGGTCGAAGCATATTGTGATGAGTGGGGCGATGAATGAGCGAGATTAATTATCAGGAAGGGCATGAAACGGCAGGGCAGGCAAAACCAGTTGCATGGCGATATCGCTACGTGAAAAAAGGCGTTACGGACTTTCAGGAGAAGATGTGGGTTGGTGACTGGAAATATGTACCGACAAAAGAGGATTGCAACGACAGGCCGAGCTATGAGATTCAGGCCTTATTCACTGCCCCGTCAGTCCCGGTGACATCAGAAGGACTGGTTAAAGCCGTGCGCTTTTATGAACAGGTAAAGCGTGAGAATCCACCAGTCGAAACAGGAGCATGGAAAGATGCTGTTGATTGGGTGCTCAAAGAGGCCTGCTGTGCTGTCATTCTGAGTAAAGCCGACAATCCACTGGCATCCAGTAATCAGGTTGGCGAATTAACAATGTGGGTTAAACGACTGGTCAGTCAACTGAAAAAAGCTCAGCCGGACTGCAAATTACCGGAGAAGGCGATGGATTACCTGAAACGAAATGGACTGATAAGCGCGGAGGATATTTTACGATGACCTGGCCTGAAGCATTCACAACGGCAGGAATTGCAATGGCGGAGGCGCTGGTGATGTATTCTATTTGCGGTTGGGGATAAATCGTTGAAAAAAGCTCCCGACACAAACATGAGTCGGGAGCTTTGATTTATATGGCTTACGAATCCGCCAGCAAGAGAGTGGGCGGACATTTTATTCTAACACCGGAATTCTGTGGGGACAAGTTTATAAGAAATCGGTTTCATAACTTTGTCCGCCATGATAAACACCTGCGATAAAGACTTTATTGTCATCAACGGCAAAAGCAATAATCGTTCTGTGGCGGAAATGAGTTACCCGCATCCCCTGGCGAATATCATCGCGTTTATTGCCCCGATGCGGAAATGCAGAAAACCCATCAAGATAATCAAGAAGCGCATTGGCATAATTGTCAGCAATGACGCCTCCTGCTTTCTCCGTTATATATCTGTGCAGGTTTATTATCTGCTGTTCGGCCTCGGGGGTAATGATGACTTCAAATGTCATGCAGACTACTTCCCGGATCTAATCGCGGCGCGAACCTGTGAAATGGAGCGTCCGTTGTTTGGGTTTTCGCGGATAGAATCAAGAGAGGGGGCGACTGAATGCGTTAACCACGCTTCGATTGCTTTATCGCGCTCATTCAGTGCGCGAAGCCCTTCACGAATGACCTCGCTTTCTGAAGCATAGGCACCGGAAGCCACACGGGAGCGCACCATGTCAGCCATCTCGTTAGTTAATGTAATACTGAATTGTTGGGTTGTACGCATGGTAAACCTCACGGAGTAGGATAGAACACCATTCGATGATAGCACGCTGCCTGTTGACGACAACAGAAATCAGAGACAATATTGCCTCCAGCCAGCCTGAACAACTGGCACCTGCTGCGCCAGCAGAGACAACGGATGGCGCACGATACCAGATTACACAATTCTGATAATCTCGCCGTCTTTGCCAGCAGGCACGGGCGGCATTCACACGCATTCAAATCTGACTGGTTCCGGCATGATCCATGTACTGAAGAACAGGCAGAGTGGCTAATTCAGAACTACCGCAGACGTGGTTACGAGTTTCAGAAAGACCTAAGTCTTGACCGCCTGTACTGGATCATCTCCGTCAGGCTCCCTTATTCCGAACGCCCACCGCGTCCATCCCGCACGTACCAGCAACGGATCTGGAGGTAACGTGAGGGTATTAGTGACACCTGAAATTGCTCACCGTCTGGGGATTGTACTTTTCAGACCCGGTCCTGATGCGATGCCTTTGTTTATGCAGGGGCGTGTGCTGGTGGAGCCTGAACCGAAAAGCATGCGCGGTCTGCCGTCCGGAGTCGTTCCTGCCGTTCGCCAGCCGTTGGCGGAAGATAAATCATTACTCCCATTTTTCAGCAATGAGCGTGTGATTCGTGCTGCCGGCGGCGCTGGTGCACTGTCTGACTGGCTGTTGCGTCATGTCAAATCCTGCCAGTGGCCTCATGGTGACTATCATCACAGTGAAACCGTCATACATCGTTACGGTACCGGAGCGATGGTGTTGTGCTGGCACTGCGACAACCAGCTGCGTGACCAGACATCCGAATCACTTGAGCAACTTGCTCAACAAAACCAGGCAGAATGGATGATTGACGTCATACGCCATGCAATGAACGGCACGCAGGAGCGGGAATTATCGCTGGCTGAATTATGCTGGTGGGCGGTGTGCAATCAGGTGACGGATGCACTACCCGAGACAGTATTGAGTCGTTCGATGGGATTACCTGCGGAAAAAATACGCTCTGTATACCGCGAAAGCGACATCATACCAGGAGAAAAGACCGCCACCAGCATACTGAAACAGCGCACAAAAAATCTTGTGCTGCCGACCCACCAGCAACAGAACCGACCACAGGAAAATAAGGTGGTCACCCTTACCGTTGATCCCGATTCTCCGGCTCAGTATCTCCGGCGCCAGAAACCACAACGGGAAGAGATGCCCGTATACACGCGCTGGGTAAAAACGCAGAAATGCATGACGTGTGGCAATCAGGCAGATGATCCGCATCACATCATTGGTCATGGACTGGGAGGGATGGGAACAAAGGCTGACGATTTATTTGTTATTCCGCTGTGTCGTAAATGCCACAACGAACTGCATGCCGGGGTAAAAGAATTTGAAGAAAAACACGGCAGCCAGCTGTTGTTGTTGATTTGTTTTTTAATGCACGCGAAAAATTCGGGCGTCCTGAAGTGGAATGCATAAATGACTGAACACATAGAATTTGTTTTGCCTTACCCGCCAACGGTGAATACTTACTGGCGACGTCGTGGCAGCACATATTTTGTATCAAAAGTCGGTGAACGTTATCGCCGGGATGTGGCGTTAATTGTTCGCCAACAGCGGTTGAAATTAAACCTGTCCGGAAGGCTGGCAATAAAAATTATTGCAGAGCCACCGGATAAGCGCCGCCGCGACCTGGACAATATCCTGAAGGCACCACTGGATGCACTGACGCATGCCGGACTATTCATAGACGACGAGCAGTTTGATGAAATTAATATTGTGCGCGGTCAGCCCGTTCCTGGTGGGCGGCTGGGGATAAAAATCACAGAACTGGAGTGCGCATGAATAACCAGTATTTACAGTTTGTGCGTGAGCAGCTCATTATCGCCACCGCTGATTTGAGTGGGGCAACAAAAGGTCAGCTTGAAGCCTGGCAGGAGAATGCCATGTTCGATACAGGGCGTTACAGGCGTAAAAAAATCCGGTACCGCGATGAAGTGACTGGAAAAATGATAACGCGGGATAATCCACCAATCCCGGGAAAACAATCGCTGGCGAAAGGCTCATCAATTGCCCTGGTCAGCCCGGTTGAGTTTTCGACATCATCATGGCGGCGGGCGGTTCTGTCTATTGAAGAACATCAGAAAGCCTGGTTGTTGTGGTGTTACAGCGGGAGTATTTGCTGGGAGTATCAGGTCACTATAACCCACTGGGCATGGGAAGAGTTTAAGGCCCATTGTGGCAACAGGAAAATTGCAGAGAAAACACGGGAACGCCTGAAAAAATTAATCTGGCTGGCGGCGCAGGCAGTAAAAGCAGAAATTTTTGGTAAGGAAGGTTACGAATACCAGGATCTGGCATTACTGGCGGGAGTGACAGCCAAAAACTGGTCCAAAACATTTACTGGTCACTGGATTGCAATGAAACACATTTTTCACCGGCTGGATAGTGAGGCTTTATTGTTTGTGACGAGAACACGTTCAAAACAAAAGGCGGCATTTTCACAGTAAAGTATTGCAAAAGTAGATTAAAAGGCATATATTTCGTGTGAATTTGATATTCTGCCGATTTTGTACGTAATGGCAAATCAAGCAAAACCCGCCGCCGAGTGGGTTTTTTTATACCTGAAAAAGACACAGAACATTAAATGTGATGGCTATTGTGCTATGAGTTTTTCCTGCTATGAAGCTTCTTGACTACATGGAGCTCCATTTGTTATGCAATATATTGTTATGTTTTTGAGTTGTTAATGGTGTTGCTATGGATGACAGTACTCTGCTCAGGTACTCTTCACTTTTTGTTGCTTATATGGGATGTCTTGGGTGGGGAAGCGCTTACTTTTATGGCTGGGGTACATCCTTTTATTATGGTTTCCCATGGTGGGTGGTTGGGGCTGGTGTCGATGATGTGGCCAGAAGCCTTTTTTATGCCGTTACAGTCATTGTTATATTCCTGATTGGGTGGGGAGTCGGTGTTGTTTTCTTCCTGGGGATCAAACAAAAAAATAATGTGCAGGATCTGAGTTTTATCAGACTTTTTCTGGCGATATTGTTGCTTTTTGTTCCGCCTGCTCTGGAGTTTTCAGTAATTCATCGACGCGTTGCGCTAGATGCATTGGTTTTATGCGTTATTGCTGCCTTAATAATTACGGTTTTTGTCAGGTCAGGAAGAAGACTTATTTCAGTCAAATGTTTTTCGGAAATGTCTTTTATTCGTCATCACTGGATTGAGTGTATGATGGTCGGATTCATGATCTATTTCTGGGGATTTTCACTTATTGCCGGTTGGTACAAACCCCAGTTTAAGAAGGAATATCAGATGCTCCACTATGATAGTGTCTGGTATTATGTTCTTGCACGCTATGATGACAGGCTGGTGTTGTCGAAATCGTACAGTAATGGGAGTTCTACATTCGTTATACTTAATAGCGGGCAGATTGATGACTTCGAAATTAATGTAGTCAGAGTGCGTTAATATTGCCTGAGTAATTTTCTGTTGACCGCTCAAATTCTTTTACCATGTGTAGGCCAATATGCAGGATTTAATCAGGGAAGGGTATTGCAGAGCAAAACTGGCATAAGTATTATTCCGCATACGGCCCTTTAGCTCAGTGGTGAGAGCGAGCGACTCATAATCGCCAGGTCGCTGGTTCAAATCCAGCAAGGGCCACCAACCGCCACTAGCTCATCAGGAGAGAGCATCAGCCTTCTAAGCTGACTGTGCGGGGTTCGAGTCCCCGGTGGCGGTCCAGCGCCGACTTACCTCAGTCGGCAGAACAGTTTAGTTGTAACCATCAGGCCACCACTTCAATTCCGGTAGTCGGCACTAAATTTCCAGGCTCGTGCTCACGGCCTGCTTCATATCCGCGCCAGGTCCGTCGCGATTAAACCACAGGGCTTTTCAGGAGGGGCCACAGAGAGCGTCACACTGACCATTCCCTGTGGCTTGTGCTGAGATCCGGTCAGTGAAATTGTGCAAAGGGAATCTTCGGGAGCTTTGGGCAGAATGTCAGTTATTGATGTTGACATCCTCCACACCCTGAAGGTCGGGGTTTTACGGCGCACTGGATAAAATACCTGAACAAACAGCCTCTTCGTGCGGCTTTTTTATAACGAGATTCTGACTTGCTGCCGTCCGTAATGTCGGATGGCGGAGGTGAGGGACTATGAGAATGGACGAACGATACAGTAACGCTGCATACGGCAGCGCAGGACTTGTTGCGTTCTTTGCCAGCCTGTCACTGCAGGATTGGGGATTTATTATCGGCGTGGCGTTCAGTATCATTCTTGGTGTTCTTACTTATCGCCTTAACAAACGGGAGCAGGAAAAACGAACCCGCATATTGCTCGAAATTCTGGAACGAACTAATGCCGGTAATGTTCCGGCTACGGCACATGCTGTGGCTGAGATTGCGAAAAAGGCACCAAAAGAAATATGACGAATATCCCGGGAGTGAGGGGATAATATACCTTTTAACAAAATCCGGGAACATGAAACGCCCGGAACGTTTCATGAGACATGCCCCGTGGGGAGCAGGGCATAACTGTGCGGAATAGCTTTCATTGTGATATCAATAATCACGGTATTCAAAATATTACGGGCCTGTGGGATCAGGTTGTTTTTTGTCTGATTCCAGAGGGAAGGGACGCTGTTTCGGTTCTCTGAACTTTAGTGATAATGAATTGAAAATCCTCATTTTTTGCTGCCATGCATAATGTCTGTCCCATGAACAGGGGGGGCTCAATTCTTCATTCACCCATGCGTTAATATCTTGTTTCAGGTGTTGAAGCATATGGGGTGTTAATGCACTCATAATAATATCCAGCGTTTTATGCGAGAGTTTACCGTAAGGGTCTGCAAGGATGCTGCTCGTTGCTTCGTTATTATCCACCATAAGTGGAAGTAGCGCTGATTTAACTTTTTCTGTCATTAGTTGCAAAAATCTACTGCGCAAATTTTCTTTACTGTTCATTTCTGAAGCCTCATCTGTTGTCGTTTGGTTTTCCTGAACGGGTATGTTTATGAGACATGCTGGTACTGGATTATATACCTGATATATCCAGGGCTATAAACCTTTAGATCCTGATAAATATACATGAACGCAAAAATCAGATACGGCCTGTCGGCTGCCGTTCTGGCGCTGATTGGTGCTGGCGCATCTGCTCCTCAGATACTTGATCAGTTTCTGGACGAAAAAGAGGGTAACCACACAACGGCATACCGCGATGGTTCTGGCATATGGACCATCTGCCGCGGTGCCACGGTGGTGGATGGAAAACACGTTTTTCCCGGAATGAAGCTGTCGAAGGAAAAATGCGCTCAGGTTAATGCCATTGAGCGTGATAAGGCGCTGGCATGGGTGGAGCGCAATATTAAAGTTCCACTGACCGAAGCACAGAAAGCGGGTATTGCGTCATTCTGTCCCTATAACATTGGCCCCGGTAAGTGTTTCCCGTCGACGTTTTATAAGCGGCTTAATGCCGGTGATCGAAAAGGCGCCTGCGAGGCGATTCGCTGGTGGATAAAGGATGGTGGGCGCGATTGCCGCATACGTTCAAATAACTGCTATGGACAGGTTATTCGTCGTGACCAGGAAAGCGCATTAGCCTGTTGGGGGATAGATCAGTGAGCAGAGTCGCCGCGATTATTTATGCTCTGGTTATCTGCATCATCGTCTGCCTGTCGTTGGCGGTCAATCATTACCGTGATAACGCCATAGCCTACAAAGAACAGCGTGATAAAAAAGTCAGTGAACTGAAGCAGGCGACCGCCACCATTACTGACATGCAGCAGCGTCAGCGTGATGTTGCTGCGCTCGATGCAAAGTACTCGAGAGAATTAGCCAATGCGAAAGCTGAAAATGAAACTCTGCGCGCTGATGTTGCCGCTGGCCGTAAGCGCCTGCGGGTCAATGCCAGTTGCTCCGAAGCCGTGCGTGAAGCCACCGGACCCACCAGCGTGGATAATGCAACCAGCCCCCGACTGGCAGACACCGCTGAACGGGATTATTTCACCCTCAGAGAACGGTTGATGACGATGCAGAAGCAACTGGAAGGGGCACAGGAGTATATCCGCACTCAGTGCATTAAGTAGCCTTTTTGTTATCAGGAGAATGTATGAAGAAATTACTGGTAACCGCAAAGCTCTTTAATGGAAGAATCCCGTTCCGGATTTTACAGCGTGGTCGTGTTCTGGCTGAAGGTACATTCAGTGGTAAATGCACGGAATGTTATTCACGAATATATGAAGTGGATGCCACGGATGAAGATATAATCGTTGAGTGTAATGCCGGGATTGTATCGGCCACATTGCTTCATGGGCGAATTGAGTTGTCGCTGGAGGATGCGGCAAATGAATTACCAACTGGCAAAACTTTATCGCGGTAAACATTTCGCAGGGTATGGGATTGCAGTTAATGGTGAGTTACTGGAGGGGCAGCTTTCCGCCAGGACAGAGTCACGCGGAGGCGAGCCACCAACAGTCACTGTGACTTTCAGACTGACAGCAGAACATATCGAGAATCAGCCCGTCATTCAACTGAACAGGGTGTGAGGTATTTATGCCATCACGAATCCCACGTGCCTGCCGTAAGCGTGGATGCGCAGGTACAATCACAGACAGTTCTGGTTACTGCGATAAACATCGTGTGCGACCGTGGTTGCTCGGTATCTTTGTCTCTCTTGGTAACTTATTTGTTCGAACCGGTTTACAACTTACAGGATATAAACATGCAAGAAGAAGCAAATAAAATTCTTGTTGATTTATTGAAGAAGGCCAGCGATGGAATTGATTCCGCCATTGCATTCAGTCAGGCTCAGATTCCGGATGTTGTTCATCAGTTGCTGGTATGGAATATGGTTGATAGCCTGATTAAAACATTAATAGCCATTTCAACAATCCCTCTGGTTTTCTGGTTTATGAAGAAGCAGTGCCAAAGAGTTGAGACAGGTAAAATCGGTGATGAAGGATATTCATGGGAGAAGGGAAATCCCAAATACAGGCCGACAATGGTTTGGGATAGCAAAGGTGATATTAATCTTCTTATCGTGCCATTGGTTGGAGTTTTGACTATGTGGGGGATTTTTATTATTTGTGCAGTAACCAATATGACATGGTTAAAAATCTGGCTGGCACCTAAGTTATATCTAATCGAATACGCAGCATCACTAATTAAATAGTCCATTACAAAAGCCATTCGCTACAGAGTGGCTTTGATAATGGCTTATACCCTGTACGGGATAACTTAATTGATATCCCTTTTAACGGATAAAGGTATTCAAGCCTGACACATCATTCGCTATATAGTCGCCGTATTCCCGTATGAACAGAAACCGTAGCCCGACGGGGAACTCCTTCTGCGCGAGTGTGCGGGAATAATCAAAAACGATGTACACCGGGTTTTTACCGCGTTAATGATTCGCGGGTTTATCCCTCATAGTCGCCTGTCCGGTGCGATGGTGGAAGAAACCGGAAGCTGTATTACAGAAAGTGCTACTACTGTATCCTGATGCGATGTATGTAATGTGAGTCAGATAATGGCACAGGATGTGGTGATGTGGCAGTCTGGAACACAGGATATATTGTCAGAATAAGACCCGTAGGAATAAAAATGAAAAGACGCCTTTCACTACTTTTTCTGTTATCTGCCCTGGCAGTGGGATGCTCGCAGCAAAAAGCTGATGAGCCCCGGCAATTAGTGACGGTGTATCCACGATATCCGGAATATGCTGCAGCAAATTATATCAAGGGGCTGGTTGAGGTTAAGTTCGATATTGGTGCTGACGGGACTGTGACACGGATCGTTTTTCTCCGCTCAGAGCCTCATAATTTGTTTCGTGATGAAGTGGTGAAGGCCATGGCGAAATGGAGATTTGAAAAGAATAGTCCCCGTCAGGGAGTGAAGAGACAATTTATCTTTACGCCATCACGTCCCTGATGCTTCCAGGTAGAGAGGGGCTGGAAGCAGGAGAAAAATGAAAGAGCCAGCGGTTATATTTTTGTCATGGCTGACGAGAAATGATGGAAGAAGGCGTTGTATGCCACACAACGCCTCACTGTTCATTTCTTCTTTTTCTCTGGTGTAACCCGATGAATAAGAGTTGCACTGGTTTCCGATGAGATGGCGATATGCTCGGGCAAAGTATGCTGGCAGTTTTCCAACTGGTCAAAAATATCTGCTCTCGTCTGTTGCAATGCCTGCAGCATGCGGCGGCAATGCGCCTTTGCTTTTGCTAACCATCTTTCCTTCCTCTATCAGTCGCTGCGTGAACTCATCATGGAATACCAGGTAAATGCGGATGTTATCGGTTTTGGCTACGCAGCATAGTACAAAACGGACAGGTGCATCCCGGAATGGGGGAGGCGTCACATGTCCCTGTGATGGTTGTTCCGGGTAATGCACTGTGTGGGGCATAAAAATGTCCGATAATTTTACTTTCTACCGCAGTTAGTTGATTCGTTGGTCCTGGTAGCACATTGGGCGAGGGTTTAAATGCCAGGCAACTGAAGGATGATGTTGCAAGGGAGATAGCGAGAATATTTCTGATTTTCATTTGATGATGCCTCTGTGTGAAATGACGGTAAACGACGCACTTGTGCCGGCACATAATAGCAAGCATCAGAATAGATCAGATTCGATTCTTGCTGTAAGTGATAATTATTCTCGTTTTTTTTCGGGTCCTTTCCGGCAATCCGGCCCGTTACGGGGCGTCGACCTCGCGCAAAACAACTCCTTATGAAATTTTTACGGGAAATTCAGATCCGTTCTTCTTTCTTGTAAGTCATTGTGTATATTGAATTTTATTTGTTCTGAGAAAGGATCTGATAAGGCTTCGTTTCGCCTGAAAAGGCAGTTTTAAGATCCTTTCTTAAAAAAACGGGTCATTTTCTTGCTGGAGGGGATGCTGGTGTGAGGGTTAACAAGAAAAAGCTGGCTGAGATTTTTGATGTTGATGTGCGGACTATATCCACCTGGCAAAATCAGGGGCTGCCGCTGATATCAGGCGGCGGGAAAGGGAATGAAGCGATTTTTGATACGGGAAAAGCGATTGAGTGGTTCGCTCAGCGTGAGGCCGACATTGAAAATGAAAAACTTCGTAAGGAAGTCGACGATATGCGCGTGGCTGCTGAGTCGGATCTGCAGCCCGGTACGATTGATTACGAACGCTACCGTCTCACAAAAGCACAGGCAGATGCGCAGGAACTGAAAAATGCTCGTGAGGAAGGGCTGGTTCTTGAAACGGAATTATTTACCTACATTTTTCAGCGAGTTGCGCAGAATATATCCGGGATCCTTGTTCGTGTTCCGCAGACACTGCAGCGTAAATACCCTGATATATCACCAGCACATCTTGATGCTGTGAAAACTGAAATCGCGAAAGCATCCGATGTGGCTTCTGAATCAGGTGAGAATGTGTGCAGGTGGATTGATGATTTCAGACGAGCTGAGGGCGGCTAACTCTACAGGAGCGATAACGACTGGTCTCCTTGCGCTAAAAATTCCTGTACCCCTGACGACAGTTCAGTGGGCAGATCAACATTATTACCTGCCGAAAGAGTCGTCTTACACACCAGGGCGGTGGGAAACATTGCCGTTTCAGGTTGCCATAATGAACAGTATGGGTAATGACCTGATCCGCACTGTTAATCTGATTAAATCTGCCCGTGTTGGTTATACAAAAATGCTGTTGGGAGTGGAGGCTTATTTTATTGAGCATAAATCCCGCAACAGTCTGCTTTTTCAGCCCACGGACTCAGCTGCTGAAGATTTTATGAAATCTCATGTTGAGCCAACGATAAGGGATGTTCCTGCATTGCTGGAGCTGGCTCCATGGTTCGGAAGAAAACACCGCGATAATACGCTCACCCTGAAGCGTTTTTCCTCCGGTGTGGGGTTCTGGTGTCTGGGTGGTGCGGCAGCAAAAAACTACCGTGAAAAATCCGTGGACGTGGTCTGTTATGACGAGCTTTCCTCGTTCGAACCGGATGTTGAAAAAGAGGGCTCGCCAACCCTGCTGGGGGATAAACGTATTGAGGGCTCTGTATGGCCAAAATCCATTCGCGGCTCGACGCCTAAAATCAAAGGCTCCTGCCAGATCGAAAAAGCCGCTAACGAGTCGGCGCATTTCATGCGTTTTTATGTGCCCTGCCCGCACTGTGGGGAGGAGCAGTATCTGAAATTTGGCGATGAATCCACGCCTTTTGGCCTTAAATGGGAGAAGGACAGCCCCGAA
>NZ_JBJQJO010000044.1:0-11368 GCF_046487395.1 Escherichia sp. WS1450
ATGGAGTACTCAGACTGCAGACAAGACGCCTCTTTTTCTGACCGCAGTGTTGACGGCGGCATCTTCAGAGAACCAGTAATTCTTCCCGGTAGCTTTCCTTTGTAGGTTATCCACACATTCTGCGCCTCTAAAATTATGGGGCGCTTTTCCGGCGACAGCTCATCCCCTTCACATAACCCGGCAGCAACATCCAGGAAGACCTGTCTGATGCTCCTTCTGGCTGCTGCCTCATAAAACTCCAGCGCGGCACCTTCAACACGGTCCAGCGAGATGTCCAGGTCAAAAATTTCACCGTCAAAGCGTTTTTTGTCCCGTAACGCTACAGTTACCGTAACTTTATTCTCAAAATTGCGGATCCCTTTCACAATCAGTTCATAGTTTTGAGTCATTGAATTACTCTCCCCGTGCAGCCTTGCGACGGTCCTCTTTTATCTTGAAGTACAGATTCGTCAGATAAGTCAGAAAGCCCAGTGCCAGACTCCCCAGCACACCAATAGCAGCCCACTGTGAAGGACTGACCTGATCAATCCACTGCAAAAACCAGTACCCGGCACTACCTGCTGAGGTGCCATAGGCAACACCCGTTGTTAACTTATCCATGGATTTCATAGCAACGCCTCCGCCAGTAACGGATTGCGTAGTTCTTGTATTAGGAAGGGGAAAAAGAAGGCCGCAGCATAATTGTCACTGATGAATTCACGACAGCCAGTGGCTACGGCTCGGTTTGGGTTGTGGTGGCTGGCGCAGGTCTCCGGCTTGCGGTTATTTCAGACTCTCACGGGCGTTTAATTGCCCCGCCGGACAGATCTTTTCCGCAATAGCTGCAATGTCTTTCGCGCATCAGCCTGAGCATTCACCACAACGATAAGAGCACTGCGCGGCACCTTTCACCAGTTCCGCGAGGTCTGCGGGTTCAGTGCTCTTACCTGTTGTGCAGACAAAAAAAACCGCACGGCGGCGGGTTTAAGTTGTGTGGCGTAGGAACCACTCTTACCATGATATGCATACTTTTACGATCGTAAAGTGTTTGTTCATACCCTGCATGCTGCATGATTCACCCCACAGACAATCTCTGGATTGTTGCGACGTTTGGCAAGATACAATTAAAGATTATGCATTCATCTATGCACGTATTTTTCTTCAAAAGTAATGTCTTTATTAAGGTTATATAAATAACTCATAAACCCAAATAATTAAATATATTTAGCACTTCTAATAAAAAAGATTGATCTTAATTTTCTGAGTGAAAGATAGCCATCTATTTATTAGTTTGCATGACTTCTTATTTTGTGATAGTGGTCACATATAAAGAATCGGACTCCTTAATTTTCCTTGTATACATTATACACAGAAATTAAATTTTCATCCTGATAGCATTTTGTCGTCCAATTAACTCCCACCAGAGGATAAAAAATGAAAAATTTAACAGTGGCACTTTCTGCTGTAGCAGCATCAGTATTTCTGGCAACGTCTTCAAATGCAGCAGAAATATACAATAAAGATGCAAACAAAGTGGATTTATACGGTAAAGCAGTTGGTTTACATTATTTTTCTTCTGATAAGGACCAAAACGGAGATCAGACTTACGCACGCCTTGGATTCAGAGGTGAAACCCAAATAAATAATTATATTACTGGTTTTGGTCAGTGGGAATATAATTTCCAGGGGAACAACCCTGAAGGGGATGGAGCTCAAACTGGAAACAAGACTCGCCTGGCATACGCTGGTCTGAAGCTTGCAGATGCTGGCTCTCTTGATTATGGTCGTAACTACGGCGTGGTGTACGACGCATTAAGCTACACTGACGTCTTCCCGGAGTTTGGACCTACCGCAGCGCAAGACGATAACTTCTTCGTTGGTCGTGTAGGCGGTGTTGCCACATACCGCAACACTGACTTTTTTGGACTGGTCGATGGGCTTAGCTTTGCAATTCAGTATCTGGGAAAAAATGAACGCAAGGATAAACCAGATACTTCAAACGGAGAGGGTGTAGGTGGCTCTGTCAGCTATGAATATGAAGGATTTGGTTTTGTCGCAGCATACGGCGCTGCTGATCGTACTAAAAATCAGAAAAAGGCTGAGCTTGGTAAAGGGAAAAAAGCTGAACAGTGGGCCACCGGGGTAAAATATGACGCAAATAATCTGTACCTGGCTGCCAGTTATGGTGAAACAAATAATACCCGTGCAATATCGTATGGTGATAATATTTCAGGAGTGGCGAATAAAACCGAAGATTTCACTGTTGTGGCACAATACCAGTTCGACTTTGGATTACGCCCGTCTCTTGCTTATACCCACTCTAAAGCAAAAAACCTTTCATCCAGTACTGATATTAGTAAAAAACATGATGACGGATATATTGAAAAATTCGTTGAAGTCGGGGCTTCTTATTACTTCAACAAAAATATGTCTACATACATAGATTACAAAATCAATATGCTCGATAAAAATAAATTCACTGAAAGAACAGGAGTATCAACCGACGATATTGTCGCTGTTGGTCTGGTTTATCAGTTCTGATTTGTTCTGTAAGAATATGCCGGGGGAGTGAGAACTTTTCTGGCATATAAAGTGGTGCCCTCATGCCACTGCAAAACGTTGGACAGTACTTAACTTTTCCAACGAACTTTCTGTTATTTATTAACCTTTTTGGTTTTTATGCTTGGGCGCTTTGCGCCCATTTTTTATTTTGTACGCCTTATATCCCTGCCCTGGAGGACGCAGTTTTACGACGTATCGAATAATTTGTGCTCACATATCGATCCATCTCAAGGCGAACATCCAGCATCATCAACATGCCATCGATAACTCCTTCCGCTTTCTGCAGGCGCTTACCAACGCAAGTATCCGAACATCCATGTTTCCTTGCTAACTTCATGAACGTAATCCCATATACGTAGTAATCAACCAGCATGTCATGCATATCGGCGTTGTTCTTTTTCAGGCGAGCCATACAACCACATATAATCATCGCGTCATCATCGGAACACTGCGATCGCGATTTTACTTTTGACGGTATCAGCCCCTTAAATCCGGCGGCAATGCCTGACCATTCCACGTCTTCATGATTATTTGCGACCCATGCCCCCCAACGTTCAAGAACCATTTGAATATCACGCATCAACTTTCTCCACAAAATCAGGCCAGCACACCAGTTGCCAGCGCACGATCGATAAAACGAAATATCAGCTCCAGCTGGGAGCCATACTTCACTTCAAATGCCACGGTATCCGCATGCAGCTCGTCGTGATGCTTTCTGCACAAAGGCAACACAAAGAGATCATGCGCTTTTTTACCCATTCCCCCCTGACCGTGGCCTATCAGATGGTGGGGATCATCAGCAGGCTTTCCACAACATGCACACGGCTGCGTCTTAACCCAGCGCGTGTACTTTTCATTAACCCAGCGGCGACGTTTTGGGCGTAACATAAAAGACTCCGGCGACTCCGGATCCACTTTCAGCGCCAGCACCTTTTTCGCTTTATCCTGGATGATGCTGGTGGCAGGAACCGAAGGCACAAGGTCACTTTCCCGGGTGACAGATGGCACAACAGGCTTCGGTAATCTCAGTGCCTTACGGGCTGCACTTTCCGGTAAGGCATCCGCCAGATCATTACGAACCAGCCACCAGCACAGTTCCGGCATTGTCACAACGTGACTGTCATCAAAACCGAGATCCCGACGCACGACAGACAACACCCAGCGGGCACAGTTATCCGTTGCCATTGATTCCAGCCGTTCCGTGAACTGATCGCGCAGCTGGTTATCGCAGTGCCAGCACAGACGGATTGCGCCCGGCGCGTGTCGCATTGTTGTCATGTTCTCGCTGTGCCAGTCGGAATGAGGCCACTGGCAGCCTTTTTCACGAAGTAACCAGCTTTCAAGACATTCCACGCCACCAGCACGACGGATCACTGCCTCATTGCGGAACACGGCCCGAACGGCAGGATCATCCGCCAGCGGTTGTGATGCCGCCGGAACGGCACCACTGGCGAAAGATGAATAACGTTCCGGCTCAGGCTCCAGCAGGACACGCCCCTGCATAAACAGGGGCATCAGCTCTGAACCTGGCCTGAACAATACGATCCCCATACGCGGGGCAATTTCAGGGGTCAGTAGTGCTCTCACGGTCACCTCAATGAACGGTATCGAGCAGCTTTAACAGCTCAGGGAATCGGGATTCGAAGAAATGCGGCTGCGTCTCGCGCGGATTTGCGGGACTGGTGATGTTCTTGCCGAACATGCAACCTTTCGCTGTCAGCGACCAGAATTTTTTGATGTTGTTAATCGCGGTACGGCTGTATCGTTCGCGTTGTTCAACGATCCCCAGCTTCGCCATCTGGTGATATGCCTGATTAGCCGTAAGGCGGATACCATACTGTTTCAGCAGTGCACTCAGCGACAGCGTAGGGCGGCTTGAACCATCTGGCGCATCAGCAGGTGCATCAATGGCATAGATCGGCATAAGTTCAGGAAGACCAGCTACCTTTGATAATTTCTGGTATGCACCAAGTTTCGAGGAGTTTGACAGATTTAGAGTCTTTGCTGCTGATTCAAGCAGAATGACCCCGGATTTAATTTTGTCGGATGTGGTTTCTTCTGGTGATGAATTATGAAGCGCATCAAAAGTACGTATCACTTTTAAGCTGAATGCC
This sequence comes from Escherichia sp. WS1450, assembly GCF_046487395.1. Taxonomy (NCBI): domain Bacteria; kingdom Pseudomonadati; phylum Pseudomonadota; class Gammaproteobacteria; order Enterobacterales; family Enterobacteriaceae; genus Escherichia; species Escherichia sp. WS1450. The sequence continues at coordinate 4,656 of NZ_JBJQJO010000044.1, forward strand.
GGGCTGATCCACATTGCATATGCATAGACCAGCTCTTTACAGACATACGTCCCACCATTGCGCCCCTGAATGGTGATGACAGGAATACTACGGGAATCTCCCGTAGTTTCTTCTTCCAATAATTCCACAAGAGCCTTCGTTTCAGGACGACGCATAAACTCGTGAACTTCCAGCGAACGGGAGGAGCGATTCTCACCAGCGGCAAGAAGAGCAGCTTTCTGAAGGTCGTTAAGACAGTAGTTAGATTCGAAGTACTGGCGCACAGAAACGCCATCAATTACAAGCAACTGATTCATTGGTTTCTCCACAAATTTTTATCCACGAGCGGGACTGCACTCCCTTTTCGTTGATGCAGGATGAACTTACTGCGATTTTTAATAGTTATCAAGGATACACTGTTCATAAATACAGTATCTTTAACGAGGTAATACCCAAATTTAGGGTGTTGCTCAATTCCGTTACCGAGTTGCTAATTTGCAACTCGCTTTTTCGTACTTACTGATAGTGATCTCGACCTTCCCCTCCGGGATAACCGGTCCCCACTCCACCAGCATTCTTTTCACCTGACTGTCGTCTTCCCACACCCCCGCGTGGGTCAGGGCGTCAAACAGCGCCTTGTTATAGTTGTCCAGATCGCGGATCCGGTTATCCGGAGGAAACAACACGATCTCCACTGAAGCAGGTGCCGACGTTGGTTTCGGCAGACGACGTAACTGCTCAACTATTGCTGCGCACGCCGCGCTCTGAAATTTTCGCCCCGCCGCGCTTATCAGGCTCTTACCAGCAAATGCCCCTTTGTTGGGGTGTCGCCAGTACGTGTTCACGCTGGGCGGGAAAGGCAGGATCAGCTTCATACTTTCAGGCCTCTCTCATGTAACCAGTGGGTTGCACGCAGCCTGGCGTTTTCCTCACCGGCAAGCAGTGAGCGGATAATCCCGACCGCCTCGCTGTCGTCGTCCTTCACCGCGGTATGAAGAGTGATACCCCGGGCCACGCCACGCTTTATCGTGATGACGCCTTTTTTCTCCAGTGCGCGAAGATGTTCCACCGCTGCATTCACTGAACGGTATCCCAGTATGGTTGCCACCTCCTGATTGGTTGGCGGGAAGCCACGTTCTTTCTGGTAAGAAATCAGCATATCCAGCACCTGCTGCTGGCATTGAGTTAACGTCGTCATGCCGCCATCTCCCTGACCAGTTTTTCCGCCTGCTGGCGAACCTGCGCCAGAAACGCCTCACCACATGCCTCAAGTTCATCACGCCCGATGTAGCTGATTGCCGGTCCCTTCCAGGTCTTGTCGAAAACAGCAATAGCACCAGCGAAGAAAGCGCCTGTCGGCACCTGCTTCTCGTCCTTCGGTATAAACCAGGCAGGCAGTTCAAAACCAATACGCCCGCGAATAAAAGCAATATGATCTGCATCTTCCGGCCACCACACTTCGCTGGTGGCCGCTTTGATCAGGAAAACATAGCGCCCGCCCTTATCACGCATGGCACTGGCATGTTTCATGATGTAACGCATGCCGGTGATGTATTGCCCCTCATGCTGACTGGCGCGGCTGTATGGAGGATTACCAAAGGCAGCACCTTTAAGCTCCGCAAGGCGTTCTGACCAGTCACGCGCCAGCGCGTTGTCTTCTGCCGTGTAATACGCGGCACATTTGGCGTTATCACCGTCAGTGAACAGATCCAGAACAAACGGGCCAAACAGGGTGTTAATTCCCCAGAAAATGTTGTCCGGCGTGCGCCACTGATCACCCACTTCCTTCAGTTCATGGGCTGGTTTGTTCCGCAGTTCCACCAGCTCCTGGCAATATTTATTACTCATTAAGCCCCCACGTAATTCCTTGACAGATACCACTCATCACCCGATACAGCTCGCTTGCTGCTTTTCCGTAAGCACTGCTCACGACGCGCCAGAAAATTGTTTCGTTCTGGCTGGGAGTGGCTTTCTCGGAATGCCGCCATCCACACCGTTGCAGCACGACGGTATAAACCCCTGGACTCCAGCTCTTCAGCCTGGCGGGTCAGGCACAAAATCACCCGGGGATCGTTAGTGCCGACATAGAAATTGCGCACAGGTTTGGTTTCACGAACTGGTTGTGGTTCCGGCTCCTGCGCTCTCTCAGTCAGGCGTGGGAAATGTCTGCGTGTATCTCCTTCACAACGGTGAGCCACACGCCCACTCTGACGTAACTTGCTTGCTGACTGCAGAACGCGCTGCCGTGAGTAACCTGCAAAAGCATCCGCAATGTCTCCGGAAGTACACCCCGGATGGGCTTCAATGAATTTCTGAACTTCATTCAAAAGACTCATGATCACCCCCTGAATCCTGCCGGGATCTGGCTGTAGTCCACGTTGTCGTAACTGGCTTTGAAGTACGGGTCCTCACGTCTGGCTGCAGATACCGCAGGAACTTCCCAGGGTTCTTCGAAATGACGATCCGGACCAAAGAACGTGACAGCCTGTTTCACAAATTGTGTGCCGCTGTTACCCATCGCAGATACCCAGCCCGCGTAGCGTTTCACACCTTCCAGCATGGTTTCGGGGTTTACCCCCTCATTCAAACGGGCTTTCCAGGCTTTGAAGGCTGCAGATTTTGAATTGCCACCAGCACGTTTGGGATATGCCAGCCATGCCTGCTCAAACTCCGGAGAGTATTCCGGTCGGTTTGAACGAACTCGCACAGACTCATCAGCAGATGCACCAACAGCTATTGGTTCATTGACTGGTTCTTTGACTGGTTCAAAAGAGTGACTGGTTCTGGGTGAATCTCCTGCACTACCCCCTGGTGCAACTCCTGCACTACATGGTGAATTTGCTGCACCAGATAGTGAATTATTTGCACTACCCCCTAGTGAATCTCCTGCACCATCCAGATGAAGGAGATAGATATTACTTGAGTTACCTTTTTCACCTTTCCGGGTGACTTTTTTTACCAGCCCGGACTCACAAAGGGCCGCAATATGATTCATCACAGAACGTTTGCTAATCTCGCACTGGTCAGCAATATGCTGGTAGCTGGGCCAGCACTCACCCTGATCGCTGGCATTATCAGCCAGCTTGATCAGAACCAGTTTTCGCAATGGATTACCCACTCGAATTTTCATCGCTTTAACCATCAGCTCCATACTCATGCTGCACCTCCGAGATGCTTCATGTTTTTTCCGGAGCAAAAGGCTATAAGCGGCATACTGACGCGGTAATTACGGCCCAGCGGTTCACAAATCACCTTCTGGCATTCACGGTCAACCAGGCTAACACGTAGAACATGCCCTGCAGGCGTGGTGTACCACTGCCCAACTGTAGGAATTGATGTTTTTTTACGCTGAAGCAAACGGCAAATATTGAGGATCAACGGATTAAGCATGACGATGCCCTCCGCTGATATTCAGGAGACGGTGAATATGAAAATTAGCCTTATCCGCCAGACGAATACGTTCAGCCTGCAAGTTAAGAAGGGTTTCTACCAGAACCTGATGCGCCTGCGGATCCGAAAGAGTTACCTTGCGCAGAGCACGTAGTGCAGTTGTTACATAACTGAGTTTATGTAAGTCTTCATCATTCAGACGAGTGAGGGCTGGGACAGTAGCCATGATGGCAGCCTCCTTGATCGGTGAAATACTTCCACCACCGGAAACGCCAATTTCGCTGGTGGTGAACTGAACGGGGTTGGCGTAACCGGTGATCAAGGAAACCGGCGCATCTTTCGATGCCCCCGCCCAGCCCACCATAACTTTGATGTGAGCAAATGCGGACGATAAAAAAGACGCTGGCGCGTCATATATCGCCTTGATCAATTCCAGGACGCCAATCCCGGCACCCGCTTTATAAGGTGCCTGAACAGTGTAACGTCCCGGAATGGCAGAATCAATGTGCTGGTGGTCCTTCACACTCAACAAAATCACGCCTGAATTTCCACAAAGGACTAAAGCACTCATGCGGGTAGTCTTTGCGAAGATAGATAACGCGCTGTGTTTCTGGCTCCCAACGAATAACATGGACATAAAGCCCTCTTCCGTCACGAAACCAGCGGTTAAGTTCCTGCACAACTCGCCCCCCACAGTCAGGTAAAGTTCTCTGTGGTTACTTACAGCCAGGTGATTTGGTAATCTGCATTCATGCCGTAACAACAGGTGTGCAGCGACACTGACCACCAGCTGTTGCGACAAACGGTTATTTGCCGTTAAACTGTTCATGCGTTAGTTTCTCCACAGACACAAAACGCCACGACGCCCGGAGCTGCACACTCGCGGGCGTCACTCTTTTCTGGAGCGCAAAAGATTTTGTAGACCAGTGCTGCATGCTCCTGGAGCTTCGAAATTGACAGATACAACTCATCATTAATTGCTGTCTGCTCGTGTGGCTCCACTACCCCATCTTCGATTGCCGAACGAATCTGCTTTGAGTAACTCCCGATCTGTTCGATGACTTCCAGCAGGCGCTGGTTTATATCGGCGTTCTCTACTTCCTCAATTTCAGGAAGCGATACAAACACCCCACCAGCAGACTGTGCGACAGCATCCGCAATGTAGTGAGTGCCAGCCGCGCGCTGTAAAATCATTGCCCATCCCAGCGGGAAAATCTGATCGCCATCTGCACGAAGGCGGTTGAATAAAGCGTTCTCTGTTACATCCAGCCACTCAGCAGCTTCAGCGTAACCCCCCGGCAACGCCGCGATAGTTTTTCTGACAGCTTTCACGTACCACTCAGGCTGTTTTTCTACTTTCCAGTGATGCTTACCCACGGTTAGCCTCATCGTTCTGTGGTTAAAAATTGAAGGTGTTCTGTTAATCTTTCGGATAGATATCCGGTCTTAAGTCAGATTTCGTAATTGCACCTGACGTGCATTGCTCAAGTTTTTTAGCCAGCACAAAACTGGCTTTTTTATAACCATTGAAAACCAGCCGTAAGTAGCCTGGTGTTGAGCCAACTTTTCCGGCCAACTCGCCCTGCTGTTCTTTGGTTAAAGAGTCCCAATACGCTTTCATACAATATGTACCTCCGGTATACATATTACATGATTGAGATGAACCTTCAAGATACTTGTACCTTATCGGTACAAAGGTTTTAATTTCTTTATGAAAACAGTCCATGACATCCGGCGGTCTAACGCCAGAAAACTGAGAGATGGTGTTGGCGGGAATTCTTCCTTTGCCACCATGATTGATCGCGAGCCAACCCAGACCAGCAGGTTTATGGGAGATGGTGCTACTAAAAATATCGGTGACAGCATGGCGCGGCACATCGAAAAATGTTTCGACCTGCCTGTCGGATGGCTTGATCAAGAACACCAGACCACGAACATCACAAAAAAACCTGATGTTTCAATCACTAACAAACAAATAACGTTAGTCCCTGTCATATCATGGGTACAGGCCGGAGCATGGAAAGAAGTTGGCTATTCTGAGGTTGATTTGAGCACAGCAGAAACTTATCCCTGCCCTGTACCCTGTGGCGAAATGACTTATATCTTGCGGGTGATTGGTGATTCAATGATTGATGAGTACCGCCCGGGAGACATGATTTTTGTTGATCCTGAAGTCCCTGCCTGCCACGGTGACGACGTTATTGCATTGATGCACGATTCAGGCGAAACCACCTTCAAGCGGTTGATAGAAGATGGAACACAGCGTTATCTCAAAGCATTAAACCCAAACTGGCCTGAGCCTTACATTAAGATTAACGGTAATTGCTCTATAATTGGTACAGTGATTTTCTCGGGAAAACCAAGAAGATACACAATAAAGGCCTAATCAATATTTATGAACCTGCTTCGGCAGGTTTTTTTATACTTGACAATGTACCTATGAGATACATAATGTATCTAAAAGAAACATGACACAGGCAAGATTAAAACAAAATTTGGTTGTAACACGGCGTATGGCACATGCGTCGTTAGCGGTCTGGGGACGTTAAAGGGGACAATCCACTCCTTGCTCGGGCAAACAAACCAGGTAGCCGGAATGTGCAAGTCAATGATGATGCTGATAAGACGCCTAACCAGCGTGGCGATTCGGTTTGACGCCTGGGAAGAGACCAGGGTGCAACGATGAGGGCATTTATGGAACCGCGACAAAGTGTGGTGCCGTAACTGGCTAAGTGCTCTCAGCGTTGTGGTGAATGCGCAGGCTGATGCGCGAAAGACATTGCAGATATTGCGGAAAAGAGCTGTTCGGCGGGGCAATTAAATGCCCGTGAGAGTCTGAAATAACCGCAAGCCGGAGATCAGCACCGGTCATCACAACAGCCACTGCTTTGGCGGTACCAGTTTGTACACTTGCTTCCGGCTGGTACCGCTCTTTTTACAAAACAGAGAAGAACATCATCGGACGACGGGCTCATAACCCAATCCATCCGGGCGGCTGCCACCGCAGGTGTTCTTCTCTGTTTTGTGGAGAAACTAACCGACCTTGCAGGGTCGATATGATGAGGAGCAGCAAAATGGCTAGTGAACGCAGTACTGATGTGCAGGCATTTATCGGGGAGCTGGACGGCGGCGTATTTGAAACCAAAATCGGCGCAGTTCTAAGTGAAGTCGCTTCCGGTGTGATGAGCACGAAAACCAAAGGGAAGGTCTCACTCAATCTGGAAATCGAACCGTTTGATGAGAACCGTGTGAAAATCAAACACAAACTCTCATATGTTCGCCCGACTAACCGCGGGAAAATTTCCGAAGAAGACACCACCGAAACGCCGATGTATGTCAATCGC
>NZ_JBJQJO010000045.1:0-10561 GCF_046487395.1 Escherichia sp. WS1450
ACCATACGAATCGCCCTCTGACGGACTTCGGGGGAAAAACGAGTATTTTTAGTCATTCTGTTTACCTCTTTCTCAGGGAGTTTAGTCTCCAGGATTCCCGGGGCGGTTCAGTAATACCGGTGATCTCGAGGCCCGTTTGCAGAAGAACGGGAGTGTTCGTTTCCGTGACCGTCGGACGGGAGAGTTTGTCTGTACGGATTATGGTGACAGGGTTGTTTTCCGTAATCACCATGACCGCAATGCGCTGGCAGATAAACTGGATTTGATTGCACCTGTATTGTTTGAGCGTGATCCCAGAATGGGCTTTGAACCAGAAGGAAACGACAAACAATTTAACCAGGTCTTTGCTGAAATGGTTGCCTGGCATAATGTGACAGGCCGTACCGGTCACGAAGACTACAGGATTACACGACCGGATGTGGATCATCACCGGGAAGGAAGTGAACGCTACTACCGCGATTATATCGCGGCGAACAGCAACGATGACGCATCACTGCCTCCGCCGGAGCAGGATAAACGCTGGGAACCGCCATCTCCCGTATGACCTGTGTCCCTTAGCGAAAATCTCGTAGCTTCTCTCTCAATGAGGGCGGGTATTTGACATCCTCCACGCCCTAAGGACGTGGGTTCCTGCTTCAACGGGCGGCATCCGTCATCCGCCAATACATTGAATAGCAGCAGACACCTGGTTAGGTGGAAAACAGCGCTTTATATCCCCGTTGAAGGACGGGGGTAAGGGGTATTTGTTAAAAATCAGCACTATCCCTGCCAAATAGGATGATTAATATCACAATATATCGACAATTTTTTTAATATTAAACAAATAAACATTTGAAAAAAGTTGTTTATGAATGTCATAGATTGATGTAAATCACATTTTTCATAACAACATTTAGACACCTCAAAAATATTCGCTCCTGTAAAACAACTTTTTTTTCTGTTGTGGGTCACCTTTATATTGAATACTCGTCACCAGTAAACAATATATACTGGAGATTTGTCATGACGATATCCATTTTTCAGGCTCAACCCTTTGAATTACCCTTTGATCCGTGCACAACGGCACTGATCATGATAGACATGCAACGTGATTTTGTCGAAGCAGGAGGGTTTGGAGAAGCATTGGGTAATGATGTTTCACTGGTTCGCACGGCTATCGCACCATGTAAAGAAGTTCTGGCAGCCGCACGTCAAAAAGGAATTATGGTTATTCATACCCGTGAAGGCCATCGTGAAGACTTAAGCGACTGCCCATCAGCCAAACTGACGCGCGGCGGAAAAACCTTTATTGGTGAACCAGGACCGATGGGACGCATTCTGGTCAGGGGTGAAGCAGGTCATGACATCATTCCTGAACTGTATCCGGTGACAGGCGAACCTGTGATTGATAAACCCGGTAAAGGCGCTTTTTATCAAACCGACTTACATCTGATTTTGCAAAAGCGTGGTATCAAGACACTTATTGTTTGTGGCGTGACTACCGAAGTTTGCGTAACCACCACCGTGCGTGAAGCAAATGACCGTGGCTATGAATGCATCATACCGGAAGATTGCGTTGGCTCCTATTTCCCGGAATTCCAGAAATACGCCCTTGAGATGATCAAAGCACAAGGTGCCATTTTCGGTTGGGTTACTGATTCCAAAGCCATTATTGCAGGTCTGGAAGGCTAACGCCGATGGTACAGGTTACGCTTTGTGCATCGTCGTTGGGATATCTTTTCCCGCAGAATGAAACGCAAGATTTACGTCTACATAGCGCTTTTAAACATGCGGTAAATCTGTATTCAGACGCGGGAACATTCATCACTCTGTTGTGTGCGCAAACGTATCTGAATCTCCCTGATGCTGCCAGAGTCTGGCTACCTGAATGTTGGGACTGGCGAAGAGAGATTGCCCATTCAGATCCCATTCAATTAACCCCAGGCTTACTGCGGACACCTCGATTTTGTGTGGCGCTCGATAACGCAACGCTCTGGCAGTCGCCATTTGTGGGGGGAATGCTGACTCTTGAGGCATTGCCTTTGGTTTTCCAGCACTACCCCACGATAGCATCGCAACGGCTTTTATTTTGTCTGGAGCATAACGTTCAAAGCACATTGCACCTGCCGGATAGTCTCACGCACCAGGGATTAGATATTATGGAACATCCAGATGCGCTGGAACGCCAGGTACCCCAACTGATCGGCTTTGGTAAAGGCTTAACGCCCGATGGAGATGACTATTTGCTGGGCTATCTGGCAGCCCTCTGGTTATGGCAACTCCCTGCACCACTTGCCAATCATCAATACAGGTTGCAGAAGGCAATTGAACAACATGCACACAACACCACGGATATAAGTCGTCATTATCTGCAACGTGCGCTTCAGGGACATTTTTCAGAACCGATTTGCCGGTTACTCGCACAACTGGTTGGGAGCGCATCGGCAATGACAATCGCATCCTGTACAGAACAGATCATGCAATTTGGCGCAACATCAGGAGTAAATTGCCTTGCAGGAATGCTGCATGGATTTCGAACCCTGAACACCATGAATTGATTTCAACCTTTTCTCCCGTAGCCCGTTTATGGGGCTACACGGGGATGCTTTGCCCGAATTTTGCTATCGGGCGGAATGGAACAGGCGTAACAGCATGAAAGTTAAATATAAAGTTTTCAGTAATCTTTATCAGGACTCAGTTTCTCTGATGCAGATTTCCGCGCAAATCAGCAAGTTGCCCGGTATTCAACAGGCCTCGGTCGTCATGGGAACACCCAATAATCTCGAGCAATTGCGCGATGCGGGTCTGGGTAACGAAATCAACGCCAGTCCCAATGATTTAGTGATTGCAGTCATGGGTGAAGAAGATATTTGCAATGAAGCACTGCTACTGGCCCAGCAACGTCTGACCAGCAAACCCGATGATGAAACGGATTGTGGCATTAAATCACCGGAAAAGGTCAGCCTGGAAATGGCACTGGAAGCTGAACCCGAAGCCAACCTGGCACTCATTTCTGTACCGGGAGACTACGCCGCCGCCGAAGCAATTAAAGCGTTAAACCTCGGAATGAACGTGATGATGTTCAGCGATAACGTCAGTATCGGGCAGGAAAAATACATCAAAACGCTTGCCCGAGAACGTCAGCGCATCGTAATGGGACCTGACTGTGGAACCGCCATTGTTAACGGCATTCCGTTAGGCTTCGCTAATGTGGTGAAACGCGGAGCAATTGGTGTTATTGGCGCGTCAGGCACCGGGCTACAGGAAGTGACTTGCCGAATCGACCAGCTCGGAGCGGGTATTTCTCAGGCGTTGGGAACAGGCGGACATGATCTCAGTGAAGAGATTGGTGGAATATCAATGCTCTTTGCTTTAGATGCGCTGGCACAAGACGATGAAACTCACGTGATTGTGCTTATTTCAAAACCGCCTTCACCGATCGTTGCCCGGACTATTCTGGAGCGCGCCGAGGCTTGTGGAAAACCCGTGGTGGTGAATTTCCTCGGGGCGAATCCGCATGATCTGGCACGTCCCAATATCACTGCCGCCACCACACTTGCCAGCGCCGCCGACATCGCTGTGGCGTTACTGAATGATCAGCCACTTCCGGCTGTCGAGAACGAGGTTTCCTGCGACGATCTCACAATGTTACAAAACGCCTGCCAAAGTCTGCCAGTCCATCGCCAGGCGATACGCGGTGTTTTCGCCGGAGGAACCTTCTGTTACGAAGCTCAGCTTATCTGCCAACAAAAGGGATTCCATGCCGCCTCCAATACGCCAGTTGCGGGTAATCGTGCTCTGGCAAATATCTGGCAAAGTGAAGATCATACACTGATTGATATGGGGGACGATGATTTCACCCGTGGCAAACCGCATCCAATGATCGACCCGACTCTGCGCAATCAACGTCTGCTCAACGAACTCAACGACTCACATACTGCCGTTGTGTTATTCGACCTTGTACTTGGTTATGGCACCTCCGCTACGCCTGTCAGCGAATTACTGGACCAACTTTCACACATCGACATGAATAATGCACCGTTGCTGATTGCCCACGTTTGCGGAACAGAAGCTGATCCGCAAATACGCAGTCAGCAGATAAGCTCACTACAAAATGCAGGCGTCATCATTGCCAACAGCAATGCACAGGCGGCGCTATGGGCCAGCACCGTTGCACAGACTCAGTTGCAGAAAAAGGAGCTAAATGCATGAATACCTTATTTAATCAGCCTTTGAAGGTCGTGAACGCGGGGCTACACAGTTTTGCTGACAATATTCAACATGCAGGAGGGCATGCTATATCCCTCAACTGGCAGCCGCCAGCACAAGGTGATATTGACACCGGTTTGGTTCTGGCGTCATTACTACGCCATCCACTGGTAGAAAGTGCCAACCAAATCGCCATGACACGTTATCTCGAAGCACAGCCCGTGTTGGTGGATGTCATGCTCGCTAAAGAAGCCATCCCCGAAATGGCTGAACAAAAACGCATTTTACACTCTGGTCCACCGATTGCCTGGGAAGATATGTGTGGTCCGGTAAAAGGGGCGATTATTGGTGCCATGCTGTACGAAGGCTGGGCTACAAGCCAGAAAGACGCAGAAAACCAGATAAACGCAGGCGAAATCGACCTTGCTCCTTGTCATCATTATCACGCGGTTGGACCAATGGCAGGCATTATCAGCCCGTCGATGCCATTATGGGTGGTGGAAAACAAAACCAACGGCCATCGTACTTTTAGCAATTTCAATGAGGGTCTGGGTAAGGTTCTCCGTTTTGGTGCCAATAACGATGAAGTTCTCAATCGTCTGGCCTGGATGCGTGATGAACTGGCGCCGGCCATGAAAGCAGCAATCGCACAACACGGCGAGCTGGAACTCAAGCCATTAATGGCGCAGGCGCTGCATATGGGGGATGAAGTTCATAACCGCAATGCTGCCGCTACCGGTTTGCTGATTAAGCGCCTGCTCCCGGCATTGCTGGCCTGCTCTCTTCCACAGGAACATATCCAGCGCGTCGTGGCATTTATCACAGGTAACGATCACTTCTTCCTCAATTTGTCGATGGCTGCCTGTAAAGCAATGATGGATGCCGCCGCCAATGTACCGTTCAGTTCAATGGTTACGGTGATGGCGCGTAACGGGGTGAATTTTGGTATTCGGCTTTCCGGTACTGGCGATCGCTGGTTTCAGGCTCCTGCCAATGCAGTTGAAGGTCTGTTCTTCCCCGGATTTGGCGTTGACGACGCCGCTTCTGACCTGGGTGATAGCGCAATTACTGAAACCGCAGGTGTGGGTGGCTTCGCGATGGCGTCATCTCCGGCGATTGTTAAATTTGTGGGAGGCACCCCTGCCGATGCCACCAATAACAGCCGTCGGATGCAGGCAATCACCCTCGGCGGTAACCCCGCATTTACACTTCCAGCCCTCAATTTTGCCCCCACCGCAGCAGGTATTGATGCGTGTAAAGTGACCGATCGTGGCATTTTACCGGTCATCAATACGGGTATCGCCCACAAACAAGCGGGAGTCGGACAAATTGGTGCCGGGATCACCACTGCACCGATGGCCTGTTTTGTCGCTGCTGTACGTGAACTGGCGGAGATCGTCGCAAAGGAGAACCATCATGGTTAAGCCACTGGCTGTCGTCGCGGTTGGCGGCAATGCGCTCATTCAGGACGATAAACGCAATAGTATTCCCGATCAATATGTTGCAGTAATGGAAAGCGTGCAGCATATCGTTGATATGGTTGAAGCCGGATGGGAGCTGGTGCTAACCCATGGTAATGGCCCGCAGGTAGGCTTTATTCTGCGCCGCTCTGAACTTGCCAGTAACGAAGTTTCTCCGGTTCCTCTGGATTACGCCGTGGGTGATACCCAAGGCGCCATTGGATACATGTTCCAGAAAGCGCTGCATAACGAATTGGCTCGCCGTGGCATAAACAAACCGGTAATTGCCCTGGTGACACAAACGCGAGTCAGCCCATATGACGATGCTTTCGCCAGCCCCAGTAAACCGATTGGCGCGTTTCTTGATGAAGAAACAGCACAACAACGCCAACAACAACTCGGCTGGACGCTGATGGAGGACGCCGGGCGTGGTTGGCGGCGTACAGTTCCCTCTCCTGCGCCACTGGAAATTATTGAGCACCACACCATCGCTCACCTTGTGCGCCAGGGATATCTGGTTATAGCCTGCGGCGGCGGCGGTATACCTGTGGTGCGAGACGGGCAACAACTGAAAGGTGTGGAAGCCGTGATCGATAAAGACCTGGCCTCCGCATTGCTCGCCAGTCAGTTAGGCGCTGATCTGCTGGTGATCCCCACCGGTGTAGAAAAAGTGGCGATTCACTTTGGTACACCACAACAACAATGGCTCGACGCTATCAGCGTCTACGAAGCTCAAACGCTGTTGCAGGAAGGTCAGTTTGGTGTCGGCAGTATGCAACCCAAAGTGGAAGCCATTATTGATTTCATCAATGCCAGCCAGCAACAAGGCAAACAGGCCAGCGGACTGATTACTTCACCGCAAACCATAAAAGCAGCCCTGGCACATCAGAGCGGAACATGGATAACCCTTTAATTCTCTGGAGAACACAATGACTACAACACTTTTAGCCGTTAACGGAACGCTGATGCGCGGTCTGGAACTCAACCCAAATATGCAAAAAGCTGGCGGTATTTTTGTCCGTGAAGACCGAACTGACGCCCATTACCGGTTATGGAGTATTAATGATCGTCATCCCGGAATGATCCGCGTGAATGAAGGAGGAGCACACGTAGACGTAGAAATCTGGCAACTGCCTCTGGCCAGTTTTGCCGAACTGTTAATGAACGAACCCGAAGGCCTGACCATTGGAAAAATCAAACTTGCCGATGGTAGCGAAGTACTGGGCGTACTGGCAGAAAGCTGGCTGACTGAAGGCCAGAAGGAGATTACAGCACTGGGGGGCTGGCGCAAATACACCGGGAATTTTCACACGATGTAACGCGCATTTATAAAGGAAACATATTATGCGTAAAGAAGATAATATGAATACGGCATCAGGATTGCGTATTACCATGATTTTGCTGGGTATTGCCGTCACACCTGTGCTGTTGTCATCCTCAAGCCTCGGCAATCAACTTTCCAGTGGTAGTTTAATTAGCGTCGTACTATTAGGCGGCGTCATTCTGACCTTACTTTCAGCCATCACCATTAGTGTGGGAGAAAAAGCCCGCCTGCCAACATACGGTATTGTGAAATATTCATTTGGCGAAAAAGGGGCCATCGCCATTAATATTTTGATGGCTATAAGTCTGTTCGGCTGGATTGCCGTTACCGCTAATATGTTTGGTCATTCGGTGCATGACTTACTGGCGCAGAATGGGATTGAAGCGCCACTGGCACTGTTAGTGGCAGCTGGTTGTGTCATTTTTGTCGCCTCTACGGCCTTTGGTTTTTCCATTCTGGGCAAAGTTGCCCAGGTCGCCGTGCCGGTTATCGCACTGGTGCTGTGTTATATACTCTATGTGGCAACCCATACCGAAGTATCAGCGCCAGCAGCGATAGCGGAGATGAGTACAGGTGTCGCCGTTTCCACCGTTGTTGGCACTATTATTGTGCTGGTTGCTACACTTCCCGACTTCGGTAGTTTTGTACATAACCGAAAACATGCTCTGATTGCCGCAGGTATGACGTTTCTGGTTGCCTACCCTCTGCTATACTGGGCGGGTGCAACGCCGAGTGCCATTAGCGGCCAGGGCTCTTTACTGAATGCTATGGCAGTATTCGGTGCGGTTATGCCTGCAGCACTGTTGCTGATATTCGCCTGCGTCACCGGTAATGCGGGCAATATGTTCCAGGGGACGTTGGTAGTTTCCACACTGCTTAGCCGCTTTCCCAAATGGCAGATTACCGTTGCGCTGGGTATCCTTTCCGCCATCGTAGGCAGTATGGATATTATGGCGTGGTTTATTCCGTTTCTGCTGTTCCTGGGTATCGCGACTCCCCCAGTTGCCGGAATTTATATCGCTGACTTTTTCCTTTATCGCCGTAATGGCTATCAAGAGTCGGTGTTAACTCAGGAGTCACAGGTTAAAGTACTGACATTCGCTGCATGGATCACAGGCACAGCGGTTGGCTTTATGACCGTAAAAGGCTTATTCACCCTGACGACGATCCCTTCAGTTGACTCCATTCTGGTGGCATGTATCGCGTATGCGATTCTCAGTCGGGCAAGTCAACACCGCTAATTCCTGGGTATACTCAGGCAATGATTACGGCTGAATCTGGAGAGATTCAGCCACTTTACCACTGACCAGGGAGCCTTATGTTCATCTCAGACGAAACGATTCGAATTATTCATCTGGTCGCCAGACACCAGAACATCACCACCGCAGCCGAACAGTTAAATAAAGTCCCTTCTACTATCAGTTACACCCTGAAGAAAGCGGAAGAAACCCTGGGCGTTGAACTGTTCATTCGTAAGGGACGATATATTGAATTATCTCCGGCGGGGAGTTACTTCATCGAACATAGCAAAAATATTCTCCGCGATCTGGATGCATTAAAGCGCAACACAGTGCTGATTCACGATGGTATTGAGCGTGAACTGACAATTGCGGTGAACAATATTATACCTGGTGATTTTCTGGTGTCATTTATTCAAGATTTTGAACGGCAATTCACATCAACAACACTGACGGTAGATATTGAAGTATACAACGGCTGCTGGGATGCGCTGTACAGTAAACGTGCTGATCTGGTCTACGGTGCTCCTCATGCAGTACCAAGCAGTGAAGGCATCATTAGCGAACCGGTCGGACAAATAGAATGGGATTTTGTCGTCAGCCCACTTCATCCACTGGCAGTGAAGCGGAATCCATTAGAAAACAGTGAATTGCGTCATTATCCTGCGGTTTGTATCCGGGATACCTCCGTTAACTTCCCCCCAATGCAAGCCTGGTTGTTGGAAGGACAAAAACCTATTTTTGTTCCTGACTTCGCCATGGCAATCAGCTTAATAGAACAAAACGTCGGTATTGGTTATATTCCACATCATCTGGCATTGCCGTTATTGAACAGAGGTAAATTGCTTAAAAAGCCAATGCGCGAACATAAACACGCCACCAAGTTATTTCTTGCCGCTCGTTCCGATGGTATAGGAAAAGCCTGTCTGTGGTGCATGTCGTATTTAAGAAATAAGCAATTCATGGCGTAATACCATCAATACAGTGATATTGCCAGGCTCTTCCAGGGTTATACTGAATGCAATGATCCGAAAGGATGATGAATGGATTGATTCATACCACAAGTTTTCATTTTGACATCCTCCACGCCCTAAGGACGAGGGGTCCTGCTTCAACGGGCGGCATCCGTCATCCGCCAATACATTGAATAGCAGCAGACACCTGGTTAGGTGGAAAACAGCGCCTTATATCCCCGCTGAAGGACGGGGTTTTACGGTGCACGGATAAAAGGAGCATGAATGATGGAGTATGTAGAAGTATCGGAGAAAATTTGATATTCTTCTTGATAAAATGAGATTTTCTGCACATATAAGCATACAGGAGATTCATAGTACAAAAATAAAAAATCATAATAATAAACTTAAATTGACATAACTATAATCAACTTTGAACAGGAATATATTAATGATAAAACAAAAGGTATTTTTCTCAGGTACTGTACTAGCTATTTTTTTATCTCTCAGCAACGTATCTTTGGCTTCCGGCCTGGATAAAAACATGCAGTCTCTTGCCAAAAGTATGAGTATTCTACAATCTTCCAATGATAAATCATCACTATTAAATGCTCTTGAAATGATGGATAAATCTGTAGATTCTTCTATGAATATTATTCCTGAAAAGATAGATGTTAATGATAAAGTTTCTGTAGATAATTATAAGGAAGAGTTAAAAAAACTACAACATGAAATCAATATTGCAAAAAAGAAAGTTGAGGACGGGAATATAGAATCATTACGTGAGTCTCTGGATAAAATGAACGATATAAAACTTGAAGGTCACCGAAAATTCAGATGATCTACAAAAATAAATTTTAATATTTAAATACGGCAATATATTTTATCATGTATTGCCGTCTTGGCGTATTCTTTCCGTTCCATTCAATTGTATCTGGCATAACAAGAGAAATAGTAGACTCCTCATTACTGCTGTTGTATAACTGCGCACCATAATCTGCTAGACTGGCCCCCTGAATCTCCAGACAACCAATATCACTTAAATAAGTGATAGTCTTAATACTAGTTTTTAGACTAGTCATTGGAGAGCAGATGATTGATGTCTTAGGACCGGAGAAACGCAGACGGCGTACTACACAGGAAAAGATCGCTATTGTTCAGCAGAGTTTTGAACCGGGAATGACGGTCTCCCTTGTAGCCCGGCAACACGGTGTGGCAGCCAGCCAGCTATTTCTCTGGCGCAAGCAATACCAGGAGGGAAGTCTTACTGCTGTGGCCGCAGGAGAGCAGGTCGTTCCTGCCTCTGAACTTGCTGCTGCCATGAAGCAGATTAAAGAACTCCAGCGCCTGCTCGGCAAAAAAACGATGGAAAATGAACTCCTTAAAGAAGCCGTTGAA
>NZ_JBJQJO010000046.1:0-10235 GCF_046487395.1 Escherichia sp. WS1450
AGTGGTTAAAAGAGCAACGAGAAAGTGGTAACTTCGGCGCGTGGCTGCAAGGATGGCAGCTGATGCTGCGGCTATATGTGAGGCAATCAGCAGTCGCTGGAATAATGGGGGGTGTCGAAAGTCATGTAAATCGGCTAAAAATGCTGAAAGGCCAGATGTATGGTCGAGCCGGATTTGAACTACTCAGGCAGAGGGTCATGAGTCCACTGGCATGAAAATCTCCATCCAGGTTGCGGAAGAGCCACTTTTCATCCGTCGTTGACAGCTTGGGGGGTAGTGCATCTGTACCTCTAGGTCAAAGGAGGTATTCATATCCATATTAACGACTTGAATATGTTGACAGTACTGATTCAGATTAACGAAAAACGACCGAGCTTCTCTACTACGCACCTCACCTATCCAGAGGATTGATGAGTATCCGCATCGGCTACGACGGTGCGTAACGATGAGCTTTGAACAGGGCAAACTCTTTCATGACCCGGCCTTGGCAGTACATCAATCAGACCCTGTGACCTCTATTTGCAACTGACGTTTGTCGATAGTATTGATGATATGCTAGTGCAGGGTAAGAAATTACGAAATATGTTTAATCGGCAAGATTTTGAGTAACGCCTCAACATGCTCAATGAGTCATGTGGTCTGATGAGCATAAGGCTTTAGCCAGCTGATATAATCCCGAACTATGCCGTAGTTAGGGCAAAGAATGCGGTAGACGGGTAGGCGTAACTGAACTGGAAATACCAGTATTGTTCATTACGATAAGGTGCGAAGTGAAGCATCGTGAACGGCTTTAGCCTGTTTGCCACAAGAGTAATGACCGTTTTCAATCGGTTTTAGGTGGATGATGAGGGGGATTTTACTCAGTAGGGACGACGTCAAAGCCTATCCAGAGATAAATGGAAAAGATAGTATTCGAAATTGAGAACGGTTGGGGTTGGTTATCGTTCTGTTTTAGCAACTAAACAATAACTCCCCAACCGTTATCATTTCCAGCCCACGATAATCTGCAATGAACATTAAAAATTCACGGCGGCGGTCGCTTTCCTTAATTTACGTCTCCTCTTGGGAGTGGATAATATGGGTGCCTGTTTCGCCACGCAGTGCCGCGGACAGGCATTCAGGCGTGGTGATAATCACTCTTTTACCTCCACGTTCCAGGAACTCCAGACTGGCAAGAATCTTCGGTAACATACTCCCAGGCGGGAAGTGACCCTCCTGCATGTAACGGGCCATCGTTAGGACATCCACTGTATCCAGTGCATGCTGGTTGGGTTTCCCAAAATGAATACTCACTTTTTCCACGCCGGTGGTGATCACCAGAATGTCGGCGTGAATTTCGCGAGCCAGTAGCGCGCTAGAGAGATCTTTGTCGATAACCGCGTCCACGCTTTGGTAATCCCCTGCGTCAGTACGCACCACCGGAATGCCACCGCCGCCCGCGCCAATCACCACAAAGCCTTGCTGGATCAGAGTCTTAATGGCAGGTGCTTCGACAATACGTTTCGGTTCCGGCGAGGCGACCACGCGGCGATAGCCCCGTCCGGCATCTTCAACAAAACGCCAGTCAGGGTTTGCCTTTTGTAGTTCATCACGCTGGTTTTCACTAAAGAATGCACCGATGGGCTTGGTGGGATGGACAAACCCCGGATCGTTTTTATCCACTTCCACCTGAGTCACCACGGTGACGGCTTTTTTCTCGCCGTGAGGCGCCAGCCGGTTGTTCAGCGCCTGCTGGATCAGATAGCCAATGCCGCCTTGCGTATCCGCCACACAGTTCGCCAGCGGCGTTAAGGGGAGCCCTTCGCGCTCGTGGGCTATCTCCGCGCGGCGTAAATCCAGACCGACCTGCGGCCCGTTGCCGTGGGTCAGCACAATGTCGTAATCGGAAGCCAGCATTTCCAGAACCGTATCGGCGACGGCCTTCACCGCCTCCGCCTGATGCTCAATCGACTGGCTGGCGTTATCTTTGATAATGCTGTTGCCACCAATGGCAACGACCACAAGTTCTTTCATAGAATTATCTTCCGTTTGCAGGCTATTCAGGTCGTTTTAGTCTCTTCCTGCTCAGACGCAGCCACTGTTTCACGGCTATCAATAACATGCTTGAGGGCAAACATAGCAAGCATCATCAGGTAGGCCACAACAAACACAATCGAGCTGCCTTCCGCAAAGCCAACCGCTGGGGAGTGAATCACGCCAAACAGCGATAACAGTGCTCCAAAGGATGCAGCTATCGCCCCGCGCAGCGGCTTATTCATAATGGCAAAGATAGCAATGCATCCCCACAGCATGCTGGCCAGCGGTGCACCGCTTCCCAGATGCATCAGTCCATCGTAATAGACGCCTTTGCTGTGCAACAGGTCGCTACCAAGTTTCTCAGCGGATGTTCCGGCTGCGCCCATCACGCTGTTAACGATGGTCAATGCCCAGTTGGCGACCCATGGGAACAGACAGATGAAAATGACGGGAACCTCGACTTTAGGAGTTTCTCGCACCACCTGATTGGCGGTTACCACACCGATAAAAACCAGAATTGGCACTATAGCAGTCATGGGAATAATGGCGAGCATAAACGCGCCCAACCCAAACAATGGCACCAGAAACATAGTGATGCCTGATGCGAGGGTATAGCAGATACTAGCGCCCATAGCTTTCCAGCCTGCATGCCCAACATATACGGTTACCGGGAACGGATTACCCAGCATGCAACCGAGCATGGAGGCAAAGCCGTTCGCCATCATGACCTTACGGGTGTTGTATTCATCACCAGCCGCGTGCGCACTTTCAATGTTCTCGAGGTCAAAAATGTAGTTAGCCAGGCCCAAAGGAACTGCAGAAGCCAGATATGGCAGAGCGTGCGGCAAACCTTGCAGGAAGCTCCTTACATGAATTTCCGGCGGGTTGAAGCCGAAGGAAGACATCGACGCTTTAATGTCTTCCGGGCTTTGTAAACCGGATATCCACGCTAGGGACGTACCAGCAATCAGCAACAGCAAACCGGTAGGAATATGGGGAAAAATCGGCTTCTTACCGAACCAGTTAATGAAGATCAATAACAGGACGATGAAAGAAACTGTCGGCGCTTCGAACGCTTGCAGCATCGGGTTCATTGCCAGCAGTAATAACCCCAGTCCGGACAGACAAGAAAGCAGCACTGTACGCGGGATCATCTTGCGGATAGTCTCACCCAGGAAGGATCCACCGACCAGGATCAACGCTTCGACAAAGCACCACACCAATCCTATCTGAATAGCAAAGTTGGCATCTTTGGTTTGCTGATAAACCGGCATCAGCACTAGGAATGTCACGGTAAAGATTGAGGGTGCGCTCGGTCCAGACGGCAGCGCCGTTACATCGCTACGACCGGTTTTCTTCACCATCTGTAGACCAAACCAGGAGTAGCAGACACTGGCCGCCAGCACTGCAAGACCAAAGGCAGGCGCAATGCGTCCATAGACAATTTCAGTAGGGATTCCGACGACAAAAATTAGCAGACCCATCATTGTCAGCAGGTTAGTCAGATTGTTGGTCATCAGTCCAAAGTAAGCCGCCCAGTCACCACGTTTCCATTCTAGTTTTATGCTGTTCATGGAATCTCCTTAACAGGTTAAGCATCGTTTGCGATCATGGAGATCGCCCAGCCCTGAAGGTAAACAACGTTTTCCGCTACTGTGGGGCTAACTGCGTTAGCCCCGGTTATTGTTATTGGCAGTAGTGGTCACGCCAGTTGAGGATCGCCTTTTCAAAACAAGTGAACGGCGGGTGAACAATTCCTGCGCCGATCATGCCGATCCCTGCGTCTTTGTGCGCAATGGCTGTGTTAATTACCGGCAGAATGCCTGTACTGCCTACACGCGTAATATCGATAGCGGTCGGTACGCCCATAAAACCAAGCAGGGGAATGGTGACGTTGGGGTTTTCTCCGAGAGTGATTTCTCTCATTTTACGTGAGAAATCAATAGCTTCATCAACTGTTCCGCCCACCAGTGACACAATAGCTGGTGCCGTCGCCATAGCGAAACCGCCAACGCCGTAGGTTTCGGTAATTGCACTATCACCGATATCACGTCCGGAATCCTCTAGCTTATAGCCCGCAAACATCGGCCCAATCACCTGCTGCGCCGGACCGGTAAACCACTGGCCCGGCAAACCGCTAATACGAAGACCGAACTCAACACCATTGCGTGCCATCGTTGTCACCACGGTGCTGTATTCAATGCCGTGCGCAGCGTCCATTGCGGCTTTACACATTGCCATCCATGTTGGTCCTGAGAAGTAATCACTACTGAGGACAAACTCGAACACCTCACGCTGCTGCTCAACAGGGTAGCCAGTCTGAATAATCCACGGCGTCAGCGTCTGAATCAGCAGCGCCGTCCCGGCGTTGTTGCGGTTATGGCACTCATCGCCCATATGCAGCGCCTGCGCTAACATCAAGTGCAGATCGATTTCGCCCGCCAGCTTCATAGCATCGCGCAACATAGGTCCCAGTACATCTCGCATCCAGTTAAGACGCTCTATAACGCTCTGGTCGTTAGCGCCCATACGCAGGATCTTTGCCATCTGCTCGCTCATATTGGTATATGCGCGGTTTCCATAGGTTTTGTTCTCGACGATGTGCATAAACATCGATGCAGACGTGACACCCGCCATTGAGCCGACACAGTCATGTTCGTGGCACGGAGAGAAGATGATTTCACCTGAAGCAGCTAGTTCGGCGGCATCATCCAGATCTTTCGCCAGTCCTTCAAATACCAGAGCCCCGGTTACTGCGCCCTTCATTGCGCCGCACATTTTTTCCCAGTGGATTGGCGGCCCGGCGTGAAGGATAGTGTTACGGGTCATACCCGGCACGACGTTGATCGCCTGATCATAGCCAATTAGCACAGGATGCGACTGGATAATGCGTTCCAGCGCCAGCTGATTAGCAGCTGCAATTTTGTCTGCCAGTGGTGAAGCGGCAATGTCGTCCAGTGCCGTTACCACTTGTATGTTTCCTTGGCCTGGCGGTGTCCAGTCAAGTTGGGTTACCGGTACATTCTGCTTTTTCATGTCATCGCTGAACATTTCGATACCGACATTAATAACGTTCAGCGGCTGATTAAACAGTGTCTGGCTCATCAGCCTTCCTCCCCTTTAAATATAAATTCACGTGCCAGTAATCCGGTGTTGGTGCTACTGCTTGCCCAAATAACCCCGGCATCGGTCAACATCTGACACTGTTTTTTCAGCGACGGTGTATCAAGGTCGGTTCCCAGCACATAGCCGAGGATCTCAAGCGGGCGACCGTCTGCGGCAGCAATTTCTTTGGCTTCAACAATTGTATCCAGCATCACTCCAACCGGATCTTCATGTGATCCAAATCCAAGAATGAAGTCCATCACGATCACGCCAACTTCAGGATCCTGTGCTTCCTGCAAGAGCCGGGTAATGCGATTGGTGGGATCGATCATCGGATGTGGTTTGCCGTTGGTAAAATAATCATCGCCGAAATCGAGGAAGGTATGCGCCACGCTACGGTTGAGATCTGTAAGGCGGAACGCCGGATTCGGGTGAATATTGCTATACACATCCGAGAGTTTTTCCATGGCAGTAAACATCGCTTCATCGCATAACGTGCCACCACAGAACAGGCCACGGATATACTTTTGTTGTGGAGTCAGACGGGAGCGAACCTCTTCAATCAGCTGCCAGTTGAGCGGATGCAAATCCAGACTCTCTTTTTTCACACCAGTCAACAGTACCGCTTTCAAGGCAGCCTCTTTAGTACCGCGGGCAAACTGTAGGCCTTCTTCATCCGCAGGGGTGGACTCACGTCCGAGGAAACACACCACCACAGGCTTGTGACAGGTGCGCGCACGTTCCAGCACCTTACGGGCTACCGCTGGTGCAGGAGGTTTGGATATAAGCGTAATGATCTCAGTTTGTGGATCGGCCTCCAGCATGCTAATCGCGTCAAGCATCATCAGGCCGCCAATTTTTTCACTCATATCGCGTCCACCTGTCCCAATCAGCTGGGAAATCCCGCCGCCAAATTCGTGAATGCGTACGCTCAGCTCCTGGCTACCCGTACCGGAGGCACCAATGATTCCGATGTTGCCGCGACGCACTGCATTGCCAAAACACAACGCTGCGCCGTTAATGATGGCGGTTCCACAATCAGGCCCCATCATCAACAACCCTTTTTCATGTGCCAGATGCTTGAGTTCCAGCTCGTCCTCAAGAGAGACGTTGTCAGAAAACAGCATAACATTGAGGTTATTTTGTAGTGCCTGACGAGCTTCACGAGCAGCAAACAGGCCATTGACAGAGATCACCGCCAGATTACTCTCTGGAGCATGCTTCTTCGCACTGGCAATCGTGGCATAGCGTGCTTCGTGCTGGCCTCCCTGTTCTTTATGCGCAAACAGCTCATCAATCGCTATTAGCGTCCGCTCGTTCGCCTCCTCGCTGGTACCTTTAATGACAATCATCAGATCGCCACTTTTCGCCTCTTCCAGCTCAGGGGTCAGCAGACCGAGATTCTTCAGCACCCCCTTATTCATCTCTGTCGCCATAGCAACAAATGCCTGCTCAACTCCATCAAGCTTATTTGCGCGCGTGGAGATAGACATCAGTGAAACAGAATCAAAATACGTGTTTTTTTTTACAACTATCCTGATTGACATAATTACCTCCGGACCTGTGGCTCAGGGCGCAGGCATCCGCCATGCCATACAGCATGTCGCATCCAGAACTTGAGCCTATATTTTTTATGTCAGTAACATATTGCGTAGAAATGGGTTGTGGCTCAGTAATAAATTGGTTCAGTAGCCGTCCGACTCTTTCCCGATAACGCTGATTAAATGCTTCCTCTAACGTTATTTTGCTGAGAAGCGTTATGTTATTTCCTGCAAGTTGTAATGCTGCTAAGAAATCGTATCTATACTTCCTTAGTGGATGTCCTTGAATAAATAAAATAGTGCTTAAACCTACTAAATAATCATCCGATGATGGCGTCAGCCCTATTCCAAGACCAATTAACTGGTTGACTGCCGCAGTGATGTTTTCTCCTGTACACAACGCCTTCAGCAAATTTTTTCGGCGGTTGAGTAATTGGCGAGAAATTTCCTGATAAAATGGATTGTCACCCTGGTACAGAAATAATGTGTCGTTGCTTCTTAGTTGTTGGCGGATAAACTCTTCCCAATGCTGCCAGCCGACTTTGGCAAGGCTTGCTGAATCAGATGTCCACCGTGGTATTCGCCACATCTGACAACCGGTTATTTCTATCCATTTATCATTTCCAACAGTTATTCCAGACCCGCTAAAATTGACCTGTTCACCGGGGTGAAAAAGGTCTTCATAATGTGTCAGTGCTAAACGACAACTGTTAGGTGCGTTATCACAATCCTCACTCAGTAACGTCAGCAGTCGCTGCTGTTCAGGTATTAACAGATTTACCGCATGGGAAAAAACCTGTTCAACCTGGCCCATTCCCCGAAAAGTGAGAAACGCGCAGTCTGCGGTTAGTGCCCGAAAAGATTGCCGTGATAATATAGCGATAATCGTGCTCCTGTTGTCAGGCTCCAGCCGAAATCAGCAACTCGGCAATTTTGTGGTAGCCTTTTTCTCGCGCCAGCTCCAGCGGGGTTTTACCGTATTTATCCGTCATGTGCGGGTTTGCGCCATGCTCAAGCAACAGTTTGACGATCTCCTGCTGCTTTTCACCGCCGTCATTCAGCACGATGGCCTCTAGGAGCGGCGTCCAGCCAACAAAATTAGTATGGTTGACATTGATATCAGTACGCATCAGCAATTCACGTACAATCTCGACATGGCCTTTTTCGCAGGCAGGTGTAATACCAACACCGCCAAAACGGGTTAGGCAATTAAGGTCGGGGTTAGCCGGTAATACCGTACGCAACAGTGTTAAATCATTATTCAGGCAGCCAATCAGGAAGGGATTAAAACAAGTTTGATCTTGTTTATTAATATCAGCACCTGCGGAAATCAATAAAGAAACGCAGTCATAATGTTTATTCAGACTGGCAATAATAATTGCAGTACGCCCCTCGCGGTTAGTCGCATTAATATCAACCTTTTTATCAAGGCATGATTTTAATCCATCGGAATTACCTTGTTCTGCCGCCAGCAGAAATTCTGTAATGAGTTCTTTATTGGACATAATCGATCTCCTGCTCTTTTTAAGATTTTACAAATATAACAAGCCAAGAATAGCAACAGAATGCATAGAGCACCATCCATTTAAAATTTACTCATCATTAGACCATGAATTATTGAAACAAAATTAACAATAATAAGAGAGTGTGATATAGTGCAATATTTCTATTATAGCTGGGGATATTTTAGCCATTAATTCGCAGTCATATAAATAAAGGTGGTCTGCAGCACGGATAGCTGCCTGTAATTAAAATTCAGATGTGTGATTTCCTTCAAATTAAATGTAAATACGGTGTTAGTTTTTTCAAAACTGATTGTCGGTTATAAGAATTACAAATACATTCAACAATCATCATGTTGTGTATGTGTATTGTCGCCAGAGGAAAGAAAGATGAATTCAATATTTACGGAAGAAAACTTACTGGCATTTACTATGGCTGCCCGCTATAGAAGTTTCAGCAAGGCGGCGAAGGAACTGGGCTTAACCACATCGGCAATTAGTTACACTATCAAGCGTATGGAAATGGGGCTTGACGTGGTGCTTTTTACCCGAACTACCCGTAGCATTGAGCTGACCGAGCCCGGGCACTACCTTTTTTGCAAAGCAACTGACCTGCTCAACGATTACCACTCCATCATACGTAGAGTTGATGCCATCGCTCAGGGAATTAAATCCCGGGTGCGCATTTGTATTAATCAACTGTTGTATACCCCTCAGCATACAGCTCGGCTTCTGCAAGTGCTCAGGGAACACTTTCCAACCTGCCAGATAGCTATTACTACAGAGGTGTATAATGGCGTCTGGGATTCACTCATTAATAACCAGGCTGATATCGCCATTGGCGCGCCCGATACGTTACTGGACGGTGGTGGAATTGATTACATTGAAATCGGCATGATTCGTTGGTTGTTCGCGATTTCTCCGGCTCATCCGCTGGCGTTTATTCCTGAGCCCATTTCTGAGAGTCAGTTACGTCTGTACCCGAACATCATGGTGGAAGACACTGCAAACACTATAAACAAAAAAGTCGGCTGGCTGTTACACGGGCAAGAGTCGATTCTGGTTCCCGACTTTAATACTAAGCTTCAGTGCCAGATCTTGGGGGAGGGAATCGGTTTTCTGCCAGACTATATGGTGCGTGAAGCGATGGAAAAGTCATTGCTGGTGACACGGCAGATCCACAACCCACGTCAGGATTCACGAATGCTGTTGGCAACCAGGCATTCGGCAAGCGGTCAAGTCACTCAGTGGATAAAAAGAGAATTTAGCTTACAAGGAATACTGACGGGGATTTATCAGGATTTGATGCATCGAGCGTGATGCACCGGATGGCAGTTTTACCTTTCGGTGCATCAATGAGATAAATGAAGGGCAATCAGTGAGATAAATAACGAATTGGAGTGGGTTACATGGGTTCTGGTGAACAGAAATGAAATTCTTTTTCTCTATGCGATAGACAAATCGGGAATTGAAATCATCCCTACAGGCAACTCAGAATCTGGGGGCTGAAAACGCTACGAACCATCAGATTTGGATAATATTCATCACCGTTTCGGCCTGATTGTATCCAATCTGGAAGAAAAGTTTCATGATTTTATGGGCGTTATCCTTATGGTGCTGGGCGACGAGAGTAATACTTCACGCCGGTTTTGTCGGATAATCCAGAAATATAGGGGCAAATCCAAACAGGAAAGTTAGGGGGAGGGACGCGTTTCCGGCACAACCAGCGTTACGTCACCCTGCATTGTTAGTTACGAAAAGCGTACCGGAAACGCGGAACATTCTTTTAACACATTACAGGCATTCGCACACATCTTTTTTCTTCTTTGTGCTCTGAACACTGCAGTGCTCAATTAATATTAGCCACGTTTTACAGTAAGAACGGTATCTGTTCTCTGA
The DNA here is from genome assembly GCF_046487395.1 of Escherichia sp. WS1450. Lineage (NCBI taxonomy): Bacteria > Pseudomonadati > Pseudomonadota > Gammaproteobacteria > Enterobacterales > Enterobacteriaceae > Escherichia > Escherichia sp. WS1450. Next base: position 10,064 of record NZ_JBJQJO010000046.1, read on the forward strand.
TTCTTCCGGCGTCAACCCACAGTGTAATTATGAGGCCTGACGCTATTGTAATAATTCAGAAGGCACTGTTGCAAATAGTCGGTGGTGATAAACTTATCATCCCCTTTTGCTGATGGAGCTGCACATGAACCCATTCAAAGGCCGGCATTTTCAGCGTGACATCATTCTGTGG
>NZ_JBJQJO010000047.1:0-10210 GCF_046487395.1 Escherichia sp. WS1450
CATACTCCTCCGGCAGAAGCAGAAAAAGCTTATTATGCTTCCATCGGAAACGATGATCTGGCAGCCTGAGTTCACAGATAAAACACTCTCCAGGAAACCCGGGGCGGTTCAACTTTCCTAAAAAGACATGTCTTGCCCAATATACTCAACATGAACTAGATCTGGTTGCTGCTCAGCTAAACAACAGACCGAGAAAGACACTGAAGTTCAAAACACCGAAAGAGATAATTGAAAGGGGTGTTGCATTGACAGATTGAATCTACAACCGCGCTCTTGATGTCAGACTCCCTCGAGTAGGCAGCCTGGCGGCTGCGGCTTGTCATGGCCTGGAATTACCGTTATAAAAAAAGATAATGTCATTGTCTTTCAGGTAGTTATATGGCCCGTTCAGCTAAACCCCGTAAACGCAAACCCGCACCACAAAGAAGCAAACTTCCCCGCTATGTTGTGAAACTTCATCCGGATGATTTTTTTGACGAAGAAGACGCTGAAGTTCTGCGCTTTGATAATTTTGACGATGCCGTTGAGTGCTGCGCTGACCTGGGTATTCCGTTCTTTCTGGATGCAGGAAACAAAAAGCTGGTCTTCTGGTTTGTTCGTGTCGATGACGAAGGGTATCCGGAAATAGCCCGCTGTACGGAGCGGGAGTTTGCAACCATTCTTGCCGGTATCAGTGCCGGTGGTATGTACTGCCCGGAATGCGGCACAGTTCACTGGCCGGATGGCGTTACCCCTCCCGTCTGATGCTTCCCCGTTTTGCCGATATTTTTCAGCAGGGTAACCGCTGGCTTAACTGGCTGGAGAAACAGCCGGAAGGTTCAGTGCGTCCGGTGGTGACTGAGTCAGTGACAAAAATCATGGCATGCGGGACCACGCTGATGGGCTACACGCAATGGTGCTGTTCGTCACCGGACTGTTGCCACACCAAAAAGATCTGCTTCCGGTGTAAAGCCGCTCCTGTCCGAACTGCGGGGTGAAGGCTGGCGCACAGTGGATACAGTATCTTGTATGTAATAGGACTTGATGGCTAGCTACCATCATATGAAGCAGAGTGAGCTTGTCCCAGCCCTGAACAGTCAGACTTTGATTAGCAGCAAAAGCCCTCTGCTTCACCTTTCACGCCAGCATTAACATTGAACGGTTGCCAAGAGCGATGACTCTGCATGTACAAGGGGAATAGGCGTGATGGTTTGGTGAAAGGAGAATATTCATGTTTCAGTTAGGTATTGATGTCAGTAAGAAAACGCTGGATTTGTGCCTGCTGCGCGAAGGCGTAAAAGGCAGCGTTAAAACCCGAAAGCTTCAGAATGATATTAATGCTGTCAACGCGGTAATAGCCTGGCTCAGTAAGCAACATTGTAAACCTGAAGATGTCCATATCATCATGGAAGCCACTGGTGTTTATCATGAATCACTGGCTTACGGGCTTCACAAAGCCGGGGGCCGGATATCACTTGCCAACCCACACAGGGCAAGAGAGTTTGCCCGGGGTATGGGAATGCTGACCAAAAATGACCGGGTTGATGCTTATATGCTGGCTTGCTATGGCGCGCTTAAAGCACCGGAGCCATGGCTTCCTCCACCGGAAGAAGTCCGCCATCTCAGTGCACTGCTCCGCAGACGTGATGCTCTTGTGGCTGACAGCACTCGCGAAAAAAACAGGCTGGAAAAATACCTGGCAACAGACACACCTTCTGTTATAGCTGAATCCGTAGAGGCAATGATTGGTCAGTTGAACGCAGAAATTAAACGTCTGGACAGACTGATCCGTTCACACCTTAACCAGCATCCTGAATTAAAAAAGGATTTTGACCTGCTGACGTCAATAAAATCCGTAGGTTATCAGTTAGGTCTGAATATGCTTGTCATCCTGCGGAGCCATGATTTCGCCACAGCAGAACAGGCGGCTGCATTTTTAGGTGTCGTTCCCGTTGAAAAATATTCCGGCACCTCGGTCAGAGGGTGTCCGAAACTGTCAAAAATTGGTCCGCCGGAAATCCGGGCGAAACTGTATCTGGCTTCGTTGTGTGGTCTGAGATTTAACCCATTGATGAAAGCGATGTATGAGCGATTATGCCTGAGAGGTAAGGGCAAAATGTGTGCCATTGGTGCGCTGATGAGAAAACTCGTGCACTGGTGCTATGGCGTACTGAAGACCCAAAAACCGTTTGATGTGGGCTATTTGTCTTCATATGCGCGTAGCGCATGTAAGGCGGCATGATGTAGTTACATATGGTACAGGAGTAACACCGCCGAAGCCCGGCGTAAGCCGGTACGTATTGATAGGTTTCACCTATCCCATCCCTGCCCTGCGAGGCCATGCGGGCTTTCAGCGATGATGAAGTACAGGTAAGCCCTTTTAACCCCGTTAGCGCGGCTACGCCGCGCTGTATCGGGGACTTAGTGCTGACAGCTTGCTGGCAGTACTTAGGGGGCTGTACGTCGGAGTTCAAGCGATTTTTCTTGACAGAACACGGTAGCTGCTAAGCCATACCCGCTTTCAGCCATGAGAGAGCTTCTGTGCGCGGTCGGAGTGGTCCCGACGAGGGTTTACCCGAAGTCGGGACGTATCTCCGCGTTAGCGGGGTCAGTTTGGAATTCGGAAAATAAACCATGTTAAGACTATTTTTTAGCCAAAGGGCTTTCAGGAATCGCCAGAATGGCGGGACAACAGTGGTTTTGGTGTCCGAAATCGACCGGTTTCGGACATTGTTAAACAGATATATCCGAAAGTCAGCGAAATTACTTTCGGACATGCATTATAATATGTACACCCATTTCGTACAGAAGATCTCACTATGTCTCGAATTTTTGCCTATTGTCGGGTTTCCACTCTGGAACAGACGACCGAAAATCAACGTCGGGAAATCGAAAGCGCGGGTTTTAACGTCAGACCCCAACGAATAATCGAAGAACAAATTAGTGGATCAGTAGCAGCCAGTGAACGTCCAGGTTTTAACCGGTTGCTTGATCGTCTGGAAAGTGGCGATGTATTGATAGTCACAAAACTGGATCGCCTCGGTCGTAATGCAATGGATATCAGGAAAACAGTGGAGCAACTGACCGAATCTGGCATCAGGGTGCATTGCCTGGCATTAGGTGGTGTTGATCTGACCAGTTCGGCAGGAAAAATGACAATGCAAGTGATTTCAGCGGTCGCTGAATTTGAACGAGATCTTTTACTTGAACGAACTTATTCAGGGATAGCAAGAGCACGGGATGCAGGAAAACGTTTTGGTCGCCCACCGCTATTAAATGAAGAACAAAAACAGAAGGTACTCGAACGCATTAAGTCTGGGGCAAGTATAAGTGCTATTGCCAGGGAATTCCGAACCACACGGCAAACAATTCTGAGAGTTAGAGCGAAACAGCAAACTGTTACTGTATAGAAAATAGTCTTAGCGTGGGATATTTTCCGTTTTCCAAGCGGACCCCAAGGAAGACTACATCGCGTTCATGCCGAAACCGAATGTAAGAACGGCATTGCATAATCTTGCAGTGGCGATCGAACATTACAATGAAAACCATCCGCACAGTGCGTTGGGTTATCGCTCTCCGCGAGAATATCGACGTCAGCGGGTAACATTAACTTAAGATACAACCCCTGTCTGGAAATAAGGGGGCAAGAACACATTGACACTATAAATATGGCATTGTATAAAACCCCGCGATAATAATGAGTTTCATTTGCATTACTCCCATTTGCTGGTCATCCACTCGCCTGTTTACAAGGATAGCGTTTAATGAAGAAGGTCCTTTGCGCGTTAGGCTTGATGTTCACCGCCGTCAGTTCCGCGCTGGCAACAACCTACCCCCTGACGATTGAAAACTGCGGCTATCAGGAGACCTTCACCCGGCCGCCGGAGCGCGTGGTCGCGCTGGGGCAAAATACGGTCGAAATTCTGCTGCTGCTCGGGCTGCAAAAGCAGGTGGTCGCCAGCGCCTTCTGGCCGACCAGCGTTTTACCGCAGCTGGCTGAGCAAAACGCGAAGATTAAAACCTTGACGGTGGAAATTCCGAGCCTGGAATCGGTGCTGGCGCAAAATCCTGATTTCGTTCCCGCCCAGTTGCCGCTGCTGCTGGGGCCGGAAAGCAAAGTCGCTAGGCGTGAAGATCTCGCCACCGTCGGCGTGAACAGCTACGTCTCACCGGGGGTGTGCGCCACCAAAAAGGCCACCGGCGATATGTACGGCAGCCGGCAAAAGCTGTGGGATATGACCTGGCTGTATCAGGAAATTAGCGATTTTTCCCGCATTTTCAACGTCGAAGATCGTGGTCAGGCGCTGATTGCCGATTTCAAAAAACGTGAAGCCGACCTGCGCCAGGAGTTTGGTAAAAGCAAAAAGGATCTCTCCTTCGTCTTCTGGTTCTCCAGCGCCTCACCTTCGGCCGATGCCTATGTCGGCGGCAAAAACAGCGCCTCCGGATTTATCGCCAGCGTGCTGGGCGGACATAATGCGATTACCTCCGAAACCGAGTGGCCCACGGTGAGCTGGGAGAGCATTATTGCCGCCAACCCGGATGTGATCGTGGTCGCCAGCCTAGATCGTAACCGCTGGGCGCTGGATAAAGCCGAGGAGAAGATCAAATTCCTCAAAAGCGATCCCGCCGTCAGCCAGCTGGAGGCGGTGAAAAAAGGCCATATCGTGGTCATGGACGGTCAGGCGATGAATCCGACCATTCGCACGCTTTACGGCGCGGAGCAGGTGGGCGAGCAGCTGAGAAAAATGGGGCTGAACTGATGAGCGTCGGCGCGATTGAGACGAGCCGCAGCATACTGCTCACCGGCTGGTGTGTACTGGCAGCGATCGTGCTGGCGCTGGTGATCGCTGTGGGCGTCAGCGTTGGCGAGCTGGCCATCCCGCTGCAGAATGTCTTTTATGCTATCAGCAACAGAACCGGCTTAACCGCTGAGCCGCTCAACCGTATCTATGAGAGCGTTATCTGGGATTTCCGCCTCAGCCGCGCGCTGGTCGCCGCCTGCTGCGGCGCCGGCCTCGCTATCTGCGGTGTCGTGCTGCAAAGCTTGCTGAAGAATGCCCTCGCCGAACCCTACGTCCTCGGCGTCTCCGCCGGGGCCTCCACCGGCGCGGTGTCGATCGTGGTGCTGGGCCTTGGCTCTGGCGCAATTTCCCTCTCGACAGGCGCCTTTGCCGGGGCCTTCGCCGCCTTCGCCTTTGTCGCCTTGCTGACTAACGGCGCGCGCGGCGGCAATGAGCGTACGATTCTTGCGGGCGTCGCCGCCTCGCAGTTATTTAACGCCATCACGGCCTATACCATCAGCACCACCGCCAGCGCGCAGCAGGCGCGCGATGTGATGTTCTGGCTGCTGGGCAGCTTCAGCGGCGTCCGCTGGCCCGAATTCCAGTTGGTCATCGTGGTGGTGCTCGCGGGTCTGGCGGTCTGCCTGTGGTATGCCCGGGCGCTGGACGCGTTCACCTTCGGCGACGATGCCGCCGCCTCGCTGGGGATTGCTGTGCCGCGCGTGCGCCTGATCCTCTTCACCACTGCGGCGCTGATCACCGCCACCATCGTCAGCATGGCCGGCTCAATCGGCTTTGTTGGCCTGGTGGTGCCGCACGTGATGCGTTTCTTCTTTGGCCCGCTGCACCGAACGTTGCTGATCGCCAGCGCGCTGGCAGGGGCGATATTGATGGTACTGGCGGACATTGCGTCGCGCCTGCTGATTGCCCCGCAAAGTCTGCCCGTTGGGGTAGTAACCGCCCTGGTTGGGGTGCCTTTCTTTGCCGTGATTATCTACCGCTCAAGGAATAAGTGATGAGTATTTGCGCTGAAAATATCACCTGGAAGGCAGGCAAAAAGGTCATCGTCAATAATGTCTCGCTGCGGGTGCCGCGCGGAGAAACGGTCGGACTGCTGGGGCCCAACGGCTGCGGCAAATCCTCGCTGCTGCGCGTTCTGGCGGGCCTGCGCCGCCCGGATGCAGGTCGCGTCACCCTCGACGGCCAGGATATCGCCCGGATGGCGAAAAAGCAGCTCGCCCGCCGCGTGGCTTGCGTCGAGCAACACGGCATGACCGAGGCCAATATGCGGGTGCGCGACGTCGTGCGCCTGGGACGCATTCCCCACCACTCTCCGTTCTCAAACTGGAGCGCTCAGGATGACGAAGCGATTGCCGCCGCGCTGCAGCGGGTAGCGATGCTGGAGAAAAGCGAACAGGGATGGTTAAGCCTCTCCGGCGGCGAGCGGCAGCGGGTGCATATCGCCCGCGCGCTGGCGCAGAGCCCGAGCGAAATCCTGCTGGATGAGCCGACCAACCATCTGGATATACACCATCAGATGCAGTTAATGCAGTTGATCAGCGAGCTGCCGGTAACCAGCATTGTGGCCATTCACGATCTTAACCATGCCGCGATGTTCTGCGATTCGCTGATCGTGATGCAGCAGGGGCAGATCCTCGCCAGCGGGACGCCGGAGGAGATTTTGTCCGAAGCGCTGCTGTGGGACGTTTTCCGGGTGAAAACCAAAATCGAGATCTCCCCTTACCACGGCAAAAAGCACATTCATTTCATCGTTTAGGTTGGGCGGATATGCCTCTTTTCTCCCTGCGCCCTGCGGCAACCCTCTGGCCTCCGGTGTTACTGGGAAGCCAGTTCGTTTTTAATATTGGCTTTTACGCGGTCGTACCTTTCCTCGCCCTCTTCCTGCGCGACGACATGCTGCTCTCAGGCGGACTTATCGGCCTGATCCTCGGGCTGCGTACCTTCTCCCAACAGGGGATGTTTATCCTCGGCGGGACGCTGGCCGACCGCTATGGCGCTAAGGCGATCATTCTCGCCGGCTGCGTCGTTCGCGTCGCCGGTTTTCTCCTGCTGGCGTGCGGGGCGTCGCTGTGGCCCATTATCCTTGGCGCCTGCCTGACCGGCGTCGGCGGCGCCCTGTTCTCCCCGTCGATAGAGGCCCTGCTGGCGCGGGCCGGTACCCACAGCCAGGCCAACGGGAAACGCAGCCGCGCCGAGTGGTTTGCGCTGTTTGCGGTATGCGGTGAACTGGGAGCGGTGATCGGCCCGGTGGCCGGAGGCGTGCTGAGCGGGATCGGCTTTCGACATATCGCCCTCGCCGGCGCGGGAATATTTCTTCTGGCGCTGGCGGTGCTCTTTTTCGGTCTGCCCGCCGACGGGCACACGACAACAACGCGCAGACGAGTCCCATGGTGGACGCCTTTGCGCCAGCCGCGCTTTGTCGCGTTTATTCTCGCCTACAGCTCATGGCTGTTGAGCTACAACCAACTCTACCTCGCTCTGCCGGTGGAGATCCAACGTTCCGGCGGCCGCGAGCAGGATCTGGCGCCGCTCTTTATGCTGGCCTCGCTGTTGATTATCACCCTCCAGCTCCCTCTCGCCCGCTTCGCCCGGCGAATGGGCGCCGTGCGCATCCTGCCGGTGGGCTTTCTGCTGCTGTCGGCTTCCTTTGCCAGCGTGGCGTTATTCGCCGCCGCCCCACCCGCCGAAAGTTGGCTGCGGTTAATGCCGGCGGCTGGTTTTGTCACGCTGCTCACCCTCGGCCAGATGCTGTTAGTGCCCGCAGCCAAGGATCTGATCCCGCTGTTCGCCGAGGAGTCGACGCTGGGCGCCCACTACGGAGCGCTCGCCACCGCAGGAGGGTGCGCGGTGTTAGCCGGGAATTTACTGCTCGGTCATTTACTTGACCAGGCGCTCATTCCGTCGCCGCAGGCGGTTTATCCCTGGCTTCTGCTGGCGCTGTTTCCGCTGTGCAGCGCCGTCGCCCTGCGGGCGATCTGTCGCCCGCTGGCGGCAACATGACGCAGAGCGGGTAACAGCCCGCTCTGGAAGTGAACAGCTGGTATCCATATTTTCAGCTAATCCTTTAACAAAGATCCTCAGCCCTGTTTAAAGCCCGGCTTGCCGTTTTTGGCTCGCCATTCCTTCACTTCTTTTACGATACCTTCAGGACTGTCCTCACGGTCATCCCTTGGATAATAAATAAGATCAGAACCATCAGGGTGTTCAGCTAATCGACGAAATTCATCCACTAATTTATCATCATCAGCCTCAGTTTCACCTTCAGCCCGGCAGATTTTTCTGACGAACTCCAGAAACTCCGCCTCGGTATAGTCAGAAATCGTTTTCTTTTCCATTTACTTATTTCCTCTGTGAATTTCAATATGATGCTTGGGTGTCACTACCCTGAGATTATCGATATCATAAACAGCGCCACCATCCGTAACGCGCTTGATATGGTGCAGTTCGAAACGTTCTCGTTCACCTACACGCTCTGATTCAGGAACAAACGAAGATTTACCTTTTGTAACCAGAACCTTATTCTGATTTTTGAACTGCTTCAGTAACTCCGGATCTTTCCCCACTTCCATCCACAACGCCTTACGGAACCACGGCAGCCTGGAGGCTGCAAATCGGGGTGTGGCAGAATATGAGCTTTCAGAGTAACCATCCAGAATGAGTTCCCATGTCACACAACCTAGAGCACCAGAAAGTCCACACCAGAATGGTGAAAGAGGTTCTGAAAGCCGTCGCCAGAGCCAATAATCACCCTTATCAGTCCGTATTTACAGACTTTATCGCCGGTCATCCCTCCTGCACGGTCTGTTTCTGGGAAACCTTCAACAAAATGTACCCGGATTCACCGTACGAATACGTCACGTTCTGCCATACCTGCCGTCGTTTGATTTATACGAAACAGAAGCGGAGATGAAGGCGGATGACCCGAAGTGGTGGTGATTTTCAGCCCCGACCGCTGAAACGCCTGTTCACAATGTCGCGGTATAAAAATCGACCATGCAGAGAGAGAAACCACCGGAGTGGTGGGAAAAGCAGAAAGGCTCACGTGGCATAAGGCGTGGACAGCGGTATCGTCTGGTTTTTCAATTTCCTATACGTGAACACAATCTGCAATTCGGTATACAGCGAACCTGCCACCATAAGTGTTTTTATACCACTTAACTGGCTCAGCACCGGGGGCAGGCTTCATTCTGAATTCATCGCGCAGACGTCCTTTCGAGAAACACCTGTCTTCGGCAATCTCCTGCGCACGTCTGGTGACCAGCTCATCATTATTCATGGTTCTTGCATCTCCGTCAGACGTTTTTATATCCGGACAGCCCCTCTATGGCCACTTCTGTGCAGTATGCAATACACGCAGGATATACACTTTTCCCCACTGGCTGTCGACCTCATAAACCAGAACAAAATGCGGGTGAATAACCAGTTCCCGGGTACCTTCCACACGACCATTGCGGCCTTTATACGGCTGCCCGGCTAGGCTGCTGGCTGAACACCCGCAAGGTTCACACTGATGACACACCAGTAAAAGTACTGGCACCGGGCAGGAAGAAGGCGAAAACAGGATATATCTGGACGTATGTCCGGGATGACCGGAATGCCGGTTCGCCAGAACCTCCGGCGGTCTGGTTCGCCTACTCACCGGACCATCAGGGTAAACATCCGGAGCAACACCTTCGTCCCTTCCGGGGTATCCTGCAGGCAGATGCGTTCGCAGGTTACGATCGGCTGTTCAGTGCCGAACGTGAAGGCGGCGCGTTGACGGAAGCAGGATGCTGGGCTCATGCGCGGCGCAAAATCCACGATGTATATATCAGTACCAAAAGCGCGACGGCGGAAGAAGCACTGAAACTAATCGGCGAACTGTACGCCATTGAGCACGAAATACGCGGGTTGCCGGTGTCTGAACGCCTGGCGGTCAGGCAAATGCAGAGTAAACCGCTACTGACTTCCTTGTATAAGCTGATGCAGGAGAAAGAACACACGTTATCGAAAAAATGCCGTCTGAGAGATGCGTTCCGGTATATCAGGAAGCACTGGGTTGCGTTGTGCAACTTCTGTGATGACGGTCTGGCGGAGGCGGACAATAACACAGCGGAAAGAGCGCTTCGTGCAGTCTGTCTCGGAAAGAAAAATTACGTGTTCTTCGGTAGCGATCACGGCGGCGAGCGTGGTGCACTGCTGTACGGGCTGATCGGCACCTGCCGTCTGAACGGTATCGATCCGGAAGCGTATCTGCGCCATATTCTGAGCGTACTGCCGGAATGGCTTTCCAACCGAGTTGACGAACTCCTGCCATGGAACGTAGTACTCACCAATATGAACCGCCCCGGGTTTCCTGGAGAGTGTTTTATCTGTGAACTCAGGCTGCCAGATCATCGTTTCCGATGGAAGCATAATAAGCTTTTTCTGCTTCTGCCGGAGGAGTA
>NZ_JBJQJO010000048.1:0-9195 GCF_046487395.1 Escherichia sp. WS1450
CAGCGCGGCTTGATGAAGGCCGTGGGTGCATCGGCCGGCACCTTGCGCAGGTTGTCGGCGTTCATCTCACGCAGGGTCTGCACGGCTGCCAGCACGCCTTGCGCGGCCGGCCCGTGCTGTTCCCCAACTTTTCGCTCGGCGAAGAGTATGAACATGCGCCGCCGGCGACGAATCGCCAAATCTCACCGTATCTCCCGAGCGGACGATTTCGCACCGGTCTGCCCGTCGAAGGGCTTGCGATCGAACGGGGCGACCTTTTCTATGCATGTCCGCGAGCCAGCGTCTTTTATGGCACGGCGCTCGACGCCGACCTTCGGACGCGCGGCGTAAGCACGCTTGTCATGGCCGGGATAAGCACCACCGGCGTTGTTCTTTCAAGCGTCGCCTGGGCTAGTGATGCGGACTACGACGTGCGTTTGGTCCAGGACTGCTGCTACGACCCGGATCGGGATGCCCACGAAGCTCTGTTGCGTTCCGGGTTCGGCGGACGTGTACAGGTCGTGTAATTTTCGGGCCTCGCATGATCGCGGCCATAGCCGCAGGTGGATTGGTGCGAGGCAGGGCCAGTCCAAGTCAGGGTGCGGTCATCGCGGCGCCTGCAACTCTCAAAAACCCATCGCCGTAGCGGAGGTCTTGTAATCGCATGTCATTACGCACGCCCGATTTATTGTTCACAGCGATAGCACCTGCCATTTGGGGCAGCACCTACATTGTCACCACCCAATACCTGCCGAACTTCTCACCGATGACGGTCGCGATGCTGCGGGCGTTGCCGGCGGGTTTATTGCTCGTGATGATCGTCCGACAGATTCCAACGGGAATCTGGTGGATGCGCATCTTCATCCTCGGCGCACTTAATATTTCGCTATTCTGGAGCTTGTTGTTTATTTCGGTCTACCGCCTGCCGGGCGGGGTCGCGGCGACGGTAGGCGCTGTGCAGCCGCTGATGGTCGTGTTCATCTCTGCCGCTCTGCTAGGTAGCCCGATACGATTGATGGCGGTCCTGGGGGCTATTTGCGGAACTGCGGGCGTGGCGCTGTTGGTGTTGACACCAAACGCAGCGCTAGATCCTGTCGGCGTCGCAGCGGGCCTGGCGGGGGCGGTTTCCATGGCGTTCGGAACCGTGCTGACCCGCAAGTGGCAACCTCCCGTGCCTCTGCTCACCTTTACCGCCTGGCAACTGGCGGCCGGAGGACTTCTGCTCGTTCCAGTAGCTTTAGTGTTTGATCCGCCAATCCCGATGCCTACAGGAACCAATGTTCTCGGCCTGGCGTGGCTCGGCCTGATCGGAGCGGGTTTAACCTACTTCCTTTGGTTCCGGGGGATCTCGCGACTCGAACCTACAGTTGTTTCCTTACTGGGCTTTCTCAGCCCGGGGACCGCCGTGTTGCTAGGATGGTTGTTCTTGGATCAGACGCTGAGTGCGCTTCAAATCATCGGCGTCCTGCTCGTGATCGGGAGTATCTGGCTGGGCCAACGTTCCAACCGCACTCCTAGGGCGCGTATAGCTTGCCGGAAGTCGCCTTGACCCGCATGGCATAGGCCTATCGTTTCCACGATCAGCGATCGGCTCGTTGCCCTGCGCCGCTCCAAAGCCCGCGACGCAGCGCCGGCAGGCAGAGCAAGTAGAGGGCAGCGCCTGCAATCCATGCCCACCCGTTCCACGTTGTTATAGAAGCCGCATAGATCGCCGTGAAGAGGAGGGGGCCGACGATCGAGGTCAGGCTGGTGAGCGCCGCCAGTGAGCCTTGCAGCTGCCCCTGACGTTCCTCATCCACCTGCCTGGACAACATTGCTTGCAGCGCCGGCATTCCGATGCCACCCGAAGCAAGCAGGACCATGATCGGGAACGCCATCCATCCCCGTGTCGCGAAGGCAAGCAGGATGTAGCCTGTGCCGTCGGCAATCATTCCGAGCATGAGTGCCCGCCTTTCGCCGAGCCGGGCGGCTACAGGGCCGGTGATCATTGCCTGGGCGAGTGAATGCAGAATGCCAAATGCGGCAAGCGAAATGCCGATCGTGGTCGCGTCCCAGTGAAAGCGATCCTCGCCGAAAATGACCCAAAGCGCGGCCGGCACCTGTCCGACAAGTTGCATGATGAAGAAGACCGCCATCAGGGCGGCGACGACGGTCATGCCCCGGGCCCACCGGAACGAAGCGAGCGGGTTGAGAGCCTCCCGGCGTAACGGCCGGCGTTCGCCTTTGTGCGACTCCGGCAAAAGGAAACAGCCCGTCAGGAAATTGAGGCCGTTCAAGGCTGCCGCGGCGAAGAACGGAGCGTGGGGGGAGAAACCGCCCATCAGCCCACCGAGCACAGGTCCCGCGACCATCCCGAACCCGAAACAGGCGCTCATGAAGCCGAAGTGCCGCGCGCGCTCATCGCCATCAGTGATATCGGCAATATAAGCGCCGGCTACCGCCCCAGTCGCCCCGGTGATGCCGGCCACGATCCGCCCGATATAGAGAACCCAAAGGAAAGGCGTCGTCGCCATGATGGCGTAGTCGACAGCAGCGCCGGCCAGCGAGACGAGCAAGACCGGCCGCCGCCCGAAACGATCCGACAGCGCGCCCAGCACAGGTGCGCAGGCAAATTGCATCAACGCATACAGCGCCAGCAGAATGCCATAGTGGGCGGTGACGTCGTTCGAGTGAACCAGATCGCGCAGGAGGCCCGGCAGCACCGGCATAATCAGGCCGATGCCGACAGCGTCGAGCGCGACAGTGCTCAGAATTACGATCAGGGGTCTGTTGGGTTTCACGTCTGGCCTCCGGACCAGCCTCCGCTGGTCCGATTGAACGCGCGGATTCTTTATCACTGATAAGTTGGTGGACATATTATGTTTATCAGTGATAAAGTGTCAAGCATGACAAAGTTGCAGCCGAATACAGTGATCCGTGCCGCCCTGGACCTGTTGAACGAGGTCGGCGTAGACGGTCTGACGACACGCAAACTGGCGGAACGGTTGGGGGTTCAGCAGCCGGCGCTTTACTGGCACTTCAGGAACAAGCGGGCGCTGCTCGACGCACTGGCCGAAGCCATGCTGGCGGAGAATCATACGCATTCGGTGCCGAGAGCCGACGACGACTGGCGCTCATTTCTGATCGGGAATGCCCGCAGCTTCAGGCAGGCGCTGCTCGCCTACCGCGATGGCGCGCGCATCCATGCCGGCACGCGACCGGGCGCACCGCAGATGGAAACGGCCGACGCGCAGCTTCGCTTCCTCTGCGAGGCGGGTTTTTCGGCCGGGGACGCCGTCAATGCGCTGATGACAATCAGCTACTTCACTGTTGGGGCCGTGCTTGAGGAGCAGGCCGGCGACAGCGATGCCGGCGAGCGCGGCGGCACCGTTGAACAGGCTCCGCTCTCGCCGCTGTTGCGGGCCGCGATAGACGCCTTCGACGAAGCCGATCCGGACGCAGCGTTCGAGCAGGGACTCGCGGTGATTGTCGATGGATTGGCGAAAAGGAGGCTCGTTGTCAGGAACGTTGAAGGACCGAGAAAGGGTGACGATTGATCAGGACCGCTGCCGGAGCGCAACCCACTCACTACAGCAGAGCCATGTAGACAACATCCCCTCCCCCTTTCCACCGCGTCAGACGCCCGTAGCAGCCCGCTACGGGCTTTTTCATGCCCTGCCCTAGCGTCCAAGCCTCACGGCCGCGCTCGGCCTCTCTGGCGGCCTTCTGGCGCTCCTGCTGCGGCGTCCGCTCGTGGGCCGTGGCGCGGGTCCGCGCGCCGGCCTCGTGCGCCTGGCGCTCGCGGGCGAGGTCCAGGGCGGCCGTCTTCACGTTCTGCCTTGCGCAGATGAGATAGGAGAGCATGAAAAACCTCGGGGCAGCCATCGAATGATGCCATCTACAGGGGTTAAAATAACCACCATCATTTCATAACAATACCTGCTGACTATGAAGATCTACGTCATCAAAATAGCAGTTCATGGAGTCAGTCCGATGGTCTGGCGTCGGCTGAGAATTGCTGCCGACACGTCACTGGCCGCGCTTCACTTCATTTTCCAGATAGTGCAGGGCTGGGGGGACGACCATCTCCATCAATTTCACATTTATGGCAAAGATTACGGTATCTCCTACGAAGGAGGCATCGGTTTTGTCGATAATCCGTTCCGGGTCGTGATTGATGATTTTGCTTTTGATGCTGGCGATCGCTTTACCTATGAATACAATTTCTTTGAGCACTGGCTTCATGACATTCGTGTTGAGGCCATTTATGAAAACTCTACGCTGAAAGCGCCGTTTTGTATAAGCGGCCATGGTATGCCCGGAGCCACAGCTGCGGATGAGTTCGATAAAACCCTGGCGTTTCTTGAAGCTATCGTTAATGCGGATGATGAAACAACGGTCGGCGAGATCCGCCCTTTTGCTGACGACCTGGATGCTGTCAGGTTCAACCGCCACAAAATCAACCGGCAACTGAGCAGGCTCGACCTTGCATCTCCGGTACTGGAGCCTGAAGTTATCTGGCTGGGCCGTCGTCGCTGACTGATGTCTATAAAGGTATACGTTTTCAGCATGCCTCTCAGATCCCCGAAAAAATGTCTATAAACCTCCCTAAATCAGTGTTTATGGATTATTCTTTAAATCTCTATGATGTTTAAAGACCTTCCGGAGGTTTTGCGTGCAATATGCCTACATCAGGGTAAGCTCGGCCGATCAGAATACGGCCCGTCAGGAAGAGGCATTGTCAAAGGCGGGTTTTCAGCCTGATAAAATTTGTGTTGAGCATGCCAGCGCGAAGGACACAAACCGCCCGGGGTTACAGGAACTCCTGGGGCAATTACGCCCTGGTGATACGCTTCTGGTTCATTCCATCGATCGCCTTTGCCGGAATATGTCGGATATGTGCGCTGTCACCACCCGGCTTCGTGACCAGGGCGTTACCCTTATTTTTCTGAAAGAGCAGCTGACGTTCAGCGCCGGCACAAACAATCCGATGCAGGAACTGCAGCTGCACATGATGTCGGCATTCAGCCAGTTTGAACGAGCCTTACTGAAGGAAAGGCAGGCCGACGGCATCGCCGCGAAAAAAGCACGGGGTGAAAAAACAGGGCGCCCCGGCGCCGATATCAAAAAGATCCAGGAAATTGACGCACTCAGAAGCAGAGGGGTCAGGCTCAGGATCGCCTGCGACCATGCGGGCCTTGGCGTTTCCACATATTATAAGCTTCGTCACCAGATGAACAACCAGTAGCCGGGAGATAGTCATCCACCACAGCAGGAGGCAATGATGCAACTGACGCTCCAGATAGTCATCACCGATGAATCAGGCTCCAGTCGAACGGAGGAACTGATGACAATCCAGAAATCAGGGGAGACCCGGAACGACATCGGATTATCGGTGTCAGAATCCAAGCTGTTGCTGAATACGGTCCAGCAGTCGGTGGTCCAGCTGCAGGCAGACGAATATACTCAACACCATATCCGGTGCCCTCACTGCCTTGCTGCGCGCAGAATCAAAGGCAAACAGAAAATACGGTACCGGACGCTGTTTGGCGTTATTCCGGTATCCGGGCTTCGGGTGTACCGGTGCCGTTGTGAAGAGAGTGATACAAAGACAGTCAGTTTGCTCAGCGACTGGGCCGGCGATTATTCTCACCCGGCACTGAAATATATTGAAACCCGCTGGGCCTCGATGATCTCCTATGAAATGACGACTCGTCTGCTGAAAGATATTCTGCCGGTGGGCCACAGCCTGAATGCCTCAACGGTGAGGAATCATTTATGCCAGGTGGCGCAGCGTCTTGACGCTGAGGCTGAAGCTCATTCAGGTTTTCTTTCCGGCTGCCCCCGCGACTGGGGGAACCTGCCCAGGCCAGGAAAACCGCTTGTGGTGGGTATAGATGGTGGTTATGTTCGCGATCGGGATGACAAAAAGCGTAATTTTGAAATTATTGCCGGGAAGTCTTTTTCCGTTGGTGCGCCTGCTGACACCCGCCGCTTCGGTTTTGTTCAGAAGGATGACTGTCATCCGGAACGCAGGCTCATGACCCACCTTTCAGCGCAGGGA
Organism: Escherichia sp. WS1450; assembly: GCF_046487395.1. NCBI lineage: Bacteria > Pseudomonadati > Pseudomonadota > Gammaproteobacteria > Enterobacterales > Enterobacteriaceae > Escherichia > Escherichia sp. WS1450. Next base: position 6,023 of record NZ_JBJQJO010000048.1, read on the forward strand.
ATGCAGGCCAACCAGCAGATATTTTTTCTGTCCGACGGCGCGGATAATCTCAGGGACCTCCAGTTCGGTATGTACCCTGAGTCAACGCATGTGCTGGACTGGTTTCATATCACCATGAGGCTGAAGGTGCTCATGCAATATGCCCGGGGACTGCTGGTATCAGATCCAGAGGCGGGGAGTAAAGTTCTGGCACTGCTGGAAAGCATTAAACGATATCTCTGGCATGGCAATGTTGTCGCTGCGCTGGAACATATTGATAATTGCGTTATGTATTGCGATGACCCTGAACTCAGCTATCCTAGCCTGAAATCCCTGCAAAAACATCTGGATGAAATGTATACCTACATCCGGAATAATAAGATGATGATCCCAAACTACGGCGAAATGCGTCGGTACGGAGAGCCGGTATCAACCGCGTTTGTGGAATCCACGATCAATGAAGTGATCGCCAGACGAATGGCCAAAAAGCAGCAGATGCAGTGGAGCAGAAAAGGGGCTCATTATTTGTTACAGACCCGGACCGCCGTTTTGAATAACGAACTGCAGGATAAATTTGTCTGCTGGTATCCGGGTTTTCAAAGTGACGGGAAGGGACCAGCGATGGCAGCATAGCTCACGCTGCCCCAATATTTTTTATGCTCTCGGTCGTATGGAAGCTGGACCGCCTCGGTCGTGATCTTCGTCATCTCATTAATACAGTGCACGACCTGACCGCGAGGGGGACCGGTCTGAAAGTGCTGACCGGTCACGGGGCGACTATCGACACAACAACGGCCGCTGGCAAGCTTGTCTTCGGTATCTTTGCCGCACTGGCGGAGTTTGAGCGCGAACTGATTGCTGAAAGAACGACTGCAGGTCTGGCATCAGCAAGAGCCCGTGGGCGGAACGGCGGCCGACCTTATAAAATGACGCCAGTCAAACTGCGACTGGCAATGGCATCAATGGGACAATCAGAAACAAAGGTCAGTACGCTATGCCAGGAACTTGGGATAACCCGGCAAACTTTGTACAGGCATATTTCCCCTGTTGGTCAACTGCGGGCGGACGGGATCAAGCTGCTCAACCGTGGATAATTTGAACGGACGGAAAAATCTGGGGTTCCGGCGTAGTACCCCTATCACCTCCACATTTTTGCAACAGTGCCTTATAAATGGCAGCCTTATGTTTACTTGCCAAGATGGGCTACCATATGATGTTTTATACTGAGCAATATTAATATTATCTTTAATGGAAAAATTAAGCCCACTAAGTGACCCACTGCTATATGGCTCTATTGTGAAGACGCCTGAGGGTAAAAATTTATACATGGTTGTCCCTATGTCTATTATTGCAAGGTTGACAATATTATTCGTTTTATAAATTTGAGCGTTTAAAATCACACATCAAAGCAATTAGTCAGGATAAACAACAATACCCAGTGCTTCGAGAATCAGTTCTTGCTGCCAGGCTGCAATTTTGATACCTGATGTATCGACTTTGCGGGGATCTAAACCGTCGAGTTCGGCGTGGCATAAATTGGCACCCTGTAGGCTAAATTGCCCCCAGACATCTTCGGAAAAAACACCTCGACTTAAGTCTGACTCTTTCAGTGATGCACCCGCTAGGTTCGTTCCTATCCAGCGATTTTCAAACAACTCACATTTTTCTAAACAAACCCTCTCCATATTGGCATAGGAAAGATTACATCCAGAAATAAATGCTGAGCAAAAGTACATACGATTACTCACTTGATGGGCAAAGTTTGTTCGGGAAAAGTTGGCACCTTTTAAATCACACGCACGGAACTCTATACCGTAGCAATTGGCATTACTGAAGTTTGCCATCGCAAGTTGGCATTGTTGGAAACTTGCATCACGAAGATCTGCGACATCAAAGTGGCAGCCTTCGATATCACCCTGTTCAATGAACTTGCAGTTGACGAATGTCGTATCACGCAAGTTAGCACGTCGAAAGTCGCTGCGAATGAATGTGCAAGCGGTGAAGGTGAGATCACTTAAGTCTTTATGTGAAAAGTTGTGGTGCCGATATGTATGATTGTAGGTTTCCATGAGTACTCCTTGTTGAAAGGAGGGCTAGACTACCATTATACATATGCCAAGACATTAAAATAAAAGCCTGTTACATCAACACATTACAACCCCTCAATTTACCTGTTTTAAGTGGTCAAATTGGCGCGTAGAGCGCCTATCGCTCTTGCATTGGCACGCGGCCCTGTTGAAAAAAGTTATTCGCTTTAGATAGGGTTAGGAGAGCCGTGCTTCGCCGGTAAAAAATCGGACTATCCGACGCAGGGCGGACTCATCGGCGGAGAAGCAAACTTTGACTATATCTCCCTACACTTGGAAGAGGGCTAGACTGGCCCCATAGATCACCAGACACTTCGACTCTCTTAAAATAAGAGGTAGTCTTGGAACTATGTTTAATACCAGTCAGAACGATAAGATGGTTGAAGTGTTATCAGGACCTGAGCGGCGTCGGCGTCGTACACCGCAGGAAAAAATTGCCATTATTCAGCAGACTATGGAGCCCGGTATGACCGTGTCTCATGTCGCGCGCCTGCATGGCATCAATGCAAACCAGATATTCAAATGGCGCAAGCAATATTAAGACGGTTCACTGACGGCTGTTGCATCGGGCGAGGAAGTGGTGCCGGCCTCCGAACTCGCTGCCGCCAATAAGCAAATTCGCGAACTCCAGCGCCTTCTGGGCAAAAAGACGATGGAAGCCGAGATACTCAAAGAGGCCGTGGAGTTCGGCCGGGCAAAAAAATGGATTGCGCATGCGCCCTCGTTGCCTGGGAACGACGAATAAGCGACGTTTGCAGAAGTCTTAGCGTGTCGCGTGCGCAGTTGAGCATTCGGGTTCACCGGCCATCTGACTGACAGGATCGCAGACGGCAGCCCCGTTCTGACGATACCACCGTATTGTCCCGGATAAACATGGCGGTGGCTGACCTGCCGACGTATGGTTATCGCCGTGTGTGGGCGCTGCTGCGACGGGAGTCGGAGCGGGACGGCCTGCCTGTGGTTAATGCAAAGCGGGTGTATCGCATTATGAGAACGGGCACTGTTGCAAATAGTCGGTGGTGATAAACTTATCATCCCCTTTTGCTGATGGAGCTGCACATGAACCCATTCAAAGGCCGGCATTTTCAGCGTGACATCATTCTGTGG
>NZ_JBJQJO010000049.1:0-9041 GCF_046487395.1 Escherichia sp. WS1450
CAGTTTGCCCGGATGTTGGGGCTTGAACCGAAGAACACGGCGGTGCGGAGTCCGGAGAGTAACGGCATAGCAGAGAGCTTCGTGAAAACGATAAAGCGTGACTACATCAGTATCATGCCTAAACCAGACGGGTTAACGGCAGCAAAGAACCTTGCAGAGGCGTTCGAGCATTATAACGAATGGCATCCGCATAGTGCACTGGGTTATCGCTCGCCACGGGAATATCTGCGGCAGCAGGCCAGTAATGGGTTAAGTGATAACAGGTGTCTGGAAATATAGGGGCAAATCCATGGGCATATTTTTGTTTCTGTGTTTTTAATTTCCCTGTTTAATATTTTTTATTATTCTAAATTCATATTTTTTATGAAAATTAGGATCTGTTTTTTGATGAATATCTAAATAAGAACAAAAAAACTGTCAAGGAGGCAATATTGGTGTTTACAAAAACAACGATCTTTTTATCTGTTTTTTGTTTCGTTTTTGGTTTTTTATCCTAAGTTGTCAGTATTTTGTGTTATTAAATAGTTGTTGTTTGGTCATAAAGATCGTGAAATTAATGTTTTTCGATATAAAACACCGTGATAGTCTTTGCCGCAGAAAACAGGACGACAGCAGAGTGAATACGTTTTTGTTATCCGGATTTATGTCGTCTTTTTGTCTGGTTATGTTTCTGGAATAGATGTAAATGAGCAGCAGTGACCTGTATCTGAGCAAGAAACACGGGTGTACTTTGTCACCCGGAAAAATGTCAGAGAGCCAGTTCTGGTTATTAGCTGAAATATCTCCGGTTCACAGTGAAAAGGTTCTTAATGCGCTGAGGGATTTTCTGGTTCTGGGTTATACCCGAAGGGAGGCCTGTGAACGACATGAGGTTTCTCAGGGATATTTCTCTGGTGCTCTCGGGCGTATTCAGCGTACCCATCAGGCGGTAAACAGGCTGGTTCCTTTTTATATATCAGAAGCCGGTATTCCATATACGGGATAACAGTTGCATGAAAAATTTATCGCTTTCAGTACTTCTGCTTCTGGCAGGGGGCGGGGTTTCTCACGCCGCTGTTCAGAAAACCGTATTCAGTGCTGACGTGGTGGCCTCGGCCTGTCATGTGGTGGTGGATGCGGACAGCATCGGCAACAGTGGCCGGCTGACATTCGGGACTTACCGCAAGTCCACGGGGACGTCTGTGCCTCCGCGTGATTTCACTGTGCGTTTGTATGAGTCCGGTGCCACGGTTCAGGGCTGCTCAGCCTTTCAGGCAGGGCAGGTCGCCACCCTGGATTTTGGTAACCCGGGACAGCTGGATGCAGGGGGCGTGGTCACCCGCGGTGCCGGTGATGGTGTTCGCGTGGATGTGCGGGCGGTGGATACACAGGCAGATTATCGCGGACGTCTGACTCAGGACAGTCATTCGGTGAATTACCCGGTGGAGTTTGCTGCTAAAGGACAGTTCCGTTTTCGTGCGCAGCCGGTGTTTCCGGCGAACGTGAAGGCGGGGGAATACACGGGTGCACTGACCTTTGTGGTCACGTATCAGTAACGGAGAAAAGGATTGTGTGTGCAGGAAAGAAGGCAGTCGCTGAGCCGGTTTCGTCCGTGTTTTTCCGTCGGGCCGCACTTGCGCTTGCCGTATCAGCTGCTTTTGCCAGTGCCACAGGTATTGCAGGTGAAAAACTGGATATGTCCTTTATCCAGGGTGGTGCCGGGGTTAATCCGGAAGTCTGGGCAGCCCTGAACGGCAGCTATGCGCCGGGGCGTTATCTGGTTGACCTGTCCCTGAACGGGAAGGAGGCCGGGAAACAGATACTGGATGTGACACCACAGGACAGTAATGAACTGTGTCTGACAGAGGCATGGCTGACGAAGGCCGGGATTTACGTCAGTGCAGATTACTTTCGTGAGGGATATGACGCCACACGACAGTGCTATGTGCTGACAAAAGCGCCGTCAGTGAAGGTGGATTTTGATGTTTCCACCCAGAGTCTGGCGCTGTCCATTCCCCAGAAGGGGCTGGTGAAGATGCCGGAGAATGTGGACTGGGATTACGGGACCAGTGCATTTCGCGTGAACTATAACGCGAACGCCAACACCGGCCGTAATAACACCTCGGCCTTTGGCTCAGCGGACCTGAAAGCCAATATCGGGCACTGGGTGGTGAGTTCTTCTGCCACGGCCAGCGGCGGTGACAGCGGGGATAACTCCACTACGATAAACATGTTTACGGCCACCCGGGCCATCCGCGCACTGAGCGCGGACCTGGCGGTCGGGAAAACATCCACCGGGGACAGTCTGCTGGGCAGTACGGGAACGTACGGCGTGTCGCTGAGCCGGAACAACAGCATGAAGCCGGGCAATCTGGGGTATACCCCGGTGTTCAGCGGCATTGCGAACGGGCCGTCGAGGGTGACGCTGACACAGAACGGGCGGTTGCTGCATTCGGAGATGGTGCCGGCGGGGCCGTTCTCCATCACGGATGTGCCGCTGTACACCAGTGGTGATGTGACCATGAAAATCACCGGTGAAGACGGGCGCGAGCAGGTACAGAACTTCCCGTTGTCGGTGATGGCCGGGCAGTTAAGTCCGGGGCAGCACGAGTTCAGTGTGGCAGCCGGTTTGCCTGACGATGACAGTGACCTGAAAGGCGGTGTGTTTGCGGCGTCATACGGTTACGGTCTGGACGGGCTGACGCTGCGCACCGGCGGGGTGTTTAACCAGGACTGGCAGGGCGTCAGCGCCGGGGCTGTTCTGGGGCTGAGTTACCTGGGGGCGGTGTCTGCTGACGGGGCTTATGCCACGGCAAAATACCGTGACGGCAGCCGCAGCGGAAACAAGATGCAGTTATCCTGGAGTAAACAACTGGAGATGACGAACACCGGACTGCGGGTGAGCTGGTCACGGCAGAGTGAGGAATATGAGGACATGTCCTCCTTTGACCCGACAGAGTTGTGGTCGCAGTCAAATCATGGTCGCCGGACGAAGGATGAATGGAATGCCGGTGTCAGTCAGCCGGTGGGTGGTCTGTTCAGTCTGTCGGTGTCCGGCTGGCAGCGGAGTTATTACCCCGCATCCATGACCGGGAGTTACCGGTACAGCGATGACAACGGTAGGGACACGGGGATTACCGGCACCCTGAGCACACAGATTAAGGGCGTCAGTCTGAACCTGGGCTGGTCCGGTTCACGGAACACCCGGGGGGAAAACAACTGGTCTGCATCGGCGTCAGTGTCGGTACCGTTCACACTGTTTGACCGTCGTTACAGCAGCAGTACGTCGGTGAGCACCAGCAAAGGCGGTGGTACGGGCGTCAGCACCGGCGTGTCCGGCTCGCTGAATGACCGTTTCAGTTATGGTCTGGGCGGTGGTCGTGACAGCAGTGGCGGTGTGAGCAGTTATCTGAATGCGTCGTACAGTGGTGACCGGGCTTATCTGAGTGGTGCCCTGAACCACTCGCAGTCCGGCGGAACCAGTGGTTCTGTCTCGGTCAGCGGTTCGGTACTGGCCGTTCCGGCGGCGAAAGACATTATGTTCAGCCGCACGACCGGGGATACCGTGGCTGTGGTGAACGTGAAGGATACCCCCGGAGTGAAGGTGACGTCCGGTGACGGACAGACTGACAGTGACGGCAACCTGGTGGTACCGCTGAACAGCTATGACTGGAACACGGTGACGATTGATGCGGGCACGCTGCCGCTGAGCACAGAACTGACGAACACCAGTCAGAAGGTGGTGCCGACGGACAAGGCGGTGGTGTGGATGCCGTTTGATGCCCTGAAAGTTAAGCGTTACCTGCTGCAGGTGAAGCAGCGTGACGGTGAGTTTGTGCCGGGGGGAACCTGGGCACGTGACAGTAAGAACACACCGCTGGGCTTTGTGGCTAACAATGGTGTGCTGATGATTAACACGGTGGATGCGCCGGGTGATATCACCCTGGGCCAGTGCCGGATACCTGCGGCGAAACTGCAGGATACTGAGAAACTACAGGAGATTACGTGTGAGTAAGCGTAACGCAGTAACGACGTTTTTCACCAACCGGGTGACAAAAGCACTGGGAATGACTCTGGCGCTGATGATGACCTGTCAGAGTGCGATGGCTTCCCTGGCGGCAGACCAGACCCGCTATATCTTTCGCGGGGACAAGGATGCGCTGACCATCACGGTCACCAACAATGACAAGGAGCGTACCTTTGGTGGTCAGGCCTGGGTGGACAATATCGTGGAGAAGGACAGCCGCCCGACTTTTGTGGTGACACCGTCCTTCTTCAAGGTGAAACCGAATGGTCAGCAGACACTGCGTATCATCATGGCCTCGGACCATCTGCCGAAGGATAAAGAGTCGGTGTACTGGCTGAACCTGCAGGATATTCCGCCGGCTCTGGAGGGCAGCGGTATTGCAGTGGCGCTGCGCACGAAGCTGAAACTGTTCTACCGACCGAAGGCACTGCTTGAAGGCCGCAAGGGGGCAGAGGAAGGGCTCAGCCTGCAGAGCCGCCCGGATGGCAGGACCATGCTGGTGAACACCACGCCGTACATTTTTGCGATTGGCAGCCTGCTGGACGGAAACGGGAAGAAAATTGCCACGGATAATGAGACAGCACAGAAACTGCTGATGTTCATGCCGGGTGATGAAGTGCAGGTGAAGGGAAATGTGGTGAAAGTGGACTCCCTGAATGACTGGGGAAGCCTGCAGACCTGGACAATTAATAAGAAGAAACCGACAGCACCGGAAGCAGCAAAAACTGAGAAAGCAGATACCGCAGAGCAGAAATAACCGCCCTCCGGAATACGGAACAGAGGGGTAATAAATGAAGAAAACAATGATGGCAGTCGCCCTAGCCCTGAGTGCACTCAGTATTCAGTCAGCACTGGCCGCTGAATACAGCGAGAAAACGCAGTATCTGGGTGTGGTGAACGGTCAGGTGTCAGGTAACAGCGTGGTGAAGGTAACCCGCACACCGACAGACCCGGTGCTGTACCGGAGTGGAGAGACGACGCCTCTTCCCGCCAGCCTGACCATCCGTAACGCAGAGTCCAGGGCTGCATCAGGTGGCCTCGCGTATATCACGGTGAAGCAGGTGCTGCCGGATAACGGGGAAGCCCGTATCACCCTGAAGACGGTCCTGATGGTTGACGGAAAGAGAGTGGCACTCAGTGCCAGACAGCAGGGTGAGGATGTGGTGATAACCGTACCTGAGGCACAGAAGCTGGTTGAGTTAAGAACGGATGCACCGGCAGAGCTGGAAGTCCCGGTCAGTTACCGGGGAAATCTGCAGATAGCGCTGCAGGTGGAAGACTGAGAATTCATCTCCGACAAAACAGATGCAATACATCCGTGACTCCGGAATGGGTCATATTGGTAAAGGGATTTACCGTATTTTTAAACGGGAATAACGTAAAGCTATTCTGAGTTAAACACTTTGTTTAATGGAATGTGGTTATTAAATGAATCCACAGGGATTGTTTTGCGGTAATTCCGGAAAAATAAGGATTGCCGATTTCAGTTTATTATTTATGAAATATCAAGGGATTTATTTTATGAAAAAGACTCTGATTGCTCTGGCGGTTGCTGCAGGGGCTACTATGTCAGTATCTGGTGTGGCAAATGCATTTACCTCTGCGTTTCCTGGAGGGGATATTTCGTTAGGTGGTACCATTAGTACGCCAGTACAAGGTGCTGTATATGAAGGTAAGGTTGGTTCTTTGACTGGACTTGATTCTAATATTCCTGTTGGCGATACCACAGTTTCTATTGTTGCACCAGCAAATGCAGGTCTGTTGGCATTGCGTTCTGTTCAGGGTGGGTTTGATAGCGCTGCATCTGATAAAATTGCTAATATCACGTTCAATGGCAAGACCTTAATTCAAGCTGCCGCAGGAAGATCTTTTAGCAATGGTGCCATTGTTATGACGCTGGATGTGCAGGATGCTAATGGCAATAAAATCGGTGGTATTACTTTCCCGATGCAGGTAGCAGCTGTTTCAGCTATCGTTGATAATGCTAACTCTTCAGTTGCCGGGGCATCTCTGTATGCTTATGACAATAGCAGAACCTACTATGGCGCTCTGCCTCAACAGGCAAATGGTGCGGTATCATCTTATTCTGATGCTCTTAGCATCATGAATGGCCTGTTCTCTGATATTTCTGACTATCTCCCGCAAGTTACTTCGGAAGCGTCTGCTCCAGAGGCTAAGGATTTCAGTGCAACTGGTAAAGTGTTTAATACTGCATATGCAGCAGGTATTGTTGCAGGTAATACTATCACTCTTACTTTGGATAACCCTGCTACAGCGGGAGATGTAAGCTGGACTGCGTCTATGCCTGTTGTTGTTTCCTATAAATAATACGTAGGAAATCGTTTAAATATTAATAACAGGACATCTATTTAGATGTCCTGTTATTCAGCCAAGGCATGAATTTATGAGAATATTACAAGCGATATGGCCTTCTGCTGTAACAGGTGGAGGGTATGTTTTATCTTTTCTTTTTATATCTCTCTTGTTTTTTTCTTTTCGAGTTGATGCCAATGATATTTTGGATGGTGGCGAAATTCAGTTTAATGGTTTTGTCACTGACGAAGCACCCAAATGGACCTGGCAGATAGGTTCACCGGACCAGACTTGGTCAGTGGATACTGCCGATGCGCGTACAGAGAACGGGCAACTGGTTTTTAATTTGCGGGATAAAGGGGTACTGCCGCTTCTTGAAGGACATTTGTATGAGGTGGCTGAGCGCGGTGGTCCTGGATTCACACCATTTATTACCTTCAGCAGTAACGGGCAGCCGTTTACTGTGACGGAAGGAAATAGCACCTCAGCACAGCACTTCCGCGCCTCTGTCCCGGTGCGTGACCCGGAAACGGGGAACGTGTCGGGGTTGCTTTCTTTCACCCTGAATCAGGGGATGGCAGTCAGTGCCGGCAGACAGGACGACGGGGCATCCGTACCGGCCGGGATGTCGCTGGTCAGTGGACAGAGCGTGACGGATGTACAGTCAGGAACGCTGCCACAGGGGCTGAAAGCCCGGCTCTCTTCCCTGTTACTGATGAATCAGAATTTTGGTAATGGCATGAATGCGGTGGATAACGGACAGGTTATCAGTCAGGGGGTACTGGCTGACGGTCGGGTGATGAATCTGGCTGCGGCATATGCCTCAGTGGTATCGAATTTTGAACTGCGGTTGCCGGCAGAGGGCACACCTGCAGCATGGCAGGCAGGGCTGAATGTGACGGTTACAGTACAGTGAGGGTTGCAGGGATATAAGGAGAGAAGAGAAATGAAAAAGGTGACGTTGTTTCTGTTTGCTGCAAGCCTCCTGCCTTCCTGTGTACTGGCCTGGAACACGCCGGGAGAAGATTTCAGCGGAGAGCTTAAGCTGGAAGGCCCGGTGACCAGCACCCGTAACCCGTGGGTATGGAAAGTAGGGCAGGGAAATGAAGGCCTGGAGGTTAAACAGAGCCGCGGTGTTCGTGACGGTGGGAAGGGGATCCCGGTCGCACTGCCGGCGATGACCGTTTTACTGGGAAAAACCACCCTGACCACACCTGCAGGACGTGAGGGACTTTCTCCCCGGGTCAGTTACGGAAAGGGGGCTGAGGGTTTTTCACTTGTCTGGACAGCACCGGGCATGGCGGAAGTGACGCTGTCTGTCACCGGAGATAATAACGCCCGGGCAGGCACATTTGTTTTCAGAATGCAGGCTGCGGGGGTTTTGCGCCATGTGAAGGGCGGGCAGTCGGTGTATGCCGGCGTGTATGACGACTTGAATGTGAATGGCCTGCCCGGTGAAAGCACTGCCATGAAGGCCTCTGATATTCCGGGTGTTCTTCAGAAGATGTTCAGTGGCGAAGGCCCCGGCTGGCTGCAGACAATGACCGTCAGTGGTTATTCAGGAGTGAGTCATTTCAGTGATGCCTCCCTGCGTCAGGTTGAAGGTGCGTATGGTGCACAGACTGTGGCAGGCAGTGGTGAATTACGTCTGAACGGCACGATGCCGGAACGCTGGCGGGTGTCACTGCCGGTAAGTATTGAGTACCAGTAAGCAGGAGGACGGTCCGGTGCTGAATATTATTCATCGTCTAAAGTCCGGTATGTTTCCGGTTCTGTTTTTTCTGACTTCAGCCTGTGTGCTGGCACAACCCCTGATTATTCCGCCGGGCCACTGGCAGGAGGGAATGGCTGTGGGCGTGACGGAACTCAGCGGCACGCTGTATGTTCCTGAAGTTTCCTGGCAGTGGCAACCCCGCGCTGTGCAGATGAGTACACCAGACGCCGTGCAGGCCGGTCTGGCAATGGGTAAAAATGGGATGGTCAGTGAAAGCCGGACAGGGCAGGACTTTTATATTCTTGGCGGGCATACCACATCACTGACAACTGCCCGTCCGGGGCTGCAGCCGTCGGTGACATTACTTCAGGTGGTGCCATCATCACCCCGGATTCCGGCCCGGGGAGAGCTTGCCCGGGGGCAGGTGCGTTACGGGGAAATCACGTTCACGATGCGCCATCTTCTGGCATGGCAGGACAATATCACTGCCGGTCAGGGCTGGAGCGTGGTCAGCGGAGAGGTGACGCTGGAGGCCGAAAAACAGGTGAAACGCCAGTTATGGCAGGTGAACGGCTATGAATGGACCCCGGACTATGCCGGGTTAACCGCTCGTCCTGATGCGTTTATTTCAGGTGCTGAATCGCTGTTGTCACAGGAGAATGGCAGACAGCATATTGCCGGTGCCTGGGTGACATCCCTGAGTGATGTGCGGGTGAATTTCCCCGGTGCTGAGGAACCGGTAAAACGCTGGCAGGGTAATCTGACGCCGGTGGTGGTGTATTTCTGATGGCCCGACAACGAAAAGTATTAATACCGATGTGGTGGGTGGTTGGTGTCTGTGTGGCAGCAATCTGTATGGCATGTCTGGTACTGACACTGGTGATGTTCTGTGCGGTATGTAGTGGCACAGTAAATTTGGCCACCTGATTAAAGGTGATATTCTCACCTCAACACAAAACAGGTGACTTAATGAACAAGAAAACCAAACGTACTTTCACCCCTGAGTTC